>CAZCDJ010000115.1:0-5959 GCA_964497655.1 uncultured Oscillospiraceae bacterium | reverse complement strand
ACCGGGACGAGCTGGTGGTGGTGGTGGCCGGCTACGACGAGCCCATGAAGGGCTTCCTCACCAGCAACCCGGGTTTGGAGAGCCGCTTCAACAAGTACATCTACTTCCCCGACTACGACGGGGAGCAGCTGATGACCATGTTCCTGAAGCAGTGTGAGAAAAACGGCTACAAGCTCACGGAGGCGTCCGAGAAAAAATCCCGGGAGCTGTTCGAGAGCCTCTATCAGCACAGGGACGCGAACTTCGGCAACGGGCGGGACGTGCGTAACCGCTTTGAGGACGCGGTGGTGCGCCAGTCCAATCGTGTGGCCGCCATGGAATGCCCCACCAAGGACGACCTGATGACCTTCCTGCCGGAAGACTTTGACGAGTAAGGGTTGGACGAATGGATTACGAAAAGCTGAGAAATTGCAGCCTCTTTCTGCTGGACATGGACGGCACCCTGTATCTGGGGGACGACGTGTTCCCCGGCGCGGTGGATTTTATCCGCACCCTCGCCCGCACCGGGCGGGACTACATCTATCTGACCAACAATTCCTCCCGGGCGGGAATAGATTATGTAAACCGACTGCTGGGACTTGGCTTCCCCTGCGAGGAGAAGAACGTGTTCACCTCCGGCATGGCCACCGCCCGCTATCTCAACGAGAATTTCCCGGGACAGCGGGTCTATCCGGTGGGCACCCCCGCCTTTGAGCGGGAGCTTTCAAGCTACGGCGTACCCCTCACCGGGGAGGACGACGCCCAGGTGGTGTGCGTGGGCTTCGATACCACGCTCACCTACGAGAAGCTGGACAGGGCGGTGCATTTCCTCCGCCGGGGCGCGCCCTTCATCGCCGCCAACCCGGACTGGGTCTGCCCCATGCCCAGAGGCGAGGTATTGCCCGACTGCGGCAGCATCTGCGCCCTGCTCACTGCCAGCAGCGGCGTGACGCCCCTGTATATCGGCAAGCCCAACCGGAATATGGTTGACATAATCTCTCGCATGACCGGTGTGCCCAATGAGCGAATCTGCTGCGTGGGCGACCGGCTGTACACGGACATCAAGGTCGCGGTGAACGCCGGCGCGGTGAGCGTGCTGGTGATGAGCGGCGAGACCACAGCGGAGCTGCGGGACGCCTCCGAGACCAGAGCCGACTATGTGATGGCCGATGTGGCGGAGCTGGCGGAATTCCTGGAACACTAACGCTGCGAATAATCCCCCGCGGGCCGGTTGGCTCACGGGGGATTTCTATGTTATTCCACCGTGTCGGAATCGTCGGGCAGATCGCCCACGATTTCCTCCACCAGATCGTTCATGGTGATGATGCCGGCCACGCCGCCGTACATATCCAGCACCACGGCAAAGTGGCAGCGGCGACGCTTCATATTGGCAAACAGCACGTCCGCCTTCATGGACTCCTGCACAAAATACGGCTTCTCCACGGCGTAGGCCATGGCGCTCTCCCGGCTGCGATCCTCCAGACGAAACCAGCTTTTCGCGTCCAGCACGCCCACGATCCGATCGGGGCTGCCCTCGCACACGGGATAGAAGGAGTGGCGTTTGTCGTGGATTTGCTCGCTCCAGACCTCGTCCCCGTCCTCCATGTCCAGCATATCCACCCGGGTACGGTGGGTGGCGATATCCCCCACCGCCGCGTCGTCAAATTCGAACACGTTGGTGAGCATCCGCTTCTCCTCCGGGTCGATGGCGCCGCTCTCAATGCCCTCGTCAATCATCATGCGGATCTCCTCCTCGGTGACCGCATCATTCTCCGCCGCAGGGTCCACGCCCAGCAGCCGCAGCACGCCGTCGGTGGATTTGGTGAGCAGCCAGACAAGGGGGGCGAAGGCCTTGGAGATGAAGGTGATCAGCCCCGACATCCCCAGCGCCAGCTTCTCGGCATTTTTCATGGCCAGCCGCTTGGGCACCAGCTCGCCGAACACCAGCGTAAAGTAGGAGAGGATCAGGGTGATGAGGATGACGCAGATGGTGTCCAGCGTCTTGGCCGGAATGGTCACGCCTGCGGCAAGGAGCGCGGTGACAATACGGCCGGAAAAGTTATCCGCCGCGAAGGCGCTGCCCAGAAAGCCGCTGAGGGTGATGGCCACCTGAATGGTGGCAAGAAAGCGGGCCGGCTGACTGGTGAGGGCCTTCAGGCGCAGGGCGCGTTTGTTGCCCTCGGCGGCCAGATGGCTCAGCCGCGCGTCGTTCATGGAGATGACCGCGATTTCTGCACAGGCAAAAACCGCGTTGCACGCGATCAGAAGCACCTGTAACACAAGCGGCCACAAAAGGGGGTCGTCCAGAAATAATCATCTGCCTTTCGGTAATTTGTGTGGTATCATATCAAAAAACGCACCTGCGGTCAACAAACCGGCTCCATCCTTAACAGTTTTTTTACCTCGTTTTGGTAATAGGCCGACAGCTCAGACCGGGAATCGCGCTGGATCCATTCGCAGTATTCAAACAGCAAGAATAGCTGAAGGTCTCTCCGGTAGTCCGCCCAGGGGATGCCCTTTCCCTTGACCAAATGGTCATAATAGTACCGGATTGCGAACTGCTTATCCTCGTCCCTCATGTAGAAGAACGCGTCCGGATCCTCCTGACCGTGGGCGATCAGCCGTGCGAGGGAGGTGAGATACGGCAATATTCCGGCAAATTCCCAATCAATGATGGTGGCTTTTTCTTCCGATACCAGCACATTGAAGGGCAGCAGATCATCGTGGCACAGAGTTCTTGGAAGCACCGCATATCGTTCCCGAAAAAGCCGGTAAGCCTTCCGCGCAGCCGCGTCCTTCAGGCAATCCCCGCGCCCCATCCGTTCCGGCAGGCTCTTCTCGAAGGTAAACCCCACGTCCGCCTTGTCCCGGTTGTTCCAGTACCTGTCCTGCAAAAAGATCAGCGCGTCCAATGCCTTGACCAGCTTCTCCCTGCTGCACCTGCTGAGCGTCTCGCCCCGGGCATACTCCATCAAAAAATAGTCGTCTCCCTCGCGGCGCACAAAGCCGCAGCACTTGGGAACGGCCTCTGAAAGATCGGAAAGGAAGGCGGTATAAACGGCCCGCTCATACTCCTTGGCCTTCTTGAGGACATAGCGCTCGCTGCCGCAGTTTACATACCACACCTCATACGGAGAGCCGTCCTCCTCCCGGATGGCCGGCACGATTTCGGCTTTTGCCGGATCGATATGAAATAATCCCACCAGTTCAGTAATCTGTGCCGCGTTCGAATCCCCTACGCACATCTTCGTTCCTTCCTCCCGTCGCAATCCTTTTGTCTTTCGCCTGAGGATGAGTCAGCCGTGTCACTATGATAACGGCGGCCATGATCCTGTCTCATGGCCGCCGTCTTTGAACCAGTTCGATTCGCCCGCGTCGCTGCGCGCGGCGTTTTTGTTTATTTATACTTGACGCGGGGGCGGTAGAACTGGAAGATCACCGCGTCGTTATGCTCCTCGTTCTTCCACTCCCGGGAGGTCCAGGCCACCTTCATGGCGCCCAGAAATTCACACCATTTGACGGTGAGGGGCTTGCGCCCCTCCAGCCCATAGGCAATGAACTGGGGCCGGGTCAGGAAGTTGGTCAGCAGATTGCCCACGGCGAAGGCCGCCAGCTTGCTGGTGCCCTTTGCCATCTCAATGGGGTTGGAGGCCAGCTGTCCCCGCAACACCTTGGGCGCGTGGACGCGGAACCATAGCACAATGGTGGGGTCGAAGCTCTCGATGCAGTAGCGCCCGCCGTACTGGGTCAGCAGCTCATAGGTCTTGCGGCACAGCTCCCGGTTATTGCCGCCCCGCTTCAGCTCCACAATCATGGGGCAGCGGTTGCGAATCACCGCCAGCACGTCGCTGAGCAGCGGCACGCCGTATTCGGTGCCGCACAGGCGCAGGGCGGCAATCTCCGCCCAGGTCATGTCCTCAATGCGCCCCTCCACACCGCAGACCCGGTCGGTGGTGTCGTCGTGGAACACCACCAGCCGTCCGTCGGCGGTGATGTGCACGTCCAGCTCCACGCCGTAGCCGATTTTCGCGGCGGCGTCAAAGGCCGGCAGAGAATTTTCCGGCACGCTTTTGTCTATTTTGTGCAGGCCACGGTGGGCGTAGTTGCGCCCCTCGAAGCCGGCTCTGGTTTTTTTATCCACACAGCCCGGCGCCACCAAAAACGTGGCAAAGCCAAGGGCCGCGGCAGCGCTGCCCGCGACGATCAGTCCTGTTTTCAATTTTTTACTCTTGCTGCTTTCCATGTTACCAACACCTCCGGTGTAGTATTATTTTACATCATGCCCGCCCGGTAGTCAATTTAATGTTGAATTGCCGTGGCAGATAGGTTAAACTATCTATATTGACTGAAAAAAACCGGACAAAGAGGGATCGCATGAAGCTGAATTACAAAAAGACACTGTTCGTTGGATTTGCTTTCTTCCTGATCTGCGTATTCTGGCAGGCCTATGACACCATTATCCCCAAAATTCTCACCGACAAATTTGGTATGTCCCAAAGCTGGAGCGGCGTTATCATGGCGCTGGACAACGTGCTGGCCCTGTTCCTGCTGCCCCTGTTCGGCTCCATCTCCGACAAATGCAAGAGTAAGCGGGGACGGCGCACCCCCTTCATCATCTTCGGCACCTTGATGGCCGCCTGCTTCCTGCTGGTGCTGTCCTTCGCCGACGACCTGCAGATTAAGGGTCTCTCCGCCGTGGCCGTGGACAATCCCACCGCCCAGACCACCCTTTACGACGCTGATCTCACCATCACCACCCCCGCAGGCGAGACGGTGGTCATTCAGGATAAATTCTCCCCGGAGGAGTTTACCGCCATCGGCATCCGGGACGAGAGCGGCGCCAAGAATCCGGACTACACCAACTATGTGGTGCCCGCCCGGCAGGTTTACGCCGCCGGCGTCACCGCCGCCAACCGGACGCCCTTGATTCTCTTTGTCTCCATTTTGCTGGTTGTGCTGCTCTCCATGGCCACCTTCCGCTCCCCCGCCGTGGCTCTGATGCCGGACGTGACCATGAAGCCCCTGCGAAGCAAGGCCAACGCCATCATTAACCTGATGGGCAGCGCGGGCGGCATTCTTGTACTTATTCTCGGCACGGTGTTCGGCACCGGCAAGGCGGAAAACGCCCTGATGAGCTACACCGTGTTCTTCGCCGTGGTGGCCGGCGTGATGCTGGGCAGCCTGCTTATCTTCCTGTGGAAGGTGAAGGAGCCCCAGCTGGTGCGGGAGATGCACGAGGAGAGCGTACAGTTCGGGCTGGAGGAGAAGGAGGAGGCTGGGAGCCCCGAGAGCCGCCGTCTCTCCAAGGGCGAGCGCACCTCCCTGTTCCTGATTCTCGCCAGCGTTGTGCTCTGGTTCTTCGGCTACAATGCCGTCACCAGCAAGTACTCCGTGTACGCCAGCAGCGTGCTCAACCTGGATTACAACGCCACCCTGACCATCGCCACCGGCGCGGCCATCGTGTCCTACCTGCCCGTTGGCTTCATCGCCAGTAAGGTCGGCCGGAAAAAGACCATTCTTGCGGGCATCGTCATTCTGGGCAGCGCCTTCCTTTGCGCCTCCTTCATCCACGCCGGCTCCTCATCAATGATCATGAACGTGCTGTTCGCCGCGGCGGGTATCGGCTGGGCCACCATCAACGTGAACAGCTACCCCATGGTGGTGGAGCTGTCCCGGGGCGGCGACGTGGGCAAGTACACCGGCTTCTACTACACCGCCAGCATGGCGGCCCAAACCATCACGCCCATCGCCTCCGGCTTCATCATGGACCGGGTGGGCATGACCTCCCTGTTCCCCTACGGCAGCATCTTCGTGCTGCTGGCCTTCGTCACCATGCTGTTTGTGAAGCACGGCGACTCCAAGCCCGAGCCCAAGAAGTCCGCCATCGAGAACTTCGACGTGGACGACTGAGTCCTCCACAAACAGAATCAAAACCACCAGTTAAACTGGTGGTATGCACTAGCCCTAGAAGGGCATATTA
>CAZCDJ010000114.1:0-6002 GCA_964497655.1 uncultured Oscillospiraceae bacterium | reverse complement strand
GGCTTTTTGAAGAATCTGAAATATTTTTTTGCACCTACTTGACGTAATCAGACGATCTGGGCCGCGTCGTCATCCCCAAGGAGATCCGCCGCACCATGCGAATCCGAGAGGGCGACCCGCTGGAGATATTCACGGATAAGGACGGCGAGGTGATCTTCAAAAAGTATTCCCCCATCGGAGAGCTTTCCGACTTTGCCGCGCAGATTTGCGACAGCCTGCACAAGTCCACCGACGCCATCGCCGTGGTCTGCGACCGGGACGCCGTGATCGCCGTGGCCGGCGGCGCCAAGCGCGAGCTGCTGGAAAAGCGCATCAGCCCCGAGCTGGAGCAGCTTATGGAGCAGCGCAAGACCTTCCGGCAGGAGACCGGCGGAAGCTGTGTCCCCGCGGTGGACGGCGCGGACGGCTTTTGCGTGGCCGTGGCCGCCCCCGTTATCTCCGAGGTCGACGTGATGGGCTGCGTGCTGTTTGTCACCGCGAAAAATACGCCCCCCGTGGGGGATGTGGAATTTAAGCTGGCCCAGACCGTCTCCGCGTTTCTGGGAAAGCAGATGGAAAGCTGAAGTTACCCGGCGGTACGAAAGTTCCGCCGGGCGCTTTTTTTAGTCTTTGCTACCGGACAGCGCGGTGGTATAATGGGCTGTAACCTATTACCATACGGAGGCGGAGAGTATGTCTGAACCAAAGAAAAAGTCCAAGTTCTGGAGCGAATTTCGCACCTTCATCGCCCGGGGCAACGTGATGGACATGGCCGTGGGCGTCATCATCGGCGCCGCGTTCAAGGCCATCATCGACTCGCTGGTGGCCGATATCCTGAACCCGCTGCTGGGTCTCTTTTCCGGCGGCAGCACCGACCTGTCCGGCATTGCCATTGCCCTGCCCGGCGGCGGCAGCCTGATGATCGGCAACTTCCTCAACTCCATTTTGAATTTCCTCATCATGGCGCTGGTGATCTTCCTGCTGGTTCGCACCATCAACAAGGCCTATGAGAAGATTGAGCAGCTCACCAAGACCAAGGCACAGAAGGCCGCCGAGGCCGAGGCTGCCGCCGCTGCGGCGGCTGCGGAGGCCCAGCCCAAGGCGCCCACCGAGGCGGAGCTGCTGACCCAGATTCTGGCTGAGCTGCGCGCCCAGAGAGGCGCATGAGGACCATTGCCGTAATCGGCGGGGGAGCCGGCGGCATGATGGCCGCCCTCACCGCCGCCGGAGATCGAGAAAACCGGGTGGTGCTGCTGGAACGGCAGACCCGCCCCGGGCGCAAGCTGATGGCCACCGGCAACGGTCGCTGCAACCTGACAAATCTCACCGCGTCGTCCCGGAACTACCACGGGGAGGACGCGGACTTCGTGCGCTTTGCCCTCTCGCAGTTCCCGCCCACGGCGGCGCTGGACTTCTTCAAATCCATCGGCCTGCTCACCGTCACCGAGGAGGGCGGGCGGGTCTACCCCCTCTCCAACAGCGCCAACAGCGTCTGTGACGTGCTGCGCTTTGCCCTCACCGCCGCCGGAGTGGAGCTGCGCGCGCCATGGCCGGTGCAGTCACTTGCCCGGCAGGGAGAGGGCTTTTTGCTCCGCGGCCAGGACGGCGAGCTTGCCGCCGACAGGGTGATTGTGGCCTGCGGCGGCATGGCGGGGGAGAAGCTGGGCGGCGTGAAGGACGGCTATGCCCTTCTGGGCGCGCTGGGTCACAGCCGCACGGCGCTCCGGCCGTCGCTGGTGCAGATCACCACGGAGAACACCTATCCCCGGGCGCTGAAGGGCGTGAAGGCGGACTGCGCCCTCACCCTGCGCCGGGGGAGGGAGACGCTGTTTACCTCCGCCGGGGAGCTGCTGTTCACCGACTCGGGCGTGTCCGGCCCTGCGTCCTTCGACCTGTCCCGGGCGGTGAGCACGGCAGGGGACGCGCCCATGGAGCTGCACATCGACCTGCTTCGCGCCTATTCGCCGGAGGAGACGGAGGCGCTGCTTCGCGCCCGGCGGGAGCGGGGGGCGGGGGAGCTCACCTGCGGTGACCTGCTCACCGGGGCGCTGCACAACCGGCTGGGCCGCATGGTGGTGAAATACGCCGGGGTGGACGGAAACCGACCCCTGCGGGAGCTGACGGACGGGGAGCTGCGGGCCGTGGCCCGCGCCGCCAAGGACTTCATCCTGCCCGTGCGGGGCACCGAGGGCTTCGGGGCAGCACAGGTCACAGCCGGGGGCGTTCGCACCGGCGAGTTCGACCCCCGCACCATGGGCAGCCGCCTTGTGCCCGGGCTGTACGCCTGCGGCGAGGTGCTGGACGTGGACGGGGACTGCGGCGGCTTCAATTTGCAATGGGCATGGGCCAGCGGACGGCTGGCGGGGAGACTTCTATGAGAAAAGTAACGGGGCTCATCCTGCCCCCGGAGGGGGACGAGCGGACGCTCTCCGCTCTGGCGGCGGCGGAGCTGGGCGTGGACGAGGGGGAGATTTCCGCCCTGCGCATCCTGAAAAAATCGTTGGATGCCCGGCGGAAAAGCAACCTCCACTGGCTGTACAGCGTGGGCGTCACCCTGCGCTCCGATGAGCCGGAGGCGGCGGAGGACTACCCCATCCCGGCGGTGGACGCGCCCTTAAAGCGCCCCGTGGTGGTGGGCTTCGGCCCTGCCGGGATGTTCGCGGCGCTGGTGCTCGCCCGGGCCGGGGCGCGGCCCATCGTGCTGGAGCGGGGGGAGGACGCCCTCACCCGCAAGGCGAGGATTGACGCCTTCCGCGCCGGCGGCGCACTGGATGGGGAGTGCAACGTGCAGTTCGGCGAGGGGGGCGCGGGCACCTTCAGCGACGGAAAGCTGAACACCGGCACCCACGACGGGCGCATCAATTTTGTGCTGCGGGAGTTCGCCGCCCACGGCGCGCCGGAGAGCGTCACCTACGACGCCAAGCCCCACATCGGCACCGACGTGCTCATTGACGTGGTGCAGCGCCTGCGCGCGGACGTGCTCGCCCACGGGGGAGAGGTGCGCTTCGGCAGTAAGCTGGTGGGGATTCATATCGAAAATAGCGCCGTGCGCGGCGTGGAAGTGGAGCGAGACGGCGAAAAATACGCCATAGACTGCAACAAGGTGGTGCTGGCCACCGGGCACAGCGCCCGGGACACCTTCGCCCTGCTGCGGGATCTGGGCGTACCCATGGAGCGGAAATCCTTCTCCATGGGGGCGCGCATCGAGCACGCCCAGAGCGCCATCGACCTTGCCCAGTACGGCACTGCCCGGGGCGCGCTGCCCCCGGCGGACTACGCCCTCAGCGTACATCTGCCGGACGGGAGCAGCGCCTACACCTTCTGTATGTGCCCCGGCGGGGAGGTGTTCGCCGCCGCCAGTGAGCCGGGCGGCGTGGTGACCAACGGCATGAGCTACGCGGCCCGGGACGGGAAAAACGCCAACAGCGCCCTGCTGGTCACGGTGAAAAGCGAGGACTTCCCCTATCCCGGTGTGCTGGGCGGCGTGGAGTGGCAGCGGGAGATTGAGCGCCGCGCCTTTTCATGCGGCGGGGAAAACTACTTCGCCCCGGCCCAGACGGTGGGGGATTTTCTCAAAAATAAGCCCAGTACGGGGCCGAAAAACGTGCGTCCCACCTATACGCCGGGGGTAAAGTGGGGGGATATCCGCGCGGTGCTGCCCCGGCAGGTGACGGACGTGATGGCAAAGGCTCTGCCGGAGCTGGGGCGGCGGCTGCGGGGGTTCGACGCGCCGGAGGCGGTGCTCACCGCCCCGGAGACCCGCTCCTCCTCCCCGGTGCGCATCACCCGGGACGAGACGCGCCAGAGCGCGGTGCGGGGGCTTTATCCCTGCGGCGAGGGCGCGGGCTACGCCGGAGGCATCACCAGCTCCGCCGTGGACGGGGTCAGGTGCGCGGAGGCTCTGCTTGCCGCGCTGACAGAAGATTAAGAGAAAGAGGGAGTCAATATGCGCATCGCGGTCATCAGCGGAGCGTCGTCGGGCATGGGACGGGAGTTCGTCCGGGCCATCGACAAGGAGGAGCAGCTGGACGAGCTTTGGATCATCGCCCGGCGGCGGGAGCGGCTGGAGGAGCTATCCGGCGAGCTGCGTACAAGAACGCGCATCCTCACTTGGGATCTGCTGGAAAAGTCCAGCTTCGAGGAATATAAGGCGCTGCTGGAGGCCGAGAAGCCGGAGGTAGCCACCCTCTGCAACGTGGCGGGCTTCGGGCGCTTCGCCCAGTTCACGGAAAAGCCGCTGGAGGACAATCTGGCGGTGATCGACTTAAACGACAAGGCCGTGGTGGCCATGACCCAGCTCACCCTGCCCTATATGCACCGGGGGGCGCGGGTCATCAATCTGGACTCCCTGTCCGCCTTCCAGCCGGTGCCCTACCAGTGCATCTACGGGGCCAGCAAGGCCTTCATCCTCAGCTTTTCCCGGGCGCTGAACGTGGAGCTGGAGCCCCGGGGCATCCGGGTGATGGCGGTTTGCCCCGGCTGGGTCAAGACCGAGTTCTTCGACCACGCGGTCACGGATAACGGCGCCGTCACCCACTTCGACGTGCTGTGGGAGCCGGCGGACGTGGTGAAAAAGGCGCTGAAGGATTATAAGAAGGGCAAGGACGTGTCCATTCTGGGGCATCAGGTGCGCCGTCAGGTGTTTCTGGTGAAGCATCTGCCCCACCGGCTGGTGATGAAGATCTGGATGAAGCAGCAGGGCCACGCCGACCGTCCCCGGGAGGACTGAGCATGGGAGATGGGGACAAGACCCCCGCCGTCGCGGAATTCGTGGAGCGAGAGGAATGGGACCTGTACGATGAGGAACGCCGCCTCACCGGGGAGATCGGCCAGCGGGGCGAGCCGCTGCCGCCGGGGCGCTGCCATCTGGTGATCCATGTGTGTATGTTCGACGAGGCGGGGCGGATGCTCATTCAGCGGCGGCAGACGTGCAAGCACGGCTGGCCGGGGCTGTGGGACGTGACCGTGGGCGGCGCGGCCCGCCGTGGGGAAAATTCCCGGCAGGCCGCCCGGCGGGAGCTGGGGGAGGAGCTGGGGCTGGACATGGATTTTTCGGGGATCCGACCCCGCATGACGCTAAGTTTCCCCCGGGGCTTTGACGATGTGTTTGTGGTGAATGCCTCGCCCGCCCTCCGTGAGCTGCGCCTGCAGGCGGAGGAGGTCATGGACGCCCGCTGGGCCACCATGGACGAGATTCACGCGCTGATGGACGCGGGGCAGTTTCTGCCCTACGCCCGGGAGTTTCTGGATTTGATGTACCAGCAGCGCCACCGGGAGGACGTGCTCAGCTGAGGGCCTCAGCCGATGTGGGCAACGGATGTGGCGATTTGACCGCGCGGCGTTGTTCCCGTAGGGCAAGGGCTCTGCTCTTGCCGTGCCATGGTTTGCGCGATGCACCGTGGCGTGTGGGTCGCGTCCCCGCCGTCTTGCGCTGCACCTCGTAGGGGCGAACTGTGTTCGCCCGCGCACCCCCCCGTCCCCCGCGTCCCTGTCATCCTGAGGAGCAAAGCGACGAAGGATGACAAACGACGTGGCTGGGAATGGGACATTGGGCTGTGTATAGGGCGTTGTTCCCGTAGGGCAAGGGCTCTGCTCTTGCCGTGCCACTCTGACATGCCACAGGCATGTCATTCACTCCCGCTCCCGTTCGACCCCCAACGCCGCAGGAACAGCAGAAAGGCAGAACCCCCAGCGTCTTCTCCGCGAGCCCAGCGAAGCGGGTCGCGGAGGAAAAGTAGGAGCCATGGAGCGGACAAGAAAAAGAACCAGTCAAAAGACTGGTTCTTTTTTGCGGGAGCGCAATGCGCGACGACGTGGTGCCGGTGGCGGGGGTCGACCTGCGCCGCGGCGCAGGCCGGGTCGCGGCTCTGACATGCCACAGGCATGTCATTCACTCCCGCTCCCGTTCGACCCCCAACGCCGCAGGAACAGCAGAAAGGCAGAACCCCCTGTCGGGGGTTCTGCCTTTCTGGCAAATGACCAAACGATTGATACAATGCACCTGTTTCACATAGGATGCACCC
>CAZCDJ010000113.1:3260-6004 GCA_964497655.1 uncultured Oscillospiraceae bacterium | reverse complement strand
TGGACGGTGCTGGGCCGACTGGACGGACAGACCCTCTTCGGCGAGCAGGTCTACGGGGAGGCCCGGGTCTGGGCCATGGGTAAGGGCATCACCGACGGCAGCGACCCCACAGGCGAGATCACCCGGGAGCAGCTTGTCACCATACTCTGGCGCTACGCCGGTTCGCCTGTCTCCGGCGGCAAGCTGGACAGCTTCTCCGACACCGCCCATGTGGCGGACTACGCCCTCTCCGCCATGGTCTGGGCCGTGGAAAAGGGGCTGGTGCAGGGCACGGAGGGCGCTCTGCTGCCCCAGGGCAACGCCACCCGCGCACAGGTTGCCGCCATCCTCATGCGGTACGACCACCCGGCGAAATAAACGAATCTGGTTTCAGGAGCGGCTGTCCCACGGGACTGCCGCTCCTTCTTTTTTCGTCCGCTTGAAAATCAGGGAGATTTCAACTATGCTTTTCCATATGGGGGTGAGCGGATGAAAATAGCGATCTGCGCTGCGCCACGCTGATTTCGGAAATCGAGGCGCTGCTCTTTCCGTACCCCAACTTTTTTCGCTGCCACAGGAGCTTCCCTCCGCCGCCATCTCCACCGGGAACGTCACGGCGGACACTATCTTCGGGCATTATCTGGCCATTGCCAGCGAAAAACTGCCGGCTGCTCCAAACGGAGCGGCCGGCAGTTTGTAACAAGTCTATTTGCTGTGCGCGCGCCAGAGAAGGGTCACAATCTGGGCGCGGGTGCAGCCGTCTGCGGGGGCGAAGGTGTGGGCGGCCATGCCGGAGGTGATGCCCTTGCTCACCGCCCAGCGGACGGCCTCCGTGTAGTAGGCGTCTGCGGGGACATCGGTGAAGTCCATTGCGTAATTCACCACGGGTTTGCCCGCTGTGCGCCACAGGAAGGCGACCGCCTGCGCCCGGGTGACGGCGTCCTCCGGGGAGAAGGTGGTGGTGGATGTGCCGGCGGTGATGCCCTTTTCCACCGCCCAGAGAACCGCCTTGTAGTAATAGGCATCCGCGCTCACGTCGGCAAAGGGATTGTCGGTTGTGGTGGGCGCGGGGCTGCCCATGGCACGCCACAGGAAGGTGACGGCCTGCGCCCGGGTGCAAACGCCGTTGGGGTCAAAGGTGGTGGCGGTCTTGCCGCCGGTGACGCCCTTGTCCACCGCCCAATCCACCGCTTCCTTATAATAGGAATCGTCGGGCACGTCGGTGAAGCTGCTCTTTGCTGTCCACTTGGCATAGACCGTGGTGTCACGGGTCAGCGTGACGGAGCTTACCTTGGCTGTCAGCTCCTTATCGCTGTACCAGCCGGCGAACACATATCCCTCACGGGTGGGCTTGTAGGCACTCAAATCGACTACCGTTCCGCTTGCATTGGAGATTGCCCCAATTGCGCTGCCGCCGTTTGTCTCGAAGCCTAAGATGTAAGAGCTTGTACCACCACCGATGGGGACATCGGGAGCCTTGCTTGTGAGCAAAATGGGGCCTGTGTAGGGCTCGGTCTCGCCGTCCTTATATATGGTATACTGTGCCGCCGAGCGATGGGGTATGGGTTTGATGGAGTAGCCCTCGGGCAAAATGACGCCCTTGATCTCCGAGGCAAGAAGGGTGGGGTGACTAGAACTGTTGCCGATGTACACCGAGCAGCCGTTGGAAAGCTCAAAGCTGCCGCCAACAGTTATGTTGCTGCCGATGCAGGCATCCGTGCTGATCGTGAGGCTGCCGCTTATCTCCACTGTGTCGACAATCAGCAGCTTGCTGCTGCCGGAGATCGTCACATCAGTGGTCTTGCCATTGTCTGCGGTGGCACCGGTCTTGAAGTTCTCCCCCACAAGCACAGGGCTTGTGATAACCAGGGTTGCGTGGGTTACATTTTCGGGAACAGTGACGGCTGGCCTGTCCGTCTCTTTAGGGTCCGGGGCAACGGCGTTGCCAAGGGTGAGGGTCACATCGCCCTCCTCCTTGCCGGCCCAGCCGTCGCCGTTCCCATGATTTTTGAGTGACAACTTTGCGTCCTTAAGCTCTGTGAGGTTGTTACCGGCTGCGACGAGCTGCCGGATCATGTAGACCGTGACCGGCGTCTCCGGGTCGGATGCCTTTAGCATTGCCACGGCAGCGTCAATGTACCGCATACGAGGGACGGGTGAAGCGCTCGGGCGCCCGGTTTCGGTTACGTTCAAGATCTCCACCTCCTCACTCGATGCTGAAAAGCTCGGTTACAGTCTTTCCCAGCGCGTCGGCCATTCTTTTTGCGGTCGCCGGCGTGGTAGCTGCGCCTTTCTCAATGCGGGTGATCGTAGCTGCGTTCGCTCCGCACTCTCTGGCCAGATCCGCACAGTTCCAGCCCTGTTCAATTCTGGAGACTCTCAGCGGCTCGACTTTTGCCTTGATCATTTTGGTCAACTCCTTTACTGCCTCCCGGCAATGCCGGGGAAATGAGTAAACCGCCGAGCCTGAATATAAAAAAACAGGGGCGTCGGCCCTCGGATCGCATCAAGCCGCCCCCGGCTTGGTGAACAATCTCAAAGGCCGACGCCCCTGTGCTCTTATCCGTCAACCATGTGACGGGGCATAGTAGGTTTGATCCTGACATAAGGATCCGGGCGGTCTCCGCTAAGCGGAGCCTGTTGGCGTCGGAGTGGTTTCGGCCATGTGGCCGTTGTCTGTAATATATCCCATCCGTGCACGCTTGTCAACAGTTCGTTGCTAATTATTTTTTATGCTTGCATTTCGTCGCAGTTTGATGTATGCT
>CAZCDJ010000113.1:0-3250 GCA_964497655.1 uncultured Oscillospiraceae bacterium | reverse complement strand
GTCCTCGCTTATCACCATATGCGACATACTCTGATCCGCCTTGAGCTTCTTGAAGGCGTTGTCAATGGTGGGGTTGCTCCCGTGCATCACCATGAACGGTCTGTGGTTGATGAACTGGACGCAGGTGACTATGCCGAGCATCGCGCCAAAGGAGTCCATGTCCTCGTCACGATGCCCCATTATGAATACGTCGCAGTTTGATGTATGCTGTACGCAGTTCATAAGAAGGAGGCACTACATGATCGGGGATAGAATAAAAGAGCAGCGCGAGGCTCTTGGCCTGACTCAGGCTCAAATTGCTCAGGATCCAGCCTTCGGCGTAAAGCAGGGCACCCTCGCAGCGTATGAGAGAAACGCCCGGGAGCCGAACATTGAAACGATCACGCAGCTCGCCCAGTATTTCGGCGTGACGGCTGACTACCTGATCGGCATGAGCGATCATAAGCGGCCGCAGGCTGACGACGACGAGCTGGCCCTGCTCCTCTCCGATAAGGCGCTGGACTTCCTGCGGGGCTGCGACGCCGATCTGCTGGGTACCGTCGACGCGGTGCTGGCCGCCGACGGTGCGACGCAGTTCTTTGAGGAGCTCCGGTCGTATGTGCTGGCGCTGGGTGACGGCAGCGGGGAGCTCCCAGACTTTCTTCTCCCGCTTGTTGACCATCTGTCAAGAGAGCCGGGCGCCGATCTGAAGGCCGCCCAGTTCTACAAGAGCTACAAGTGGGAGCTCATAAGCAAGGAGCTCGAAGCTCTGAGCAAGGAGATCCTCGCAGCGGGATCCGGCAAGAAGAAGGCCCGGGGCCGACCTAAAAAGCAGCAAGCGCCAGACGATGAACGGGGCGAAAAACCATTTTAGGAGGTGGGATTTATGGCAACAGCAGTAAAGCGAGGGAATAGCTACAAGCTCACCGTGTCCTGCGGCTATGACATTAGCGGGAAGCAGATCCGCAAGAGCTTCACATGGACGCCGCCCGCTGGCATGACTGCGCGGCAGGAGGCGAAGGAGCTGGAGCGCCAGAAAGTTCTCTTTGAGGAGCGGGCTAATGCCGGCACGTCGCAGGACGGGAGCATCCGCTTTCAGGAGTTCGCTGAGAAGTGGATGAAGGACTTCGCTCAGAAGCAGCTCAAGATCAAGACCTACACCGAGTACGAAAAGCGGCTTGAGCGCATTTATCAAGCGATCGGCCACATCAAACTCAAAGACCTCCGCACGGGCCACCTCAATGAGTTCTATAAAAACCTCGAGGAGACCGGGATCCGGGCCGATAAAAAGTACAGCAGCAAGATCGACCTCGACACAGCGATCCAGCAGACCGGCAAGACGAGGACGGCCTTCGGCAAGGCTGCCGGCATAGCGCTCAATACGCTCCGCATAGCGATCGCCGGCCGCAAGGTCAGCAAAGAGACCGCAGCAGCAATCAGCGGGGCCCTCGGCCTGAAGCAGGCCGACGCCTTCAGGCTGGAGCAGCCGGATCGGCAGCTCTCCCCGAACACAGTCCGCTCATATCATCGGATCATAAGCTCCTGCCTCGGGAAGGCCGTCAAGTGGGGGTACATTCCGTACAATCCGGCCGTCAACGCCCAGCTCCCGAAGATGCAGCAGCAGGAGGCCCTCTACCTCGACGAGGCCGACGCCCGCCGGCTGCTGAAGCTCCTGCAAGAGGAGCCGATCAAGTATCGGGCGATGATCACCTTCGACCTGCTCTCCGGCCTGCGCCGTGGTGAGTTGCTGGGCCTGCGCTGGAAAGACGTCGACTTTGAGAGCGAGACGATCACGATCGTCCAGACCTCCAACTATGCAGCCGGGAAAGGCGTATACAAAGACACGCCGAAGAACAAGACATCGGCCCGGCCGCTGAAGCTCTCCCGGACGGCCTTCCTCATGCTGATCGAGTACAAGGCGTGGCAGGACGCGCAGAGGGAGGCCTGCGGCGATTTCTGGAAGGATACCGACGAACGCGTGTTCACCCGTGACGACGGGGCGCCCGTTTTCCCTGATGCTCTGACGCAGTGGTTCGGGGACTTCGTGAAGCGGAGCGGGCTGCCTCCTGTCCATGTGCACAGCCTCCGGCATACCTTCGCGAGCCTCATGATCGCAGACGGTACGCCTCTCGTGGTCGTCTCCCGCCGACTGGGCCACGCTCAAGTCAGCACCACGGCCAACATCTACGCCCACGTCATCGCTTCGGCAGACGAGAAGGCAGCCCAGATCGGCGACAAGTTTGCCGACGTCGTTGGCGCCGAGCCAGAGCCCATGCTGAAGAAAAAGAAAACGACCGCCTGAGCGGTCGCCTGAAGGAGTGGTAGGACATGGCCAGCGATAAGCACGCCGGGCCCATGAGGAACGCAGAGGCCTCGCTGAGGATGGAGGGCCTCATTGTCACGCCGCAAATGCGCGAGCGCTGCGTGGAGGTGCTGGAGGGCAGGGCAACGACCGAGGAGTGCCTGCGGCAGATCGCGGCGAAAGATCCCGCCGTGAGGGATGCGCTCGCCTCGGCCCGGATCGAAGACCTCGAAGTTACCGAGCACACCGAGCGGGATGTCGCCCGGATCCTGTCCGGGGAGGCCACGGCCCAAGAGGTGGCTCGGGAGATCCTGCGCCGGCCGGCCAGCAGCGCAGAGAGCGACAAGTGAATGCAGCACAGAGCCGGGCAGTTCAGGGACGCCGCCCGGCTTGCTTTTTCTCGGGCTTAGTGCTATAATTTCATGTATAGCGATGGCAATTTGCAGTATTGTCAGCGCAGTACAAATTGCAGCGGGCCAGTCGACTTTGGACAGGAGACGGCCTGCTGCTTTTATTTTTTTGCGCATTTTCTCACCACCTTTCTCTGGAAAATAGAAAAAGGCCGGGCGGTTTTCCCTTTCGGGATCCGCTCGGCCTTCTTTCGTACCGTGCGTCGGTGGGGTTATGAGATTTTTGTGGCGAAGTCCAGCGAGATCCAGCCGGCGCCGCTCTTGAGCTTTCCCCAGCCCTTGGTGGAGCCGGTGCCTGAACTCTCTGCGACGATGGTGTAGACGCCGGGCGCGATCGCGTTCTGGGCGATGCCGTAGCTGGTGCCGGGGCCCTTGTGGATCCGCAGCTCCTTCGAGGTGATGCGCACGCGGTAGCTCGTGGCTGTTGGTGTGGCCGGCTTCGATGGCTGCGGGCTGCCGGTGTGCTGCCGTCTGTTCGTCCGGATATAGCAAAAGCCCCGCCAGAACGGCGGGGCCTTGGAGCTGATGGTGGGAATCGAACCCACAACCTTCTCATTAC
>CAZCDJ010000112.1:5183-6123 GCA_964497655.1 uncultured Oscillospiraceae bacterium | reverse complement strand
TTGGGCGGCGGTTTTATATTTCCTTACATCCGCTCCGGGGCGGCAACGCCCAGGATGCCAAGGCACACGGCGATCACATCCCGGGTGCAGGCGCTGAGGGCCAGGCGCGCCTCCAGCACGCCGCTCTCCGCGTCCCGAATGCGGCAGGCCGTGTAGAACTTATGGAAGCGGGCGGCCAGCTCCATCACATAGCGGTTGATGCGGCTGGGGTCGTAGGCGGCTGCGGCGCGGCGAATTTCCTCCGGCAGACCGGCAAGCTGCTTCATCAGCTCCCGCTCGTACTCGGTGGAGAGCAGGGACGCGTCCACACTGTCCGCCGGCGGGACCGCGTGTCCCTCCTCCGCCAGATTGGCCAGCAAGGAGCAGATGCGCGCGTGGGCATACTGCACATAATACACCGGGTTCTCGCTGTCCTCACGGACGGCAAGGCCCAGATCGAAGTCCATCTGCGTGTCGGGGCGGGTGTTGAAGAACCACCGGGCCGCGTCCACGGGCACCTCGTCCAGCAGGTCGCTGAGGGAGATGGCCTTGCCGGTGCGCTTGGACATGCGCACCACCTCGCCGTCCCGCATCAGCTTCACAAGCTGCATCAGAACCACGTCCAGACGGTGCTCCCCGTCCAGTCCCAGCGCATCCATGGCCCCCTTCAGCCGGGCCACATGACCGTGGTGATCGGCGCCCCAGATGTTGATGACCCTGTCAAAGCCCCGCACCGCAAATTTCTCCCGGTGGTAGGCGATGTCGGAGGCAAAATAGGTGTAAAAGCCGTTGGCGCGGCAGAGCACATCGTCCTTCAAATCCAGACGGGCAATGTCCTCCTCGCTTTTCCCCTGGGCGCGCAGCGCGTCCCCCAGAATGGCGGAGGTGTGGAGCCACAGGGCCCCGTCCTTCTCATAGGTATGGCCCAGCCGGGTAAGCTCGTCCGCCGTTTCCTTCACAT
>CAZCDJ010000112.1:0-5173 GCA_964497655.1 uncultured Oscillospiraceae bacterium | reverse complement strand
ATAGCCGCTCTCGTGGAGGCTGGACTCATAGAACCACCGGTCGTAATGAATCTTATACCGCTCCAGATCGGCCTTCATCTTGGGCAGATTGTGGGCAAGGCCAAAGGCGGCAAGCTCCGCCTTCCGCTGCTCCACGGGCAGCAGAGCCGGGTCGTCCCCGCGCTGGGCGCGGTAGAGCGCAGCCAGCTCCCTGATATCGTCCCCGTGGTAGCCGTCCTCCGGGAAGGCCACCGCGTCCTCACCATGGAGCAACTGCTGATAGCGGGCCTCCAGCGAGGTGGCAAACTTTTCGATCTGATTTCCGGCGTCATTCACATAGAATTCCCGCCAGACCTCCGCCCCCGCCCGGTGCAGCACCTCGGCAAGGGTATCGCCCAGCACGCCGCCCCGGGCATTGCCCATGTGCATGGGGCCGGTGGGATTGGCGGAAACAAATTCCACCATGATGCGCTGCCCGGCAAGAGACGTGCCGCTGCCGTAGCTCTCTCCCTCCGCCTGGATGGCGGCAAGCACGTCACCGTACCAGCGGCTGCCCAGCCGGAAGTTGATGAAGCCCGGGCCCGCCGCCTCGGCGGAGACGAACCAGCTGTCCGCCAGCTCCATATTGGCAATCAGAAGCTCCGCGATTCTTCGGGGAGCCATGTGCAGCGCCCGGGCGCCGGCCATGGCGTGATTGGCCGCCAGGTCGCCGTTGGCGGAGTCCTTGGGAACCTCCACGCTGCCGGTGAGCGACGCGCCGCCGGGCAGCTCGCCCTTTGCGGCCGCCCGGTGGTAGGCGGCGGTAATCTGTTCATTTACCGCGGAAACTGCTTTCTCCATTAAATCAGACATCGGCTCTCACACCCTGCTCTTTCACATTGATATGGAATTTATTGCGTCCCACCATGGCATGGTCGAAATCGACGATGTAGTCAATCTCCACATCCCCGCCCCGGGGGCCCATGCTGGAGCTTATTTTATGGGTATCCAGACCCATGGTGGCGCTGCCGTAGGGCGTGTCGTAGAGGAAGGTGTTTTTCCTTCCCTCCCGGAACACCATACGGCTGGTGAGGGTGCCCTCCCGGGAGAGGATAACCTCCTCCGGCGTGAACACGAAGGACGTTTTGGTGCCCTTCATGCCGGTGAGCTCACTCTCCATATAGCTCAGCTCGCCCCGGCCGTCCCGGTAGCTGTATTTGCCCTCTGTGACCAGCTCCACCGTGTCCTCGCTCTCCTGAGCGAAGCTTTGGCTGCCGCTGATGGATATGATGACGTCTTTCATCGGGAAAACCTCATTTAATCAATTGAACTGCCGCCCTGCGGAGGCGCTGGTATTATACTATATGACCGGGCGGATGTCAAAGTACCGTGGGAATGACCCGCCGGGAATCCCTTTCCCCCAGGAACATGACTGCGGCGGCGCGGAATTCTTCCCCGTCCCCGGTGACGTGCAGGGCGGGACCCTCCGCCTCTCCCGCCGACGAGAGCAGGCCCAGGCGGGACAGGGTATCCCGCAGCTCCAGCGCGGCGCATTCTCCCGCGTCCAGCACCGTCGCCCCCTCGCCCAGACCGGCAAGGATGGCCTCCGCCACCAGCGGATAGTGGGTGCAGCCCAGCACCACGTCCCTGACCCCCGCCGCGCACAGGGGCGAAAGGTACTCCCCCAGCGCCTCCCGGAGCTGAGGATCCCCCGCGGCGGTGTGACCGTGCTCCACCAGCGAGGCCAGCTTGGGGCAGGCCACGGGGATGACGGTTTTATCCGGCGCGACGGACAGGATGGCTCGCTCAAACACGCCGCTGCGGATGGTGGCCACGGTGGCCAGCAGCCCCAGCGCGGGGGCGGGCAGCGCGGCGGCGGCGCGGGCGGTGGGGGCAATGACGCCCACGGTGGGCACCGGGATGGTGTCCCGCATCTCCGGCATCACGTTGCTGTCCATGGTGCCGCAGGCCACAATCATGGCCTTCACGCCCCGGGTAAGCAGAAAACGCACGTTGTCCTGCGCGATGGGCCACAGCTCGCTGACCGGTCTGCCGCCGTAGGGCATACGGGCGCTGTCCCCCAGATAAATGATATTTTCTCCGGGACAAATGCGCCGGAGCGCGCGCACGGCGGTAAGCCCGCCCACGCCGCTGTCGAATATGCCGATCGGTCTCTGATCCATTCCTGCCTCCGTTAAAAACTCATGGGCTTATATATTATGCCATTGAGCCGCCATTTTCAAGGGAATTTTTCCAAACAGGGGCAAGCGGCGCAAAATACTATGGCATTTCGCCGGTGCGCGCGCTATAATATAGTGTACGACTATCTTCAAGTAACCCGATGAGGAGGATTTCGGAATGGAAATAGAACTGACCGAAAAAGAATTCCGTCGCCTGCTCGACATGGTCTATATCGGCAACTGGGTGCTCAACTCCACGCGGGGTGAGGACCGCTTCGAGGACTACGATCAATTGCAGGAAAAGCTGTTTGCCCAGTGCGGCAAGGCGAATATGAAAAGCCTGTACCAGAGCTGGTACGGTCATGTGTTCCCCTCCAAGGCCTATGAGGAGGGCGGCATCCACGAGGCCATCGCCGACTATGAGGACGCGGTGTTCTACGACATCCTTGCCGAGGAGCTGGCCCGGCGGGATATGCATCTGGAGGACACCGACCCGGACGACTGGTCGGAGCTGAACACCCGGATGGACGAATATATCGACGAGTTTGAGAAAAACGGCGTGGAAAACCTGACGGTGGATATATGAACGGCAGCCTGATTGTTGGCACACCGCTGGGCCTCATGACCCTCACGGAGCGGGACGGGGCGCTGATTGCAGCGGAATTCGGTGCGCTTGCGCCCAATGTTCCCTCCCCCCTGCTGCGCCGGGCGGGATTGGAGCTGGGGGAATATTTTGCAGGCACGCGCCGGAGCTTTACTCTGCCGCTGTCTCCCCAGGGCACGGACTTTCAGCGCGCCGTCTGGGCCGCGCTGCTGGAGATCCCCTATGGCGAGACCCGCTCCTACGGGGAGATCGCCCGCGCCGTGGGGAAGCCGGGGGCGGCACGAGCCGTGGGCATGGCCAACAACCGGAATCCCCTGCCTGTCTTTATCCCCTGCCACCGGGTCATCGGCGCGGACGGCGCTCTGGTGGGCTACGGCGGCGGGCTGGAAAAAAAGCGCTTTCTTCTGGCGCTGGAAAAGTAATAAAACGGACACCTCTGCGAACACTATCCGCAGAGGTGTTTTTGTATGAAAATGACCAATGAGCAATACGGAGAATATGTGAAGCGCAAGTCGCCCAGCTCGCCGCTGTGGCGGGATCTGATTCTGGCCTTCGTGTTCGGCGGGGCAATCTGCTGCGTGGGGCAGGGCATCAGCCAGCTTTGGGCGGCGCTGGGCGCGTCGCCGGAGGAATCCGCGGCGGCCACCAGCATCACCCTGGTGTTTCTGGGGGCGCTGCTCACCGGGCTGGGCGTGTACGACGACATCGCAAGGCTGGCGGGCGCTGGCACGCTGGTGCCCATCACCGGCTTTGCCAACAGCGTGGTGTCTCCGGCGCTGGAATTCAAGACCGAGGGCTTCATCACCGGCACCGCCGCCAAAATGTTCATCATCGCCGGGCCGGTGATTGTCTACGGCATCAGCGCCAGCGTACTCTACGGTCTGATTCTCTGCCTGTTCGCGCTGGTGTAGGCGCCGGTTTGCCGTCCCCGGCGGCGGAGCAGCAGCGCCGCCACCAAGTAAGCCAGCGCGCAGATAGACGGCCACAGGTACAGCAGCGGGTACGCGCTGCTGTCGGCAGCCAGCTGCTGGCGGGTATACACCGTCACCGGCAGGCCATCCCGGGACGGGGACGCCTCCACCCTCTCCACATCCATGTTGGCGTGGTAATAGTATTGCCGCTCTCCCCCGACCCCCTCCAAATAGGCGACGTCGCCGTACACCGTGCGCTCACCCTCCGCGCTGAAAACGATGTGGGACTCCGTACAATTCACCGGTGTCTCCATCAGGGCGCGGAAGCTCTCAAAATCGTCGTACACCGTGCCCTTGGGCCCCATCAAAGGGGACAGCGTCAGGCAAAGCGGCAGGGCAATCGCGCAAAGCGCCGCGACCTCGCCCAGCGCTGCGGCAATGGCCCGGGACGAGGCCCGACCGGCCTCCCCCAGCTCCACAGGACGACCCTTTGCCAACCGGGCGTACAAGATGGCGGATGCGGCGGCGCACAGCACGCCGGCGGACGCGAGACACAAGGGCGCCAGCTTCAGCCATGAGGTGAGCTCCAGCACCGCGTTTTGATACTCCGTGTAAAGATCCGGCAGCAAATACGGCACACTGAGCGCAATGGCACACACAGACAGTGTGCAGGGAAAAGCCGCAAGGTGAATCACCCGGCGGCGACCGTCAAGGACGGCAGCGCTCTCGATCTCCCCGCCGGAGAGGGCGCACAGGGCGCGCATCGCCCGTTCCACGGCAACCACCGCCCCCGACAAGGCAAACAGCGCGCAGACGCCCACCCCAAGCAGCGGCAGTCTGGCGCCGTACGCCAACGCCAGCAGCGCCACAAGTCCCAGCAGGGGCGCCGCCCCGGTGAGCACCACCGTCCGTCCGTATCCGGACACGACGGCGGACGCCAGCACGCCAATCCGCTTCTCCCGGGCGGCGTCGGGCTCCTCCCGCTCCCCGGGCGCGCGACGCTCGCCCCGCAGCAGCTCGTCAGCCGAGACGCCAAACAAATCTGCCAGCACCGGAATCAGTGTCAAATCCGGCGCGCACTCCCCATTTTCCCAGCGGCTTACGGATTTATTGGTGACGCCCACCTGCTGTGCCAAGTCCTGCTGCGTCATACCCGCGCTTTTTCGCAGCGCCAGAATAAATGCTCCCATGCTCTCAAGCTTCATATCTTCCATCCTTGTCCGCGCTCCACCGCGCCTTTGCAAGTAATTCTACCCTGACTTGCGAAAAATGCAAGGGCGCGTCCCGTCAAAACACTCCCTCCAGGCGGGAATTCATAAAAAAAAGTCCCGGGCAAAAGCCCGGGACTTCATTCGGTTATACCAACTCGATGACGGCCATCTCGGCGGCGTCGCCGCGACGGACCTCAGTGCGGGTGATGCGGGTGTAGCCGCCGTTGCGCTCCGCGTACTTGGGAGCGATCTCGTCGAACACCTTCTTGGCCACATCCTCGCGGGTGATGAAGCTGTTGGCCTGACGGT
>CAZCDJ010000111.1:0-6165 GCA_964497655.1 uncultured Oscillospiraceae bacterium | reverse complement strand
GTTGATCTTGTTCATATATTCCTCTACCACGCGGGGTAGGGTATCGTAGAACTGGTTGGCGACCTCCCGCTCCTGGAAGTAGATGTCGGGGTTCTGGGCGCTGCCGCGCAGCACGGGGCGGTTGGGGGAAAGCCCGCGGTAGCGGAAGGTATCCACCGCGGAGCGGTCCAGCAGCTCCTCCAGCTGGGCGTTGTCCCACACCTCTATCTTCTGGATCTCGTGGGAGGTACGGAAGCCGTCGAAGAAATGCAGAAAGGGGATGCGCCGCTTGATGGCCGCCAGGTGGGCGATGGGCGCCAGGTCCATTACCTCCTGCACGCTGCTGGTGCACAGCATGGCAAAGCCGGTCTGCCGGCAGGCATAGATATCGCTGTGGTCGCCGAAGATGGAAAGGGCGTGGGTGGCCAGCGCGCGGGCCGAACAGTGGATGACGCAGGGCAGCAGCTCGCCGGCCATTTTATACATATTGGGGATCATCAGCAGCAGGCCCTGGGAGGCGGTAAAGGTGGTGGTCAGCGCGCCGGAGTTCAGGGCGCCATGTACAGCGCCGGCGGCGCCGGACTCTGCCTGCATCTCCTGTACCTTGACCTTGGTGCCGAAGATGTTCTCCTGTCCCGCGGCGGACCACTGATCCACACTGTCAGCCATGGGGCTGCTGGGCGTGATGGGATAGATCGCCGCCACTTCGGTGTAGGCGTACGCTACGTGGGCGGCTGCGGTGTTGCCGTCCATGGTCTTGAGTTTTCTCACCATAATTTCATCTCCACTTTTTTATTTCCAAAGATTCGTCATAATGGGATATGACCCTCTGAAAAAGCATTATAATTTTATCACTTTTCTCCTGATATGTAAACGCTTATTTCCGTTAAAAAATCATTCTCGGCAGTATTCGCCCAAAATATTTACCCTCCGAAATGCAAAATTGTGAGTCTCCCCGAGTTATTGTGCAAAACCGCGCCCATCTGTTCGATATTTTTGGACTTGCCGTTTCATATTATGTGTATTATAATAATTAATCGCAACTCCGCGGAAAGGAGATTTTTCAAATGGTGAAGATCGAAAACGCCATCGGAACCATCAGCATCACCGACGAGGTGTTCACTAATCTTGCCGGAGACGCCGCCACCAGCTGTTTCGGCGTCAAGGGCATGGCCGGCAGAGCCAAGGACGGGGGAGTTTTCGCGCTCCGGCGGGAATCCATGTCCAAGGGCGTCACCGCCAGTATGGGCGAGGACGGAAGCGTCTCGCTGGAATTGCACATCGTGGTGGACCACGGTGTTAATATCTGCGCCCTGTGCACCAGCATCATGGGCGAGGTGAGCTACAAGGTGGAACAGGCCACGGGCGTGCCCGTAAAGAGCGTGGACGTCTATGTGGACACAATGATTATCGACTGACCATCACTTCTAAAGAACCCGGAGGTAGACCCTCTTGAGAGAGTATCTTGACGCAGCCTCATTTCGAGACATCATCTTCGCTGCCAACGCGGCCCTGGAGAAAAACAAGCAGATCATCAACGAGCTGAACGTGTTCCCCGTCCCGGACGGCGACACGGGCACCAACATGAGCCTTACCATGTCCGCCGCCGCCGCAGAACTGCGGAAAAAGGAGACGGACACCATCGCCGCCGCCGCCGACGTGGCTGCCAGCGCCCTGCTGCGCGGCGCCCGGGGCAACAGCGGCGTGATTCTCTCCCTGCTGTTCCGCGGTCTGGCCAAGCGTCTGAAGGGTCACGACACCGCGGACGCGAAGCTTTTCGCCGCCGCCATGTCTGACGGCGTGGACGCCGCCTACAAGGCCGTGATGAAGCCCGCCGAGGGCACCATCCTCACCGTGTCCCGGGTAGCCACCTCCGCGGCGCTGGAATTCGCCGAGGGTGGCAGCGACATGGAGCTGATGATGTCCTGCGCCGTGGAGAGTGCCAGAGAGGCGCTGGCGGACACCATCAACCTGAACCCGGTGCTGAAGCGGGCCGGGGTGGTGGACGCGGGCGGAAAGGGCTACCTGTTCATTCTGGAGTCCGCTCTGGCCATCATGCGGGGCGAGACGCCCGACCTGACCCTGCCGGCGGAGACCGCCGCCGCCCCTACGGAGCACGCGGATTTCGGCGCCTTCGACACCGGCGAGATCACCTTTGCCTACGACACCGTTTACATCGTCCGCAAGGCGGGCGAGGTGGACCTGGACCCCCTGCGGGAATACCTGAACTCCATCGGCGACAGTCTGGTCATCAGCGAGGACGACGAGATGTTCAAGGTGCACGTGCACACCAACATCCCCGGCGACGCGCTGACCCAGTCCCAGAAGTACGGCGAGCTGGAGATTGCGAAGATCGAGAATATGCGTACCCAGCACGACGAGCTGAGCGCCGGAAAAACCGTCACCACCGCCGACGACTGCGAGACGGAGCGGGACGACACCCCCGCGGTGCCGGAGAAAAAGTACGGCGTTGTGGCGGTGTGCGCGGGCGACGGCATGGCCGAGCTGTTCCGGGAGCTGGGCGCGGACCGGATCGTCACCGGCGGGCAGACCATGAACCCCTCCACCGACGACATTCTGCGGGCGATCAACCACACCCCCGCCGAGACCGTGTTCGTCTACCCCAACAACAAAAACATAATCATGGCCGCCGACCAGTGCGTGCCCCTCACCTCCAAGGAGGTGGTGGTGATCCCCACCAAGACCGTGCCCCAGGGCGTCAGCGCTCTGCTGGCGCTGGACACCGGCGAGGAGGAGGCCGACATGATGGACGCCATGACCGAGGCCATCGAGGGCACCCACACCGCCCTTGTGACCTACGCCGCCCGGGACAGCGAGTTCGACGGACACGCCATCCATTCCGGCGAGTATCTGGCTCTGCTGGATGGTAAGCTCATCGGCAGCTACACCAGCCTCAAGACGCTGCTGGAGGAGCTGAGCTGGGCCTTTGACGACCTGTCCCCCGCCCTCATCTCCGTGTACTTCGGCGAGGACGTGGAGGAAGCTGACGCCAACGCAGCCGCCGAGCTGCTGGGCGGCTGCTTCCCCGACGCGGAGGTCTCCGTGGTTCGCGGCGGTCAGCCGGTCTACTACTACATGATCGGCGTGGAATAAAACTTCACAGAAAACCGCCGGCAGCCGAGAAATTGGCTGCCGGCGGTTCATTTATTTCCTTTATTCTCCGTCCTCGGAGGCGTCGGCGCTCTCCAGAAGTCCGGCGGCCTCGGCGGCGGGCAGCTCGGAGACGCCCCGCAGGCGGCTGTTGATCTTCCGGGTACGCACACCCACCAGCTTGTCCAGCTCCGCGCTGGTCTGCTCGATGCGCTGCTGGGCCTTGCTGAGCACCTCGCCGAAGGTGTTGAACTCGGTTTTCACCGCGCCCAGCACTGTCCACACCTCGCTGGAGCGCTTCTGGATGGCCAGCGTGCGGAAGCCCATCTGCAGGCTGTTGAGCAGCGCGGCAAAGGTGGTGGGGCCGGCGATGCTCACCTTGTAGAGCCGCTGCACCTGATCGGCCAGACCCCGGCGCACCACCTCGGCGTACAGCCCCTCAAAGGGCAGGAACATGATGCCGAAATCCGTGGTGTAGGGCGGGTCTATGTATTTGTCCCGGATGTCCTTGGCGCAGCCCTTGATGCGGGCGTCCAGCAGGGCGGCGGCGGTCTGGATGGCGGCGGGATCTCCGCTGTCGTAGGCGTCCACCAGCTGATGGTAGATGTCCGCCGGGAACTTGGCGTCCACCGGCATATACACCGTGCCCGCGTCCCCGCCGGGGAGGCGCACCGCGTACTCCACCCGGTTGGTGCTGCCCGGCACCGTGGCCACGTTCTCCTCGTACTGCTCTCTGGGCAGGATTTCCTCCATAATGGCGCCCAGCTGAATCTCCCCCATAATGCCCCGGGTCTTCACGTTGGAGAGCACCTTCTTCAGGTCGCCCACGCCGGTGGCCAGCGTCTTCATCTCCCCCAGCCCGGCGTACACCTCCTGCAGCCGCTCGTTCACCAGCTTGAAGGACTGGGTGATGCGGTCGTCCAGCGTCTTTTGCAGCTTCTCGTCCACGGTCTCCCGCATCCGGTCCAGCTGCTTGGCGTTGTCCTGCTGCATGGCCTCCAGCCGGGTCTGCATGGTCTGGCGCACGCTCTCCAGCGACTCCTTGTCCTGGGCCGTAAATTCCCGGAACTTCTCCTCCACCTGCCCCAGCCGCTCCGACACCACCTTTTGCAGCATCTCCTGGGAGCGCACCACGCTCTCCACCAGCTCCCGCAGGCGGGTGTCCTGGGTCTCCGTGGCCTGCCTCTGCACGGCGGACAGGGTCTCCCCCACCGCGCGCATACTCTCCCGCACGGCGGCGTTCATTTCCTCCCGGCTGCGGCGCATCTCGTCGGACAGCGCGTCCCGATTTTCAGTGAGCTGCCGCTGCACATCGGCGCGCAGCGTCTCAATTTCCTTCTCCAGCTTTTCCGTGCCGTTCTTTTTCACGGCGGATAAGATCAGCGCCCCAAACAGGGCCACCGCCGCCAGAATAACCAGACACAAAATCTCGCTCAGTCCCATCTTCTCCCCCTCAGCTTTCCGTAAAGCGCACGGCCTCCGCCTTCAGGCAGGCGCCGGTTTCCGTGTCCAGCTCAAAGAGCGCGCCCTCCAGCTTGGCTTTGCCGGGGGCAGCTTCATAGCGCCGGGGCACGTCGCCCAAAAACTTGCCAATGGATTGCTCCGGCCGGATGCCCAGCACGCTTTCCGCCGCGCCGGTCATGCCCAGATCGGTGAGGTAGCCGGTGCCGTGGGGCAGGATCTCCGCGTCTGAGGTCTGCACATGGGTGTGGGTGCCCCACACCGCGCTGACCCGTCCGTCCAGATAGTAGCCCAGCGCCCGCTTTTCACTGGTGCCCTCCGCGTGGAAATCCACCAGCACCAGCTTGGTCTGGTTGCCCTGCAAGATCGCGTCCGCCGTGACAAAGGGGTTATCCGTGTTGGCGTCCAGCGTGAAGCGGCCCATCAGGTTCATCACCAGCACCGGGCCGAAGGGGGTGGCAAACTCCGCGTAGCCCCGGCCCGGACACTGGGGCGCGAAGTTGGCCGGACGCAGAATGCGGGCCTTCTCGTCCAGATAGGGCTGCAGCTCATAGCGGGTCCAGGTATGGTTGCCCAAGGTGATTACGTCCGCCCCGGCGGCGAAAATAATGTCCGCCTGCTTGGGCGTGGCGCCCACCACGTTGGCGTTTTCCCCGTTGACCACAACAAAATCAGCGCCCAGCGAGCGGCGCAGCGTTTTCAAATTTTTCGTGAGATAATCAAGCCCCGGATTTCCCACCACATCGCCCACGGCGAGCACTCGAAAGATCATAAGCCTGTTCCTTTCCTGCTGCTGATTTCTTAAAATATTGTACCACAATTTGCATCTCTCCGCAAACCATATTATTTGCCCCCGCCGCGCATACTAAGCGCGCAAATATTCTTGGGAGGTTACGATATGAGCGCAAATAACGACAGCATGAGGTTTTTCAAGGGCATGGGTCTGGGCATCATGGTGGGCAGTGCCGTGGGCATGGCCTTCGCTCCTCAGAAGAAGCACAAAAACGTGGTGGGCAAGGCCCTGAAGGCCGCTGGGGAGCTGGCCGACAACATCTCCGACGCCATGATGCGCTAAAACCCGCAAAAAATCAAAAAGGCTATTGCATTTTCCATTCGGCTGTGCTATTATTCTAAAGCGCTACGCAAGACGCTATGCGCCTTTAGCTCAGCTGGATAGAGCGTCTGGCTACGGACCAGAAGGTCGGGGGTTCGAATCCCTCAAGGCGTGCCAAATAATACGGGCCACTCCATTTGGAGTGGCCCGTATTATTTTATTTCCCCGAGAAGGGATTCGAGCCGAGCGGTGTTAGAAAACGTGCCGGTGGCACGTTTTCCCCGCGAGGTGGCCCGGCCGAAGCCGGGCGAATCCCTCAAGGCGTGCCAATTGAAAATGAGTCGTCCCTTTGGGGACGGCTCATTTTTAATTTTATTCCTTTGCAGGGATTCGAACGGGAGCGGAAGTGAATGACGTGCCGGTGGCACGTCAGAGCCGCGACCCGGCCTGCCCCGCGGGGCAGGTCGAATCCCTCAAGGCGTGCCAAATGATACGGGCCACTCCATTTGGAGTGGCCCGTATCATTTTATTTCCCCGTGCCAATCCCTCAAGTCGCGGCC
>CAZCDJ010000110.1:0-6180 GCA_964497655.1 uncultured Oscillospiraceae bacterium | reverse complement strand
GCATCATCGGCGGTCTTATCATGACCCATGGCGACAACAACGGTCTGGTGCTGCCCCCGGAGATTGCCCCCATTCAGGTGGTGGTGCTGCCCATCGCCGCCCACAAGCCCGGCGTGAGCGAGGCGGCTCAGGCGCTGGTGGAGCGGTTGAAGGCGGCGGGACTTCGCGTGCAGGGCGATTTCAGCGACAACTCCCCCGGCTGGAAGTTTGCCAACTGGGAGATGAAGGGCGTGCCCCTGCGCATCGAGATCGGCCCCAAGGACATTGAGGGCGGCAAGTGCGTGGCCGCCCGGCGGGATAACGGGGAAAAGTGCGACGTGGCGCTCAGCGAGCTGGAGCAGCGCATCCCGGAGCTGCTGGCGGACGTGCAGCAGGGCATCTATGAGAAGGCCGCGAAGAACCTGGCCGAGCACACCTACACCGCCACCACGGTGGATGAGGTGAAGGACATTGTGGAGCATCGGGGCGGCGGCTTCGTCAAGACCATGTGGTGCGGCGACCGGGCCTGCGAGGAGAAGATGAAGGAGCTGGCCGGTGTTTCCAGCCGCTGCCTGCCCTTTGAGCAGGAAAAGCTGGGGGATGTGTGCCCCGTCTGCGGCAAAAGCGCCCACCAGATGATTATCTGGGGCGTGGCATACTAAGAAAACGCAAGGAAAGGGCGCGGGAGATTTCCCGCGCCCTTATTGTATGTGGTTTTTGAATGGCGGCTCAGCTAAACAGAATAAGCGCGATGAAGGTGAGGGGCTCGTCGCCGTGGTTGAGAAGGCTGTGGCCCTCGCCGTCGTTGCAGATGCACACGTCGCCGGGCTTCACGGTGGTCAGCGTGCCGTTGTCGTTGTACTCGCCCTCGCCGGTGAGGATATAGTAGAACTCCCCGTCGCCGCTGTGGACGTGCCAGCCCACCTCGCACTCCTTTTCCAGAGTGATGTGGTTGAACAGGCGGCCCTTGCCGTAGAATTCCTCGGGGGTGTTGAGAATCTGCGCGGCGCGGACGGTGCCCTTGCCGCCCTTCATGTGCTCGGTGGCGGTATGTACTCTCTCGTTTGCGCGTCTGATCATGGTTCGTTGTCTCCTTCGTTATCGTATATGGTGGCGTCGGGCTTGGGGTCCGGCGCTTTTTCGGCGGCGGGGGAGGCGGGGGCGGAGGGCGCGGCGCTCTCCTCGGTCATGTCGATGATGTCGGGCATCCCGTCGCCGTCCTTGTCCATGCGGGCAAGCTGCTTCGCGGCGATCTGGGAGAAGATGAACATACAAAGGTTCTGGGCCCCGTCGGCAATGAGGGAAACGCCGATGAGCACCATCAGCACGTTGGCGCCCACCTTCAGGATCATCAGCACGCCCAGTGTGAGACAGGCCAGCGTGAAGATCAGGGGCACCCACCAGCCGGACATGCCAATGCGCCGGCTGTCCAGCGCGGTCTGCAGCTTAAATACGCTGTCCAGCAGCAGGAAAAAGCCAATGACCACCTGCAAAAAGTCAATTACGCCCTGGGGATGCACCAGCAGGATGATGCCCAGAATCACACCCAGCAGGCCGATGGAGAAGTCGTAGCTCAGCGCCACGCCCCGCAGCTCCCGCAGGAAGTAGACGATGATGCGAATGATGCCAAATACGGTTGCGCCCGCGCCGATGGCGATGCAGACGGTGGCAAGGCCGATGTCCGGCCACACCACGGCGCACACGCCCAGCGCCATCAGGAACAGGGAAAACACCACATAGGACCACTTGACGCTGCCGGCAGGGTCCTTTTTCCCGGCGATTTTTGCCATGGAGGATCATTCCTTTCCATATGTTGGGGACAAAATGGGGGTGCGGCGGCTTCCGCACCCCCAATATTCTACATCTCCGCGCACAGCTCCGCAAGAGCGAGGGCGAAAATTTTCACCGCCGTCAGGCTGTCGGATACGTTGATGCGCTCGTTGGCCCCGTGCAGGTGGGAGTCAAAGTCCGCCATGCCCGCGCCGAAGGCCACGCCGCCGGGGATGTCGTGCACATAGGTGCCGCCGCCGGTGTAGAGGCATTTGCCCTCCTTGCCGGTATAGGTCTCGTAGCAGCCCAGCAGGGTGCGGACAAATTCGCTGTCCGCCGGGGTGTGGTGGGGCTTGTCCATGCCGCCCTCCACCGCAAAGCCCGCGTCCCGCAGCGCCTTTTCCGCCACGGCGCGGACGTTTTCGTCGTTCCCGCACACGGGCACCCGGCTGTCGAACTGGCCGTGCACACCCTCCTCCGTGAAGGTGAGCAGGGTGAAGGAGAGGGTCAGGTCGCCGGACACCTCATCCTTTTGCGCCACACCCAGCGCCTTGCCCAGAAAGTCCCCGTGGGGGAGCAGACGGGCCAGCGCGCGCAGCGCCGCCGTGCTCTCGCAGTCCGCGAGGGGCAGGCTGTCCAGAATGGTCAGCAGGGCGGTGAGGCCGTTGTTGCCGTCCCACGGGGAGGCCGCGTGGGCCTGCTTGCCGTGGACGGCGAGCTCCGCGCCGCCGGGTACATCGCTGTACCTTGCCTCCACGCCGCAGCTTGCCACGGCGGGGGCGGCGAGGGCTTTGAGCTGCGCCGCGTCCATGCCGGCCACGGTGGCCTTGGCGTCGGAGGGGATCACGTTGATGCGAAAGCCCCCCTCAAAGGAGCTGACGCGGGGAATCGCGTCGGTCTTTGCCCAGCTCCGGGTGAACACCGGCTTGTAGCTGCCCTTCTCCACGTTGTAGAGGGGGAAGCCGCTGTCCGGCGTGAAGGTGCCGGGGGCGGGGGCGTGATCCTTATAGTAGTAGGGCAGGTCGCCGCTGCCGGACTCCTCGTCCGTGCCCATGATGAGGCGGGCGTTGCTGCGCAGGGGCAGCCCCAGCTCCCGCAGGCAGCGCATGGCGAAAAGCGCCATCACCACCGGGCCCTTGTCGTCGTCGGTGCCCCGCCCGTAGAAGCAGCCGTCGTCCTTCAGCACACAGGTGTAGGGGTCGGTATCCCAGCCGTCCCCCTCGCCCACCACGTCCAGATGGCCCAGAATGTCCACCCCGGCGGGCAGGGAGCCGTCCAAATCGGCAGAGCCCACCGCGTCGCCGTACACGGCGGTTTCAAAGCCGTATTCCCCGCAGAGCTTCAGCGCCTCGCAAAGGGCCGCCCGGGGGCCGGGGCCGAAGGGCGCGCCGGGGATGGCCTCGCCCCGCGCGCTTTTCACCGCGCACAGGCGGGCGATGTCCCGCAGCAGCTCCTCCCGGTGGTCGTCCACCCAGAGGGAAATTTTGCTTACCAGTTCTTTCTCAGGCATTGTCGATGATCTCCTTTGTCATTTGCTGCGCCCGGGCGTAGATGCGCTCCGGGTCCTCGCCGATATGGAATTCGCCGTTTTCATAGAGTATTTTGCCCGCAATCATGGTCAGGCGCACATTTTCCCGGCTGCCGCTGTATACCAGATTTTTGGGGATGTTGTGGAGGGGGCGCATATTGGGCCGGTGCAGGTCAAGGACGATCAGATCCGCCTGCTTGCCCGGGGCGATGCAGTCGCAGTCAGTAAGCCCCATGGCCCGGGCTCCGCCCAGGGTGGCGGCGGTGAGGATGGCGTCCGCGTCGCAGGCGGCGGCGTCCCGTTGCCGCAGCTTTTGCAGCACGCAGGCCAGATACATCTCCCGGAACAGGTCAAGGCCGTTGTTGCTGGCGGGGCCGTCGGTGCCCACGGCCAGATTGATGCCCTTTTCCATCAGCTCGGTGAGGGGCGCCACGCCGCTGGCAAGCTTGGCGTTGCTGGCGGGGCAGGTGACGGCGCTGAGTCCTCGTGCCTTGAAAATCTCCATGTCGTGCTGGCTGAGCCAAACACAGTGGTAGCCGCCGCCGCCGTGGTCAAAGAGACCCAGCGAGTCGAAATACTCGGTGGGAGTCCTGCCGCCGTGGCGTTCCCGGCAGCCCTGAACCTCGCTCTCTGTCTCGCTGTTGTGGGTCCACACCGGTGCGCGCAGCTCGTGGGCAAGGCCGGAGAGATAGCGCAGCAGCTCGTCGCTGGCGGTGTATTCCGCGTGGAAGCCCAGCTTGTAGCTCACAAGGGGGCTGAGGGCGTTGAAGCGCTCATAGTCCCGCGCCGCGGCGCTCCAGTCCGGGTTGGAGGCGCCCACCGCGCAGCAGAGAGCGGTGCGAAAGCCGCAGTCCATGTTGGCCCGGGCGTAGGCGTCAATGTGGTAGTACATATCAAAGGCGGCGGTGATGCCGCCGGAGAGGTATTCCAGAATGGCCAGCCGGGAAAATTCGTAGATGTGGTCGGGGGTGAGCTTTGCCTCCAGCGGGAACACCTTGTCGAACAGCCAGCGCTCCAGGGGCAGGTCGTCGGCAAAGGAGCGCAGGAAGGTCATGGCGGAGTGGGTGTGGGCGTTCTTGAAGCCGGGCATCAGCAGGTTTCCGGCAAGGTCGATCTCCCGGGTAAAGGCGGGGGCGTCCGGCCGGGCGGGGCCCACATAGGCGATGCGCGCGCCATCTGTCCACACCTCGCCGGGGACGATGTCCGTGCCGTTTGCCATGGTCAGAAGGAGTCCGTTATGAAATCGAATCATCGGCAGCACCTCATACATCTATAATATTCAAATGCTATCACTCGCGGGGGCTTCTGTCAATTGCAAAGCACGGGGAGGGGTGCTATACTGTTGGCGGAAAGGGTGATGGGATGAGACCGGAGGAGTTTCTGGATTTTCTGCATAGCATGGAGCGGATGAAGTGCAATACCCGCCACGGCTGGACCAGCACGCTGCGCCACGAGAGCGTGGCGGAGCACAGCTACCGGCTGTGTGTAATGGCGTTTTTGCTGCGGGATGAGTTCCCGGAGCTGGATATGGACAAGGTGCTGCGGATGTGCCTGGTGCACGACTGGGGCGAGGCGGTGACGGGGGACATCCCGTCCTTCCTAAAGACCGAGGCCAACGAGCAAACGGAGGACGACGCGGTGGCCTCCTTGCTGCTTACGCTGCCGGAGCGGCAGGCGGAGCTCACCGGGCTCTTTGCCGAGATGAACGCGCAGGAGACCGCCGAGGCGCGGCTCTACAAGGCGCTGGACAAGCTGGAGGCGGTGGTCCAGCACAACGAAGCGCCGCTCTCCACCTGGATCGAGCGGGAGCGCACGCTGAATCTGACCTACGCGGTGCCGGAGTGCGCGGCCTTCCCGTATCTGGCGCGGACGCGGGAGCTTGTGCTGCGGGATACGGAGCGAAAATTGGCGCAAGACGGGTAATCATACTTTTTTCCGCCTTGCCCTTGACTTAGGGGCCCGTGTGTGCTATTATACATAAGCCCCAAATATCGCGGAGTGGAGCAGCTCGGTAGCTCGTCGGGCTCATAACCCGAAGGTCATAGGTTCAAATCCTGTCTCCGCAACCATGATTAAGCACCAAAAAAGATGCTTACCCAAAAAGCCCAGTAACCACAACGGTTTCTGGGCTTTTTTCGTCTCAAAAAACAAGTGCAAATAAAAAGATGCAAATCCCCGTTTTCGGCGTTTGGAGAGGAATTGAACTAAAACCATAGCATATTAAGGGCAGATTCTGCGAATTTATTCGTAGGGTCTGCCCTTTTTTTGTTGCTCAAAATGTTAAATGTTTGTGTCGCACAAGACAATCCGATTCGAAAAGAGGTTAATCCTATTTTATAAGAGAAACCAAAACATATACATAATCGCAGAAATCATATTCACATAGAAAGGAAAATCACATGCTAAGTATTCGTGCTGAATTTAGGAAAGATGACCATCGCACAGTCTTCAATGCCCCGTCCAATGACTATGGCATTGACATTGTATTGCAGAACCTCGGTGAAACCGATATGACAAAAACAAAACAGTTCTGCGCACACCTCGGCGGTGATGTCCGTGAGCTTGCGGTTCTTATTGACCGGTTCATAGATTTTGATGAGCTGAACTATCTTGCCAAGCGGCTGGACAGCTTCGATGACCGTGAGTTGAATCAGTTTAAGGCGGCCATGTTGGTAGCCAAGCCTGTGGAACTGAAGGATATGATCAACCTAACCTTCAATCTTCATAACTACACTCTGATAACGGATTTTTCGGATTTATCCGATGTCGGGAAAAGACATCGCCTGAATGTTGAAATGGCGATTCCTACAGACGATTCCTATGACTATTACGCTCTCGGAGAAAGCCTTGTGAGTTCAGGCACAGAAGTTATGACACCGTATGGCGCACTTTTTGTGAACGGT
>CAZCDJ010000109.1:0-6190 GCA_964497655.1 uncultured Oscillospiraceae bacterium | reverse complement strand
GAAGCACAGATGGAACACGGGGGTGTCGGGGAAGCGCCGTCCATAGTAGGAGGAAGCCATGGTGGAGCCGTCGCAGGGCATGGAGCTGGAAATGAAGCAGGTGCCGCAATGGGGCAGAGCGTCCAGCACGATGGCGCCGCACTCGGAGCTGGGGACGGGGCAGGTGTCGGCGGGCAGGCCGTAGGACTCCACCGCGTCGATATAAGGCACGCAGGTAAGCTGGTCAATCTCGGAAACCAGGAACACCGGCAGAAGCTGATGGGGGATACCCAGCAGATCGGGGAAGCCGGCCATAATCTGGCCCATGGTCATCTCGTCGAACAGCACCAGCTGACGGTTCAGCTCGGCGCTGTTGCCGTTCTTGGCGTCCGCCTTGGCGAGGAACACAAGGTTCTCGGCCACATAGCGGAACACGGGGTAAATCAGCTCATGGCTCATGCGCAGGGCCGCGCCCCGCTGCCCCATGGTGTTCTTGTCCATGAAGGAATGGCAGCAGAAATAGCTGATGACCCAGCGGTAATAGAGGGCGGCGTTCAGCGCAGGCACCAGATCCTTGCTGAAGGTGCCCAGCAGCATACCCCACATCTTCACCCACTGACCGAAGTCGTAGGCGGTATCGGCCACGCCGCGCCACTCACGGCGGACGGTAGCCATGCTTCCGGCCTTGTAGAGGCGGCCCAGGTGCTTTTCACCATTCTTGATGATGTCCAGCTGCTCATCCCGGGAGTAGCTCATGAAGGTCTTATATTCATCGACCGTGCGGTTGCCGAAGTCCTTCCAGCCCTGCACCAGATGCTTGCCGAAGGCGGGCCAATCGGCCTCCTTGGCCATATCCTTGCAGATGCCCACAACTTCCTTGACGTTCTTCGCCTGTGCCTTCCAGTCAATGTTGTCCTTCGCGTGGAAGAACTTAGGGCACGGATATTTCGGAGTTTTAGACATTATTTCTTGCCCTCCTCTTTATGGATGCGTTTGATCTCCAGAGATTCGACGAAGGCCTGAACACGGGTACGGAGCTGTCCGGAATTGCCGTTATTATAAAGTCTGTCGATGGAGAGTACCGGCCACCCATATTCCTCCGCCAGAACGTGGCTTGCCAGAGCCCGCTCAAAGCCCCAGTAGTCACAATACTTCATCTGCTCGTAGATGATGCCGTCGGCCTTGTACTCACGGGCCAGACGGTCCGCGGTCTCCCGGCGCTGCAGCACCTTCTCGTCGGATATGTAGCGGGCGCACTCGGCCACCTCCATGTTATGGCGGCAAAGCTGGGTCAGGGCGTCCTCCTCATCATTCAGCTCAATGACCTCACGGCCCGGTGTGGAGCCGTAGCAGTAGCGGTCGGACACCACCAGCGCGCCGCAGTTTTCGATGAGGCGGGTCAGGTTGGGGTCGTCGATCTCGCTGCCCACAATGGCCACGCGGGCGCGGAAGGGGCTCTTGGCGTCGGGCTTGCGCTTTTTCAGCTCGGCCAGGGTCTCCCGCAGCTTGTCGATGATGAGATACTTGGGGCACACATAGGTGACCAGGTCAATCACATGGAACTCATAGCCGGTGATGACCGGGTTGTCCGCCTTACGCAGCTCCGCGATCTCGGAGATGATCTTGCAGACCTCGTTGTGCTCCGCCACGGCCTTGCGGATGGCGGCGTCGGAGGTGTCCACGCCGAACACCTGGGTCATCCGGTCAAGCACGCGCAGGCGCATCTGCTTGATGTAGGAAGTCAGTGTGTAGTCCGTGATCTTGTACGGCATATCGGTGTGGGTCACGAAGAAGTTGGGCTTGTCGTTGATCTGGAGCAGCTCGAAATGCTCCATGGCACGGTTCATCATGGAGCAGGCATCCACGCCGATCATGGCGTCCAGGAATTGATAGCCACCCTCGATGGCTCGCTCGGTCAGCGCCCTCGCAAACTCGCAGGTATAGTTGGACATATAATATGTCGCTATATCAATGGAGCCTGTGTTGGGTGCTCTCAGTCGCACTGAGAAGCAGTTGTCCACGTTGAGGATCGGCTCGGGAATGTGGAAGCAGGTATAGCCCATGGCAAGCTTGCCCTCGCCCTGGGCCTTCTGCACCAGCTCGTTGTTGGCATTCTCCAGCAGGTTCTCAAAGTAGATCAGATGCTTTAGATCCTTCAAATGTTACACCCTCTCTTACAAAATCTCTATCTTCCGGAGCGCTTCCCTCACTCCGCAAAGCACTTTTGAAGTCCCGGGGAGCTCGAACACGCTTTTCCCCTGGATGTCTCCCGCAGCGTGGGCCTCGTCGGTCTCAATAAAGGCCACGATCTCCACGCCCTCGATCTTGATATACTGGTTCAGCTCCGGGTTAGTGACCCGGTTGATGATGGCGGCCACCCGGTCATACATGACCAGCTCGTCCGCCACGGCCCTGATGGTCTCCGCCACGGCGGTGCCCTTGCGGGACTGATCGGAAATCAGCAGCAGGTGCGTCACCTTCTCCATGACCCGGCGCTGGATCTGCTCAATGCCGGCCTCCCCGTCCACCACCACATAGTCGAAGTCGTTGGCGAGCATACTCACCACTTCCTTCAGGTAGGCGTTGACGCTGCAATAGCAGCCCTCATTCTCCGGTCTCCCAATGGCAAGAAAGGAAAAGCCCTTGGTCTCCACCATGGTGTCAAAGATGCGGAAACGGGACTCGTTCAGCATCTCGATGGCCTCTCTCGGCCGTCCGTCCTCAGCGCTCTTGATGACCGCCCGCCGGATATCATCCAGCGAGGAGGTGGCCTTGATGCCCAGCGCGGTGGAAAGACCCACCGCAGGGTCCGCGTCAATGGCCAGAATCTTGCTGTCCGGCTTCTCCTCCGTCAGTACTCTGACGATGGCGCTGGCCAGAGAGGTCTTGCCCACGCCGCCTTTTCCGGCCAGCGCGATAATCTTTGCCTTGTGCTCCATGCGATCCCCCCTGTGTCTGTGCATACGCGGCGTCACTCCCTGCCTTTGCCCATGCGGACGCAGGGCGTATGCTGCGCTTGATAATAAGTTATCATACAATCTGTCAATTTACAAGACAAACTCGCGTTTTATTTTTATTTTTTTGTTGATTGTCGCAAGTCGTCATGATAATATGGACCGCAGAGAATATTTCTCGGCACATTGCCAGAATATCCCCAAGGAGGTATGGATATGCTGCACGAACACATTGCCCTGCATCAGGGCGAACACGGACACGAGCATTCCCACGGGGACAAGGCGCTGACCCCGGAACAGACGCTGGCGCTGATGTCCTATATGCTGGAGCACAACCGCTCCCACGCGGAGGAGCTGCACGACGTGGCCCACGCGCTGAGCCAGCAGGGAAAAGATGAGGCTGCCGCGCTGGTACACAGCGCCGTGCATCAGCTGGAGCACGGAAATGAGGATCTGGCCGCCGCCCTGAAGCTGATGAAGGAGGACTGACTATGTGCCTGTCAGACGCCTATGAGCTGACCGGCGGGGAACGCAGGCCGCTGCTCAGCTATGTGAGCGGCATTTCGGTGGACGGGGATCAGATCACCCTCACCGATATGCTGGGCGCGAAAAAGATCGTCAGCGGCAAGCTGAAAAGCGTGGATCTTACGTCCAACGTGATCCTGATCGAGCCGAAAAACTGAAAATACCCGTCCCCAACAGCTTTGTGGGGACGGGTATTTTTACGCGCGGATTTCAAAGCAGGCGTGCTCGCCGAACACGGCCTCCACGGCGCGCTTAAATTCGCCGTACAGTCCGTTAGGCATCAGCGCCTGCACACAGCCGGCGAAGCCGCCGCCGTGGACGCGCCAGGCTCCCCTGCCCGCAAGCAGGGACGCCGCCAGCGCAAGACCCCGCTCCAGCGCATCGTCGCCGGCGGCGGAGCGGATGTTGCCCAGCAGCTCCTCGCTGGAGCGGCCGGACTGGTTCATCAGGCGCAGATACGCCTCCCCGTCCCGGTGCAGCAGGGCATCCCGCATCAGGGGCACCCGTCGGTTTTCCTCAAAAAAGTGGGCGGCTCTGTCCCATTCCCGCTGTCGCCCCTCCGGGCAGCGCAGGGCGCGGAACTCCGCCTCGTCAACCTCAGCCAGATACTCGCAGCCCAAACGGTGGGCCACCCAGGCCATGTCGGCGGGGATACGGGCATAGTCCGGGGTCAGATCCTTGTGGCTGCCGCCGGTGTCCAGCAGGCAAAGGGTCAGCCCCATGCCCGAAAAATCGCATTGCATGGGCGTGATCTCTCCGGTGAGGAAGTCCACATACACCGCCTCGCCCACGCTGCACGCCAGCTCGTCCAGCAGTCCGCTGGGCTTGCCGAAGTGGCAGTTTTCCGCCTCCTGCCCGGCCTTTGCAATCTCCACGGCGGACAGGGTGCCGCCGTTATAAAGTCCGTTCAGGATGCGGCCCATGAGCACCACAAAGGCAGCGGAGGAGGAAAGCCCCCCGCCGGGGCGCAAATCGGAGGTAACGGCGGCGTCAAACCCGCCCAGCTCCGCGCCGATCTCGTCCAGCGCGCAGCACATGCCCCGGCACAGGGCCGCGGAGCTGCCCCGCTCCCCCGCCTTGGGCTCCAGATCAAAAATATCTATGGCAAAGGGCGCGCAGCCATCGGACGTGACGCGAATCAGGCCCTCGCCGTTGGGGGTCACCCGGGCGGTCATGCCCATATCCACGGAGGAGGCCAGCACCCGCCCCTTCTGATGGTCGGTATGGTTGCCGGCCAGCTCGGTGCGGCCGGGCGCGAAAAAGGTTTTTTCAGCAGTCATAGTAAATCATCACCCCACACGATGTTAATCGCAGGAAGGCCGCTTGTCAAGCCTGACGATAGTCCTCCATCATGCAGGAGAACAGCTCCTTTGTGGTGGGCGGCGTGTAGCTGATGGCGTTGGCGCCGGCGGCCACCGTTGCGGTAATGCTCTCTGCCGTGGGACCGCCCGTGGCGATGATGGGAATGTCGGGAAATTTTGCCCGAATGGCGCGCACCACATCCGGCGTTCGGGACGCGGCGGATATGTTCAAAATGGACGCGCCCGCCTCCAGCCGGGAGGCGATATCCGCGTGCTCGTTCAGGATGGTGACCACCAGCGGGATGTCCACCACCTTGCAGATGTGGGACACATCCTCGTTGCCCATAGGCGCGTTGACCACAACGCCCATGGCGCCCTGAGCCTCCGCGTCCCAGGCCAGCTGGGTGGTACGCAGGCCCTGTGTGGTGCCGCCGCCCACGCCGCAAAAGACCGGCAGGGAGGAATAGCGCAAAATCGCGTCGGAAATGGTGGGCTGGGGCGTGAACGGATAGACTGCCAGCACCGCGTCCGCGTTGCAGTTGCGGATGATGGCGATGTCTGTTGTGAACACCAGCGTCTTAATCCGTCGGCTGTTGATGACAATGCCGCTGGCCGCTCTGGCCTCCGGCGGTACCTCAAGAATGTGGTGTCTCAGGCGGCTGTTGATGTGGGGCACGTATTTCCCTTCGCCCATGGCGCGGTCCTCCTTCGAGAATGGATGCTACGATAATATCATCCAATTATGACAATTTCATGTATAAGCTGTCGAGACCTGTTAAATTAATATTCTATTCACGGCTCGTTGCATAATTCGGCAGGTCATACTATAATTGTAGCAACAATACACTTTCCCGGAGGTCTCACATGGAAAAACTAAGCGGCATCAACTACACCATGCTCTGCGATTTCTACGAGCTCACCATGGGCAACGGCTATTTCGACTGTGGCATGGGCGACGTAATCAGTTACTTCGACATTTTTTACCGCACCACGCCGGATGACGGCGGCTTTGCCATCGCCGCCGGACTGGAGCAGGCCATTGACTATGTAAATAATCTGCACTTCTCCCCCGAGGACATCGCGTACCTGCGGGGACGCGGCCTGTTCCGGGAGGACTTCCTGGCCTATCTCAGCGACTTCAAATTCACCGGCGACATCTGGGCCGTGCCGGAGGGCACCCCCGTGTTCCCACGGGAGCCCATAATGACCGTGCGCGCCCCCGCCATTCAGGCTCAGCTGCTGGAGACCTTCCTGCTGCTGACCCTGAACCACCAGACCCTGATTGCCACCAAGGCAAGCCGCGTCTGCCGCGCCGCCCAGGGACGCACGGTGTTGGAGTTCGGCTCCCGCCGGGCTCAGGGGCCGGACGCCGCCATGCTGGGCGCCCGGGCCGCCTACATCGGCGGCTGCGCCGGCACCGCCTGCACCATC
>CAZCDJ010000108.1:0-6361 GCA_964497655.1 uncultured Oscillospiraceae bacterium | reverse complement strand
CTTGCGGTCGAAGCTCCAGCTGACGCAGCCGGTGGCGCCCATGTTTCCGCCGTACTTGTCGAAGTTGTGGCGCACATCGGAGGCGGTGCGGTTGCGGTTGTCGGTCATGGCCTCCACGATGATGGCCACGCCGGCGGGGCCGTAGCCCTCGTAGTTGATGGACTCATAGCTGTCGTTGCTGCCGCTGCCCAGAGCCTTGTCGATGGTGCGCTTGATGTTGTCGTTGGGCATATTGGCGGCCTTGGCCTTGGCGATCACCGCCGCCAGCCGGGAATTGTTCACAGGGTCGCCGCTGCCGCCTTCCTTCACCGCCACGATCATTTCCCGGGCGATTTTGGTGAAGGCCTGAGCGCGCTTCGCGTCCGCCGCGCCCTTGGTTTTTTGTATATTATGCCATTTGGAATGTCCAGACATGCTAACAGCTCCTAAGTAGTATTTTTCGGCTGTTATTTTACCACCAGTTGCCCATAATGGCAAGTCAAAATAGGCAGGGAGGCGAAAAAAACGCCTCCCTGCCCTTATTTTTCGGCGGGAATCAGAAGAACCCGGCCTCGCACGTCCTCATTTTCCTCCAGAAGATTGGCTCTGGCAATCAGCTCGCCGCTGGAATGATACCGCTTTCCGATCTGCCACAGGCAGGCGTCCGGCGCGGCGCGAATCACCGTGATGGAGGGCCACAGCTCCCGGGTAAGCTCCTCCCCGGCGGTGACGCCGCTGATCTGGGTGACGCGCTCCTCGCTCCACTCCAGCACCGTGAAGTCTACGGTCAGGCGCAGCTCCAGCGCGTTTTTGGCAGGCAGAGCCTTCAGCTCCCCGCAGGCGACGGATACCACCCGAACCTTCCGCCCCTCCCCGGGGGGCAGCTGGCATTGCAGGGGCAGGCTGCGGCTCAGGGCGCGCAGGGCGCCGGCCTCGTCCTCGTACACCACCGTGACCCCGGCCCGGCAGGAGGCCGTGCCGTCGGCGTACACCGGCTCTGAGAGGGTACACTGGGTCAGGAGCACCTGGGCGGGGGACGTCTCCGTTTCCGGCGTGTCCTGCCCCTCCCCCCGGCACACATAGCGGCGCAGCTCGCCGCACAGGTTCTCCGAGCAGGTGACCGTGTCCAGCGCCCGGCGGTTGCTGTAACAGTCGGTGAGGTAGGTCAGCTCCACCGCGTCGGAGCACACGGTCTGAGCCACCAGATGCAGCTCGCAGGCGATGCCCCTCTCCCCCCCGGATACAATGTCCGGCTCCAGATACACGGCGGTGAGCAGCAGGGTCGCGGAGCAGTCGGGACGAACCAGCTCCCGCCCGGTTTCAATGAGCTGGGAGAAGGGGGTCTCGAACCGGGCGCAGCGCAGCGCGCCGGTGTCCTCCGCCGCATACACCGCGCTGACCCGGGCGCGGCCCTTCACCACCAGCTTGCTGCCCACGGAGCTCACCCCGTCGCACAGCAGCTCCGCGCCGCCGTGGAGCAGCTCCCCCAGGGGCGGATAGCCCGGCGGCAGGGCGTAGGCGTCGGACACCACGAAGGTTTTCTCCTGGGCGCACACCACCGGGTACACCGTCGCCGTGCGCGTCAGGGTGCGGATGTCCCCCGCCTCCCCGGTGACGGACTGGCTGTACTCCGCGTCCCGCCGCAGGTAGCAGGCGACGCACACCGCCAGGCAGACCTTCACAGCCACCTTGCGGGGGTTCAGCATCCGCGCCTCCAGGCTGAGGACGGTAAGCTCCGCCACCGGCACGCAATCCGCTGTCACCGATGGCGCGTCCACCGTCACCGACACGGGCACGGCGGCGCTGAGACAGCGCACTCTCGTGCCGTCCTCCGGCACATAGAGCACCGTGGCCGCCACGCCTGCGGTGACGGTGACGCTGCCCGCGGCGGCCTCCTTGCTGCGGATGACCAGCGTGCCCCGGGCGCAGAGGATGCGGTCAATGTCCGGCATGGTGTCGGGCACCACGGTCTCCGCCGCCTCCTCCCGCCGGTCGCTGAATTCAAATATCTTGCTGAAGCACTCGACGGTGCGCTTGCCCATCATCATGTCCATAAGTGACCCTTCCCTTCTTCGCTGTGTTTTCGATACAGCTTATGCGGGGGGCTGGACAGATATGACGGGCTTATCCCATCAGTTTTCCTCCCTGCCCCGGCGCAGCAGGAGCCGGGACAGAAACGGCGGCAGACGCAGCACAATAATCCTCATTTTTTCCTCCTTCCCGGGTTTAGCAGCGGATGAGCCAGATGCCGAAGGCGATGAGCGCGATGGCCAGCGCGAACCACCAGAAGCCCACGGGCAGCACCAGCGCAAAAATGATGATGACCCCGCCCAGCACCGCAAACCAGCCCAGAAAACAGCCCCTGTTTCTTCTTCGCTTCATAAAATTCACCCCCGCGCACCTGTATCATTACAGTATACGCGGGGGTGCTTATCCATGTTCACTTTTCCCAGTCCTTATATTGGGCGGAGATCTGGTACAGCCGGGCGTAGCTCTCGTAGCGGCTGGGGCTGATGTCCCCCCGCGCTACCGCCGCGCGCACCGCGCAGTCCGGCTCCTTCAGGTGGGCGCAGTCGTCAAAGCGGCAGCGGCCCAGGTAGGGGGAAAACTCCGGGAAGGTGAAGGGCAGCGCGTCCTTGGGGATGGGCTCCATCATCTCCACGTCGAAGGAGGCGAAGCCCGGGGTATCCGCCGCGTAGGCGTTTCCCAGGTCGAACAGCTCCACATGGCGGGTGGTGTGCCGCCCCCGGCCCAGCTTGTCGCTCACCTGCCCCACCTCAATGGAGAGGCCGGGAGAGAGGGCGTTCATGAGACTGCTCTTGCCCACGCCGCTGTTGCCGGAAAAGGCGCATACGCAGCCGGTGAGCTCCTGCCTCAGCTCCTCAATGCCCTCGCCGGTGACGGCGCTGGTGCGAATCACCCGGTAAGGGGTGGCGGCATAGATCTCCGCAAGGCGGCGGCAGTCGCTCAGGTCGTTTTTGTTGATGCAGATGATGACCCGGCAGTCGTTGTGCTCGGCGATGGAGGTGACCCGGTCGATGAGGAAGGGGTCGGTGACGGGGTTTACCTCCGAGGCCACGGCAATGAGAATGTCGATATTAGCCACGGCGGGGCGCACAAAGCGGTTATGCCGGGGCAGGATGGCGTCCACCCTCCCCTTGCCGTTACCGTCCACGCTGTACTCCACCCGGTCGCCCACCAGGGGGGACTCCCCGTCCCGCCGCAGGCGGCCCCGGCCCCGGCACTCCACGGCGCCGGTGTCGCTTTTCACATAGTAGAAGCCGCTGAGGGCCTTGACAATGGTTCCCTCCGGCATCAGCCTCCCGCCTCCGTGGTCTCCGGCGATGGCGACGGCGTTTCCTCCGGCCCAAGAGACACCCAGATATACACCTTGGTGTGCTCATCCACGTCGGAATAGGCCTGCACGCTCTGCTTGAACACCAGTCCCTTGTCGTAGTCGCTGCTCACATAGGTGGCGCTGCCAAAGCTCAGGTTGGAGCTGTTGATGCGCTCCTTGGCGCTGGACTCGGTGAGACCCACCAGATTGGGCATGGTGACGGTCTTGATGCTGGGGCCGCCGCTGACGGTGAGGTACACCGTGCTGCCGGCGGAGAGCTGCTCCCCCGCGCCGGGGCTGGTGGAAATCACATAGTCCTCGGTGACGGTGTCGGAGCTTTCAATGACGGATTCCACCTTGAAGCCGGCGTTCTGCAGCTCCAGCGTGGCCTCCTGATACTGCTTGTTGGATACGTCCGGGATGCTGGTGAGCACCACGCCGGTGCTGACGGTCAGCTCCACGCCGATCTTCTCCGGCACCACCATCATGCTGCGGCCCGCCTCCGGCGTCTGGGTGATGATGATTCCCTCGGCGATCTCCGGGTCGATGGAGTATTTCACCGTGAAGGTGAACACGGAGGAAAAATCCTTGTCGTTGATGATGCTGTCGTAGCTTGCGCCCACAAAGTTGGGCACGTCCACCCGTTCCGCCACGCTGAAAATATCCTTCAGCCAGTAGTTCCACAGGAAAACAAAGATGGCGGTGATAAAGATCAGCACGCCGAAGGCGCCGGTGAGAATGCTCACCTTGCGGCTTCTGGAGCGGCGCAGCTGGTATTTTTCCCGGGGCAGCTCCCCGTCCCCGGGGATGGGGGTCACGTCCGGGCTGACGGAAATCAGGTCAAGCCCCTCGCCCTCCCGGGCGGCCTGGGTCTGCTGGCGGCGGAAGGCCTCCAAATCGGTGAGCAGCTCCCCGGCGGACTGATAACGCTCTGTAATGTCGGCGCGCATGGCCTTCAGGGTGATGCGGCTCAGCTCCGGCGGGATATCCGGGTTGATGTCCATGGGGGACACACACTGGCCGGAGATGTGCTGCAGGGCGATCTCCTTGGCGGTGGCTCCCTCATAGGGCAGCGTGCCGGTGAGCATCTCGTACATCACCACGCCCAGCGAGTACAGGTCGCTCCTCAGATCCGGAGACTGGCCCCGCGCCTGCTCGGGGGCGATGTAGTGGACGCTGCCCAGCGTCTGGCCGGACTTGCCCTCCTGCACGGACTCCAGCGCGGCAATGCCGAAGTCCGCCACCTTGATGGTGCCGTCCTTCAGAATCATGATGTTCTGGGGCTTGATGTCCCGGTGGATGATGCCCTTGGCGTGGGCGTGCTCCAGCGCCTTGGAGATCTGCACGGCAAAGTGCATGGCCTCCTTCCAGCCCAGCGCGCCCTTCTTGGTCATGTACTGCTTCAGGGTGATGCCCTCAATCAGCTCCATGACGATGTACTCCACACTGTCGGAATGGCTCACGTCGTAAACGGAGACGATGTTGGGGTGGGAGAGCATGGCTACCGCCTGGGCCTCCGCCTGAAAGCGGGCGCGGAACTCCGCGTCCTCCGCCATGTCGTCCCGGAGGATCTTCACCGCCACATAGCGGTTGAGCCGGTGGCACATGGCCTTATAGACAACGGCCATTCCGCCGCTGCCGATGGTCTCCAGTATCTCGTATCGGTCATCCAGGTAGGTACCCAGATATTTATCCATATTGCTTGTCATAGCCGCCTCCAGGGGGTCATTTAGAGATTATTACTACCGTCACGTTGTCCCGCGCGCCCCGGCGCAGCGCCTCATCCATCAGCGCGTTGCCCAGGGACAGGGGGTCCCGGTGGAGCTTTGCGATGTCCAGCATCTCCCGGTCCTCCAGCATATTGGTAAGTCCGTCGGAGCAGAGCAGCAGCAGGTCTCCCCTTGCCAGCCGGGGAGTGAACACGTCGCCCTCCACCCGCTGATCCACGCCCAGCACCCTTGTAATCACGTTCTTGCGGGGGTGGGTGCGGGCCTCCTCCGGGGTGATGATGCCCTTATCCACCATGTCCTGCACCAGCGAGTGATCCCGGGTGAGCTGGGTGAGCTTATTTTTGGACAGCTTATAGGCCCGGCTGTCCCCCACGTTCAGGACGAAGCAGCGGTCCTCATCCAGCACGGCGGCTACCATGGTGGTGCCCATGCCCGCGTACACGCTGTCAAAGCAGGAGTAGCTGTACACCATGCTGTTGGCCTCGGCGCAGGCCTGGGTCATGATGGCGCCGTAATCCGGTCGTCTCAGCCGGCTGGCGCCGATGCGCTCCACCGTGCCGCTCATGAAGGCCTTCACCGCCAGATCGCTGGCCACGTTGCCCGCCTGGGCGCCGCCCATGCCGTCGCATACCACGGCCACCAGACAGCTTTTTGCGTCCACCCGTTCTATGAGGAAGCTGTCCTGATTTTCCCGACGCACTTTTCCCTTGTCCGTAATGCCGAAACTGTTCATACCATCATCCCTTGCGGGGGCTTAACGCCCCTCCGCCGTCTTTTTTCGGAGCTGGCCGCAGGAGGCGTCGATGTCGCCGCCCAGATGCCGGCGCACCGTGACGTTTACTCCCTCGTCTTGCAAAACGGAGACAAATTGCCGGAGCCGCGCCGGCTTGCTGGGGGCAAATTCCCGCTCCTCCACATGGTTCAGGGGGATCAGGTTCACATGGGCGCTCACCCGCCGGGCGTGCCGCGAGAGCAGGCGGGCCTGCTCGTCCGAGTCGTTCACCCCGTCGATCATGGCGTACTCAAAGGAGATACGCCGCCCGGTCTTTTGAAAGTAGCGCTCGCAGGCGTCCATCAGCGCGGCCACTCCCCTGCCCCGGTTGGCGGGCATGATGCGGGAGCGGGTCTCGTCGTCGGGGGCGTGGAGCGATACCGATAACGTCAATTGTAAGTTAAGGTCGGCCAGTTTGTCAAATTTTTCTGTTAAACCGCAGGTGGAGAGGGAAATATGCCGCATACCGATGTTCATTCCCCGGTCGCAGTTCACCAGCGACAGGAAGCGAATCACGTTGTCGAAATTGTCCAGCGGCTCGCC
>CAZCDJ010000107.1:0-6449 GCA_964497655.1 uncultured Oscillospiraceae bacterium | reverse complement strand
CTGGGATAGTAGATGGGGGTGGTGATGTAGAACGTTCCTTTTTCGTTCATGTTCCTCTCTCCTTTGAACTATGTATCAGGTACCGGCAGGCCATGAGGGTGTCGGCGCGGGGGTGGGCGTGGATTCCGGCGGCGTAGTAGGCGCAACGGTGGCCGTGGGGGTGGGCGCAGGGGACGCAGAGGGGCTGGCGGAGGGGGACGCGGAGGGCGCCGGCGTCACACTGGGAGACGGCGACGGCGACTCCTCCGGATACTTGATGTCTTCCTCGTGGTAGCGGTACTCGCTGTATGCCTCCAGCTCCTTGCTCAGAAGATTGTCGTTCTTATCGTATACGCAGCGATAGGTGGCCGCCTTGTAGCCGGTTGCGATCTCCGGATACTTGGCGTTGTTGAACACCTCCCAGCTGGCGTAGGTCATCTTCACATAGCCGCCGTCCACATTGGTGCCCAGAAGCTTCACGGTGACGGTGTTGGCCTTGGTGTCCACGCTGGCCTCAATGCGGATGGGATAGTCCCGGTTGTTGGTGAATTTGAAGTCCGGGCTTTTCCAGCTCACCGTGGCGTCCAGCCCCGGGGACAGGTAGCCCACGGGAAAATAGTGGCAGGTGCGGGAGTTGATCTTCAGGTTTGCCAGCAGGGAGCAGTAGTACAGCGTGGAGGACACCTGGCAGATGCCGCCGCCGATCTCCTGCACCACCTGTCCGCCGCTGTAAGCGCCGGCGGATTTATAGCCGCTCTTTTCCGTGCGCTGACCCAGCGCCTCGTTGTAGGAAAAGCTCTCGCCGGGCTTTAGCACCTTGCCGTTGATGGCCTTGGCGGCCAGGGTCACGTTGTTGAGCCGGTTGGCGCTGCTGCCCCGCAGCGAGGTGGTGGCGGCGCCCAGCTCATCCCGGAACAGCATCTCACGCAGAGCCTCGGTGGTGATCTTCGGCTCCGTGATGATGAGGGGAATCTCCACGCTCTCGCCGTACTGGGCCGCGTCCCACAGACGCTGGGCCTGGGCGGTATCAAAGTCCACGCCCCGCACCGCGTCCACGATCTCGCCGGTCTCCGTGTTATAGGTGGCGTCGGCCGCCTGGGTAAAGACGCTCTGGTGCAGACCCTCCATGTCCAGCTCCGCGCTCTCGCCGTAGCGGACGGTGTATTCCTTCGCGCCGTAGTCCCGCTCATTTAAGGCGGTGACAATCATGGAGGTGATCTCGCCGCTGTCAATTTCCACGGCCTTGGCGCCCTTCACCACCGTGATGGCGGTGTCGCTCTGCTCCGTGTCGGTGCTCATCAGCTCCGTAATCACGGCGCTGACCTCCGCATCCACCTTGGCGCGCACCATGCTCTCATCGGCGGAAATGGTAACCTCCACATCGTCGCCGGCGAACCAGCACTTCAGATAGGTGACGGCGTTTTTGAACAGGTTGCCCCCGTGGCAGTAGTCGAAGGCAAGGCGCGCCGCGCCCGCCGCGTCCACCTCCGCGCCGGCTTCCCGGGCGGTGACGGTGATGGTATGGTCAAGGGGCAGCGCCACGCTGACGCTCTCCGTGCCGTCCCCTCCCCAGCCCGCGGCCACCAGGGAATCGGCGGTCTGGCTCTCGGTAAGTCCGCCCACCAGCACGCCGCCCACATGGACGCCGGGGAACACGATATCGGTATTGGTGACATATAGTCCGAAGCCGGTGAAGCCGGCCAGCAGCACGGCCACCGTCGCCCCGGCCACAATGAGGCCGATGCGCGCACCCCGGGGAAGTCCCCCGGCGTTGCCCGACGCGGCGGATTTGGGCGCGGCGGATTTGGGCGCGGGGGACTTGGGCGCGGCGCTGCGCTTTTCAGGGCGCGGCGACGGCGCGCGCTTCTCCTCCCGGGGCTTGGCTGCCCCGGGAGACGCGGCCTTTGCGGTCTTTGCGGCCTTGGCGGCCTTGGCGGCCTCCCGGTCGGTGACGGCGCGGAAGGATGCCGTGTCCGCCTTGTTCGTCTGTACCTTGTGAGTAGAATTTCCAAACAGCTTAATGATGTTTCCCGCCTTTCAACGGCGCAATTATTTCTCTTTCCATTCGTCCAGGAAGCTGCGCTCGTCCGCGATCTTTTTCTTTTCCTCCATGGAGGCGCGGAATACCTCATCCTCGCCGGGGGGAAGGTCGGTCTTTTCCTCGGCGTCGAAGGCGTCCCGCATCCAGGGGTTCAGCTCCACCCGCTCGCCGGTCTGCGCCTCCAGCAACGCGCCGATGAGCACGTTGGAAAGCAGAAAGCCGCTGGGGGTGAAGTGCCACGCGCCCCCCTCGCTCACCGCCCAGCCACGGTCGGTGAATTCCCGGAGGAGCTTTTCGATGGGCGCAAAATCGCTGCGATACAGCCGGTGATACTCGGCGGAGGAGATGCCCTTCACGGTACGCATCCCCAGCATGATATACTCCGACGCCCGCTCCAGCGCGCCGATCTGCTCATACTCATCCACGATCTCTTTCTGCCCCGAAACGCCGGAAATATACGCGTTAACGTCTTTCACATAGCTGTATCTGGCGTTTCCCACGCAGGACGCCGCGCCGGGGCCGAAACCCATATACTCTCCAAGACGCCAATAACGCAGATTATGTTTCGATTCATAGCCTCGCAGGGCGAAATTTGAGATCTCGTACTGGGGGTAGCCGTAGTGCTCCAGCTTTTCCACGGCGTAGAGGTACATATCCGCCTGCTCATCGTCGCTGGGCAAAAAGGGCGAGTCCTTGTACCGGTACATGGGGGTGCCCTCCTCCAGCTTCAGGCCGTAGCAGGAGATGTGCTCCGGCCTTAGCTCCAGCGCTCTCGTGAGGGTATCCGCCCAGTCGGACTTGGTCTGGCTGGGCAGCCCGTACATCAGGTCGATGCTCACATTATCAAAGCCCGCGTCCCGGGCGCTTTTCATGGCCTGCTCCGCCTGTCGCCAGTTGTGGCGGCGGCCGATCAGCTTCAAAATGTCGTTATTGGCTGACTGGATGCCCATGGAAAGCCGGTTAAAGCCCTCCCGGCGCAGCAGCTTCAGCTCCTCCGTCCGGGCGCTGTCCGGGTTTACCTCCAGCGTCACCTCCGAGCTTTTCAGGATGCGCCCGGTGTTTTTCAGCTCGGCGAACACCTCCGCCAGCCGCTTCGCCCCAAAATAGCTGGGGGTGCCGCCGCCGAAATACACCGTGTCCACATAATAGCCGGAAATGGCCCTCTGGCTCTCCCGGATGTGCTGGCACAGGGCGTCCCGGTAGGCGGGCATCAGCGACTCCTGCCCCGCAAGGGAGTAGAAGTCGCAATAGCCGCACTTGGAGGCGCAGAAGGGGATGTGAATGTAGATCCCAAGGGTCTTGTCCATTGATTTTCTCCCATCGTCAGCTTGCGGGGCATCCCCGCCTGCGGGTCAGAACAGGCTGCACACGGTCTCCGTATAGGCGGAGGGGTCCGGCAGCTCCTCGCCGGCGATCAGCAGCGCCTGGGCGTGGAGCACACGCACCAGCTTGGCGGCCCGCTCCGGGTCGGTGGAAACGGCGCTCTTTAGCGCGGCAAAGGCGCTGTGGGCGGCATTCAGCTCCAGCACCCGCCTCGCCTTGGGGGGAGCCATCTCTCCGGCGGGCATACGGCGGAAATACCGCTCCATCTCCAGCGTGATCTCCCCCTCGGTGGTCATGCACACGGGGGCGCTCACCAGCTTGGCGCTGAGGCGCACGGTCTCCACCGCGTCGCCCAGAGTTGCCTTGACAAAATCCAGCACATCCCGCTCCTCGGTCTCCTTCTGCTCCAGATCCGCCTTCTCCTCATCGGTGGCGATGCCCAGATCGTCGGTGACCACGTTGCAGAACTTTTTCTCGTCCACATCGCCCAGCTGCTCCAGAATATACTCGTCCACTTCCTCGCCCAGACACAGGAGCTGGTAGCCCTTGGAGCGGATCAGCTCCGCCTGGGGCAGATGCAGCGTGCGCTCCACGCTGTCGCCCACGGCGTAGTAGATGTACTGCTGCTGGGCGGGCATGGCATCCACATATTCCTTCAGGGTGGCGGTCTTGTCCGTCTCCACCCGATAGAGCAGCAGCTCCTTCAGGGACTGGATGCTGGCGTTATTCTCGGCCACGGCGCCGTAACGGAGCTGTCTGCCGAAATTTTCGTAGAACTTCTCGTATTTGGGCCGGTCGTTTTGCAGCATCTTAGTAAGCTCGTTTTTCACCCGCTTTGCAAGACTCTGGGCGATGATGCGAAGCTGCCGGTCATGCTGGAGCATTTCCCGGGAGATGTTGAGGCTCAGATCCGGGCTGTCCACCACGCCACGGACAAAATAGAAGCTCTCGCTGAGAAGCTCGGGGCATTTCTCCATGATCATCACGCCGGAGCTATAAAGCTGCAGGCCCGGCTCATAGTCGCTGCTCATCAGGTTCATGGGCTGGCGGCCGGGAATGAACAGCATGGCCTTATAGGACACCTGTCCCTCCGCGTTCACCCGAATCACGGCGGCAGGCTCCGTGCTGTCGTGGAATTTTTCCTTGTAGAAGGCGGCACAGTCCTCGTCGGACACGTCGCCCTTGCTCCGCTGCCAGATGGGCACCATGCTGTTGAGCGTGCGCCGCTCGGTGACCATGCTCTGCTTCATGACAGGCTGGCCGCTTTCGTCCTTCTCGCCGGTCTCCTCATAGTGGGGGGTGGTGATATCCATCTGCACCGGCCAGCGGATATAGTCGGAATACTTGGTGACAAGACGCATGATCTTCCAGGTCTGGAGATACTCCCCGAACTTGTCGCCCTCGTCGTCGGGCTTCAGATGCATGATCACGTCGCTGCCCGCCGTCTCCTTCTCTGCCGGGGTGACGGTGTAGCCATCGGCCCCCTCGCTCTCCCAGCGGTACGCCTCGTCGCTGCCGAAGGCCCGGGAGACCACGGTGACCTTGTCCGCCACCATGAAGGCGCTGTAAAAGCCCACGCCGAACTGACCGATGATATCCACATCGGCGGCGGACTTCTCCTTCTCGTCCATGGCGCCCTTGAAGGCCATGGAGCCGCTTCTGGCGATGACGCCCAGATTTTCCTCCAGCTCCTCCTTCGTCATGCCGATGCCGTTGTCGGACACGGTGATGGTGCGCGCGTCCTCGTCAACGGAGATCAGGATGCGATAGTCCTCCCGCTTCATGCCCACCTGATCGTCCGTCAGCGACCGATAGCTCAGCTTGTCGATGGCGTCGGAGGCGTTGGAGATGATTTCCCGGAGGAAAATCTCCTTATGGGTGTAGATGGAGTTGATCATCAGATCCAGGAGTTTCTTCGATTCTGCCTTGAACTGTTTTTTGGACATTGCTGTGCAGCTTCCTTCCGTATCAAAAATTCAGATTCAATTATTATAGCACATTTCGTATATAATTCAATAACGCTTTCCCTATTGTGAAAATGCTTTTTTCAGTATATAATAATCAGCCAGTCATTGATATTTGGGAGGTATCTCCATGCCTACATCCTGGAAGCGCTCCCCGGAGGAGCTGCACAAAACATACGTTTCCAACACGGAAGCTTTTTATCGCGTGGCGGGACGGGGCGTGGCGCCCCAGCTGGATAAGTTCGTGCAGGACTGCGCTCTGGCTCTGTGGAACCGCAGCGGCGGCGTGACCCAGTCCCATGTGGACGCCATGAACCAGCTCTATTCCCGCACTCGGAAGCCCGGCGAGTGGCTGCTGTGGGATTTGACCGGGGCGGTGTGCAACAGCCGCGACTTCCTGCCGCCGGTGTTCTTCTTCAACCTGACCGACGCGGACGCCCGCAACGGCACCGACCACTCCCGGGTATTTGTGCGGATGATCACCAACATCCTGCTCTATCTGGCCGCGGTGGACGACGACGTGACCTTTGCCGAGGCCAAGTACATCACCGACTGCACGGACAAGCTCACCGCCATCTGCGACGGCGTGGGGGTGAAGCCCTCCAAGCCCGCCCTGAACGCGGCGGACTTCGTCACCAGCGGCGAGCCCTCCTTCCAGGATAAGTTCCCCGTGGGCACCTCTGCCGCCCCGGTAAGCGGCGGCGGGGAGACCCAGCCCCAGGCCGCCGCCAAGGCCGACGAGACCCCCAAGCCCTCTCTGGAGGAGCTGATGGCGGATCTGGACGCGCTGGTGGGTCTATGCGAGGTGAAGAAGGACGTTAAGAGCCTTGTGAACCTGATCAAGGTGCACAAGCTGCGGGAGGAAAACGACCTGCCCGTGGCCCCCATGAGCCTGCATCTGGTGTTCATGGGCAACCCCGGCACCGGCAAAACCACCGTGGCCCGTCTGCTGGGCGGCATCTACGCCGCCATCGGCGTGCTGAAAACCGGCCAGCTCATTGAGGTGGACCGCTCCGGGCTGGTGGCGGGCTATGTGGGGCAGACCGCCCTCAAAACCGCCGAGGTAATCAAAAGCGCCATCGGCGGCGTGCTGTTCATCGACGAGGCCTATTCCCTCTCCAGCGGCGGGGAAAACGACTTCG
>CAZCDJ010000106.1:0-6456 GCA_964497655.1 uncultured Oscillospiraceae bacterium | reverse complement strand
GTTTCGTCCTCCTTATTCGGCGCGGAGGGTGATGAGAGAGCGGATCACGCCGTCGGTAATGCCAAGGATACGGTCCAGCTCGGCGGGGAAAGCCGGCTCGCTGGTAAACTTGATGAGAACGTAATAGCCCTCGGTGAGATAGTTGATCTCATAGGCCAGCTTGCGCTTGCCCATTTCTTCCATCTCATCAAGCGTGCCGTTAGCCTCTACAAGCTCCTTGAACTTGGCGACGATGCCCGCGGTCTCCTCCTCGGAGAGATTGGGATTGATGATGTACATTACTTCGTACTTTTCGCTTGTCTTTGCCATTTGTGCACCTCCTTCTGGTCTTGTGGCCCACACGCGGGGTGTGAGCAAGGATAGCCCGTCAACCCAATGACAGGCTTAATTATTATACAGTTATTTCGAGGGATGTCAAGAAGTTTTTCTCTCACCAAATCCGGGGAGAAAAAAACCTTTCCTTCGCGCGGCGGACAGGCTATAATACAATTAGAAAGATATGGGAGGCCGCGCAATGCAAACAAATGAGCTGATTGAAATGACCCCCAGCCAGGTTGACCTTTGGCTGTGGGGCACGGGAAAGGCACGCCGCGCCTATCTTACACTGGGCTGCCACCCCATCCCCGGGGAGGACGCCTGTACCTTCGCGGTGTGGGCCCCCGGCGCGCGCAGCGTTTTCGTGGTGGGCGACTTTAACGGCTGGAGCGAGAGCGCAAGCCCCATGACCGCCACGCCCAGCGGCGTGTGGACGGCTGTGGTGCGCGGCGCGCGCCCGGGCATGATTTATAAATACCGGGTGGAGGGCGCGGACGGACGGGTAACGCTGAAGGCCGACCCCTTTGCCTTCCACGCGGAGACCGGCCCCGCCACCGGCAGCAAGATCTGGGAGCTGGACGGCTATGTCTGGCACGACGGACGCTTTCTGGAAAAGCGCCGGAACCGGGACGCTCTGCACGCCCCTATGTCCATCTACGAGCTGCATCTGGGCTCTTGGAAAAAGGCGGAGGGTCAGGTGTTCCCCAACTACCGCACCGTGGCGGACGAGCTGTGCGACTACTGCAAGCAGATGGGTTACACCCATGTGGAGCTGATGCCGGTGACCGAGTACCCCTACGAGGGCAGCTGGGGCTATCAGGTGACGGGCTTTTTCGCCCCCACCAGCCGCTACGGCACCCCTCAGGACTTCATGTATTTTGTGGACACCCTGCACCGGAGCGGCATCGGCGTGCTCATCGACTGGGTGCCCGCCCACTTCCCCAAGGACGAGCACGGCCTGCGCCGGTTCGACGGCACCAACCTCTTTGAGTGCAGCGACGCGCGCATGGCTGAGCACCCGGAGTGGGGCACCATGATCTTCGACTACGCGAAGCCCCAGGTGCGCAGCTTTCTCATCTCCTCCGCCGTGTTCTTCTTCGACAAGTACCATGTGGACGGCATCCGGGTGGACGCGGTGAGCTCCATGCTGTATCTGGACTATGGCCGCAAGAACGGGGAATGGACGCCCAACGCCTCCGGCGGCAACATTAACCCGGACGCGGTGAACTTCCTGCGGGAGCTGAACACCGCCGTGCTCACCGAATACCCCGGCGCGGTGACCATCGCGGAGGAATCCACCGCCTTCCCGCCTTCAGCGAAAACTTTGTGCTGGCCTTCTCCCACGACGAGGTGGTGCACGGCAAAAAGAGCATGGTGGACAAGATGTGGGGGGACTACGACACCAAGTTCGCGTCTCTGCGGGCGCTGTGGGGCTATATGTACGCCCATCCGGGGAAAAAGCTGATGTTTATGGGCAGCGAGTTCGCCCAGTTTATTGAGTGGGACTTTGCCAAGGAGCTGGACTGGATGCTGCTGGATTACCCCAAGCACGCGGGGATGCAGCGCTATGTGGCCGCGGTGAACGCACTCTACAAAAAAGAACCCGCCCTGTGGGAGCGGGACACCGGCTGGGACGGCTACCAGTGGCTGAACGTGAACGACGCCGACCGCAGCTCCATCGCCTTCCTGCGGAAGTGCGACAGCGGACGGGACATCGTCTGCGCGGTGAACTTCACCCCCGTGGCCTACGATGAGTTCGTCATCGGTCTGCCCGCGCCGGGCACACTCACCGAGCTCCTCAATTCCGACGCCGAGGAATTCGGCGGCACGGCCCTGGGGTGCAAAAAGAGGATAAAGTCCATCCATGAGCCGTTTCTGGAGCATCCATTCTCGGCCCGCATCACCCTGCCGCCCATGTCGGCGGTGTGGTACCGGCTGACACCAACGAAAACGGAGGGAAAAACCAATGAAGCGTGAATTTCAGGAGCTGCTGCGGGAGAAGGGTCGGGACGTGCTGCCCGCCGTGCTGCTGGTGAGCGCCGAGTGCGCCCCCATCTCCAAGACCGGCGGTCTGGCCGACGTGGTGGGCACCCTGCCCAAGAGTCTCGCCGCGCTGGGCATTGACGCCCGGGTCATCACACCCTACCACCGGCTGGTAAAGGAGAAGTACGGAAGCAAGGTGCAGCATCTGTTCTCCTTCAGCGTGGATCTGGGCTGGCGCAGCCAGTATGTGGGCATTGAAAAGCTGGTGCTGGATGGCGTGACCATCTATCTGGTGGACAACGAGTTCTACTTTGGCGACCGCATCTACCGGGGCGGCACCGCCGAGGGCGAGCAGTACGCCTTCTTCACCCGGGCCGTGATTGACGCCATCCCCAATCTGGACTTCACCCCCGACGTCCTCCACTGTAACGACTGGCACACCGCCATGCTGCCCATGCTGGTGAAGGCCAAATACGGCTACTTCCAGCAGGGAAAGCTCAAGACCCTGCTCACCATCCACAACATCGCCTATCAGGGCAAGTTCGGCTTTGAGTTCTTCCGGGACTTCTTCGGCGTGGAGGATCGCTACTTTACCCCCGAATACATGGAGCTGGACGGCTGCGCCGCCTTCCTGAAGGCCGGCTGCGTGTTCGCCGACCGACTGAGCACCGTGTCCCCCACCTACGCCCGGGAGATCTGCACCCCCTACTTCGGCGAGGGGCTGGAGGGTATTCTCTCCGCCCGGCGACACCAGCTCAGCGGCATTGTGAACGGCATTGACACCCGGGTGTTCAACCCCCATTCCGACCCGGATATCCCCCACCGCTACGACAAGGGACACCTGCAATTCAAGCGGGCGTGCAAGGATGCTCTGATGTTCGACATGGGCCTCACCGCCTCGCCGGATACGCCGCTGGTGGCCATGGTGACCCGCATGACCGACCAGAAGGGCTTCGACCTGGTGATGCGCGTGCTGGACGAGCTGATGGGCAGTGACCTGTGCTTCCTGCTGCTGGGCACCGGCGACAAGGCGTATGAGGACTTTATGCGCGCGGCGGAGGCCCGCCACAGGGGCCGCGTGTGCTCCTACATCGGCTACAACGAGGCCCTGAGCCACAAGGTCTATGCCGGCGCGGACATCCTTCTGATGCCCTCCCGGTTCGAGCCCTGCGGCCTGAGCCAGATGATCGCCATGCGCTACGGCACCGTGCCCGTGGTGCGGGAAACCGGCGGACTGAAGGACACCGTGCTGCCCTACAACCAGTACACCGGCGAGGGCACCGGCTTCACCTTCGCCAACTACAACGCCCACGAGATGAAGGACGCGGTGCTGCGCGCGCTGGACGTGTACCATAACCACAAGGACGCCTGGACGGGTCTGGTCCGCAGCGGCATGAGCGCCGACTTCGGCTTCGCCCGCTCCGCCATGGACTATGCCCGGCTCTACATCAGCATGCTGTGATGGAGAATAAATCCACAGAGATCTGGTTCGGCGGACGCGTCCATGAAAACTGGAGCCATGACGGGCTCACCGTGAGCTACGAGGGGCGCACCTGCGTGCTGGCGGTGCCCTCCCCCCGGGGCTGGCTGGCCGCGCCCTGCCCCTCCCTGCGGGGCGGCGACGTGAAGGCCGACATGGCGGAATACGCCCGATCCCGGGAGCTGGCCTTCCGGCTCAACGAGGGCAGAGTGCCCCCCCTGACGGCGGCCTACTTCCGCGCCGCGGCAAACGCCGCTTCAACCGCCGCCTGCTTTCCCCCCAAGCCCCTGACGCCGGGAGACGGGGCGCAGCGCCAGGTGGCAGACGGCAGCGCGGCTGCCCTGCAGCTGCCCGAGCTGCTGCGTATCGCGCTGGATGAGCGGCACATGAGCTGGGAGGACGCCACCGCCGCCCTGGCCCGCGGCTTTGTGGCCGTGCCCGTCACCGGGGAGACCGCTCCCCTGGCCGCCGTGGCCACGCTGCAGCCCCGCACCGCCGCCCTCATCGGCGCGGTGAACGAGAAGCTCTGCGCCGCGCTGTGGGACAGATACCCCGGCGACTGGGAGCGCATCGCCTCCGGCGCGGTGCTCCGGGACGGCGAGGTGGATTTCCGAAAGCTCAGCGCCGTGCTGTGCGGCGAAATACATTGTACAAAGGAGCTGCGGGCAGACGCGCTGCGCACGCTTTACACCGTGATGCCCGCCAAATTCAAAGAGCTATGACCTTATCTGACATGACCGGGCGCATCCTCTGCGATGCCGCCTGCGAGGATTTCCGCCGCCCGCTGGGCGCTCTGCCCACCGGCAGGGACGTGACCCTCTCCTTCGCCGACCCGGACGGACTGGTGCGCGGCGCGCAGCTGCTGATTGGCTGCGACGACTGGGAGCATACCGCCGAAATGACCGGCGGCGACGGGCGCTGGGTCGTCACCCTGACCCCCTGCGCCGATCCCTGCGCCCTGCGCTACCGCTTCCGCCTGCAAACTGCCATGGGCGAGCTGTGGCTGGGCCCCGACAGCCCGGACGGGCGCTTTGGCACTCTGACCACCAGCCGGGGGGACGGCTTTCGCCTGACCGTGTACGACGGGGCCTTCACCACCCCGGACTGGCTGCGACGGAGCGTGATCTACCAGATTTTCCCTGACCGCTTCGCCCGGGATGGCAGCGACACCGCCCAACGGGGCATCGCCCACCACCGGGCCATGGGCCGGAATGTGAAGTTCCACGAGGGCTGGGACGAGGCGGTGGACTGGCAGCCCAACAGCGCCGAGGGCTTCTATTTCCCGCTGGATTTCTACGGCGGCACCCTGCGGGGCATTGAGGAGAATCTGCCCTACATCCAGTCTTTGGGCGTGAGCTGCATCTACTTGAACCCCATTGTGGAGGCCTGCTCCAACCACCGCTACGACACGGCGGACTACCTGACCGTGGACCCCATTCTGGGCAGCAACCAGGACATGGAGCGGCTGTGCGCCAGGGCAAAGGAGCTGGGCATCCGCATCATGCTGGACGGCGTGTTCTCCCACACCGGGGCCGACAGCCGCTACTTTAACAAATTCGGGCACTACAACGAGCCCGGCGCGTGTCAAGGGACGCAAAGCCCCTATTACGACTGGTACGATTTCCGCTCCTTCCCCGACGACTACCGCTGCTGGTGGAACTTCCCCGATCTGCCGGAGGTGGACGAGGAGAACGCCGCCTGGCAGGACTTTGTGGTAAGCGGCGAGCACAGCGTGGTGAAAACCTGGCTGCGCCGGGGCGCTTCCGCTTGGCGGCTGGACGTGGCCGACGAGCTGCCGGACGACGCCCTGAGCCTAATCCGCGCCGCCGCCAAGTCCGTCAGCCCCGACGCGGTGGTGCTGGGCGAGGTGTGGGAGGACGCCGTCACCAAGACCAGCTACGGCAAGGCCCGCGACTACGCCCTGGGCGCCAGTCTGGACAGCGTGATGAACTACCCCCTGCGTGCCGCGCTCATCGACTTTTTCACCTTCCGTAGCGACGCGCGGACGCTTGCCGCCTTTCTGCTGTGCCAGCGGCTAAACTACCCCGCGCCCCTGTATTACTCCCTGATGAACCTCACCGGCTCCCACGACACGGAGCGCATCCGCACCGCGCTGGCCACCCGCATTGACGCCAAAAGCCTCACCCGGGAGCAACAGAGCGGCTTCCTGGTTGCCGACGGGCAGGACGCGCGGGGCGCGGCCATGCAGCGGCTGTTCGCCGCCGTGCAGTATGCCATTCCCGGCGCGCCCTGCTTTTACTACGGGGACGAGACGGGCATGAACGGGATGCTGGACCCCTTCGACCGGGCGCCCTTCACCACCGGGCGGCACCCCATCGCCGACACCTACGCCGCCCTTGCCGCCCTCCGCGCCGGCGCGGACGCGCTGACCACCGGCGCCGCCGCCTTCTTCGCCCCCGACCCGGACGTGCTGTGCGTGCTGCGCTGCATCTCCGGCGGGCGGGACGTGTTCGGCGAGAGCGCCCGAGACGGCGCGTACCTGATCTGCGTCAACCGCAGCCGGGACGAGCGCCGCTTTGTGGCGGATCTGTGGCGTCCCAACGCGGGGCTCACGTCCTCGGAGCTGGCGGGACTGAAAGCCTCCGGCGTCACCGGCGGCGCGTGCCTGCTCACCGGGCGGCACATTGCCGTGTCCGAAGGTCTGTGTGAGATCGAGC
>CAZCDJ010000105.1:0-6685 GCA_964497655.1 uncultured Oscillospiraceae bacterium | reverse complement strand
CGCAGGGTCTCAATGTCCTTGGCGCCGCAGTAGCCCATGCCGGAGCGCAGGCCGCCCATCATCTGATAGATGGTATCGCTGACTACTCCCTTATAAGGCACGCGGCCCTCCACGCCCTCGGGCACCAGCTTTTTGGTGCCGGACTGGAAGTACCGGTCGCCGCTGCCCTTCTGCATGGCTCCGATGGAGCCCATGCCCCGATAGACCTTGAACTGGCGGCCCTGATAGATCTCGCTCTCGCCGGGGCTTTCCTCGCAGCCGGCCAGCATGGAGCCCATCATGACCACCCGCGCGCCCGCTGCGATGGCCTTCACGATGTCGCCGCTGTACTTGATGCCGCCGTCGGCAATCACGGGGATGCCGTACTTCTCCGCCATCTCCGCGCATTCCAGAACGGCGGTGATCTGGGGCACGCCCACGCCGGACACCACGCGGGTGGTGCAGATGGAGCCGGGGCCGATGCCCACCTTCACGCAGTCCACACCCGCCTTGATGAGGGCTTCCGTCCCCTCGGCGGTGGCCACGTTGCCGGCAATGAGCTGCACATCCGGGAACTTTTCCTTCACCAGACGCACACAGCGCATGATGTTGGCGCTGTGACCGTGGGCACTGTCCAGCACCAGCGCGTCCACTCCCACATCCACCAGCGCGCCCGCCCGGTCAAGAATGTCGCCGGTGACGCCCAGAGCGGCGGCACACAGCAGTCTGCCCCGGCTGTCCTTGGCGCTATTGGGGTATTTGACTACCTTCTCAATGTCCTTAATGGTGATAAGCCCCTTCAGGCGGAAATCTCCGTCCACAATGGGAAGCTTCTCTATTTTATGCTGGCGGAGAATTTCTCTGGCCTCCTGCAGGGTGGTGCCCTCGCTGCCGGTGATCAGGCCGCTGGCGGTCATGACCTCGCGGATGGAGCGGTCCATGTTCTCCTCAAACTTCATATCCCGGTTGGTGATGATGCCGATAAGTCGCCCATCGGTGTCCACCACCGGCACACCGGAGATGCGGAATTTGGCCATCAGCGCGTCCGCCTCGCCCAGCGTATTGTCCGGCCCAAGATAGAAGGGGTTTGTGATGACGCCGTTTTCGCTGCGCTTCACCATATCCACCTGCTCGGCCTGCATATCAATGGACATACTCTTATGGATGACGCCGATGCCGCCCTCCCGGGCGATGGCAATCGCCATGCGGTACTCCGTCACCGTGTCCATGGCGGCGCTCATGATAGGCGTATTCAGCCTGATCTTTTTGGTGAGATTGGTGGACAGGTCGATATCCGGCGGCAGAACGCAGCTTTCCGCCGGAACCAGCAGCACGTCGTCGAAGGTAAGTCCCTCACCGACGAAGCGTGAAGCGTATTTTTTTGTCTGATCCATATGACACACACCCCCGTATGATATTCAGCCTATTGTATTCGTTTTGCCCGGTCAAGTCAACAAATTATTGCCGGCGACGCCCCTCATCTCTGGCCCGATAGAAGATATACTGCTGGGCAAGACCGGCATATTCCCCCAGAGACGCCGGGTCGAAGTCCGGCGGGAAATGGGCCTTCAGCGCCTTCTTCATCCAGGTGTCCACCGGGAAGGCATCCATCCGGTGCAGACCGAACAGCACCGCGCAGTCCGCCACCTTGCCGCCCACGCCCCGCAGACGCAGCAGCTCCATCCGGGCCTCCGGCCCGGGAAGCTCCGCCAGCGCCTCCAGATCCGGCTCTCCCGCCGTCACGGCCCGGGCGGCGGAGAGCAGATAGGGCGCCCGGTAGCCGCAGCGAAGCGGCGCAAGCGCCTCAGGGCTCAGCGCAGCCACCTGCTCCGCCGTGGGAAAGGCGTACCGCGTCTCCCCCCGGTACCGGATTTCGTCCCCCGCCAGCGCACACAGCGCCTCCACAATGGCCTTGATTCGGGGGATGTTGTTGCACTGGCTGATGAGAAAGGAGCACAGCGCCTCCCATTTGTCCTGCCGCAGGATGCGGATGCCCGCGCCGTAGTCCGCGCACTCCCGCAAATACTCGCACACCGACACTCTGCGCGTCGCCGCCTCGTAATCCTCGTCCAGATCAAAATAGTATCTCCAAAAAGGCAGCTCCCCCTCGGGCGCGTCAATATAAACCCCGTCCCCCTCCCGCCGGAGGGTGGCCGCCCGACCGGAGGCCACGCCGGTATAGCCGCCCGCCCCGTCGGCGTTCCAGCGGAAGCACTGTCCGCATTCAAAGGTCTTTTCAATGTCCAGCTCCCGGGCCGGGCACAAAAAAAGACCCGTATTCTCGCTGATTTCCGTCATGTTGCCCCCAACGTTCGTAAGAATTGAACACATTATAGCCCAAAATTTTTAATATTTCAACCGCACCGCGAATTGCCCCGACCCCCTATTTTATGATAAAATGTAATAGTATACATGAACGAAAGGATGATCGACTATGAGCTGGCACGACGAACTGAAACGTGGCATCCGCACCGCGGAGGAGCTTTCCGCGGCGCTGGGGCTATCGGCGGAGGAGACAGCGGACATTCAACGGGTCATTGAGCGCTTTCCCATGATGATCACGCCCTATTACCTGTCCCTCATTGATAGAGACGATCCCGCCGACCCCATCCGGAAGATGTGCGTCCCCTCGGGGGACGAGTTGGAGGACGGCGGGTCCTTCGACACCAGCGGAGAGAGCGACAACACCAAGCTGGATGGTCTGCAGCACAAATATACCCAGACGGCCCTGCTGCTGAGCACCAACCAATGCGCCATGTACTGCCGCCACTGCTTCCGCAAGCGTCTGGTGGGCCTGAGCAGCGACGAGCTGAGCCGGCGGGCGGACGAGGCGGTGGATTATCTGCGCCGGCACAAGGAAATCACCAACATCCTCATCTCCGGCGGCGACGCCCTAATGAACCCCAACGACATTCTGGAGCGCTATCTCTCCCCGATCTCGCAGCTGGATCATATCGACCTGATCCGCTTCGGCTCCCGTATGCCGGTGACACTGCCGGAGCGAATCTACGGCGACGAGGAATTTTTGGACATGATGGAGCGCTACGCCAAGCGCAAGGCCATTTATCTGATCACCCAGTTTAATCACCCCAGAGAGCTGACGCCGGAGGCGGAGAAGGGCGTGATGGCCCTGCGGGCAAGGGGCGTGGAGGTGAAAAACCAGACGGTGCTGATGCGGGGCGTGAACGACGACCCGGACACGCTGGCGGAGCTGCTGCGGGGACTGACCCGCTGGGGCGTGGCCCCCTATTACATTTTCCAGTGCCGCCCGGTGACCGGCGTGCGGGGCAGATTCCAGGTGCCGCTCGCGGAGGCCATCCGAATTGTGGACGCGGCAAAGTCCCAGCAGAGCGGGCTGGGCAAATGCGTTCGCTTCGCCATGAGCCACCCCCGGGGCAAAATCCGCATCATCGGCGCGCTGGAGGACGGGCAGCTGGTGTTCAAGTTCCACCAGTGCAAATACCCGGAGGACGCCGCGCGCATCTTCACAAGGGTCGTCTCCCCCACCGACACCTGGCTGGACGACGAGCTGCGCCCCATCTGATAAACAGGGACGCCGGAGCAATTCCGGCGTCCCTGTTTAGCTTGTCAAAGAAGTCCAAGGACTTCTTTGACAAAGGGGTCGCGCTACGCTTCGCGCCTTAAGTTGTCCGCTTACAGCGGACAAGTCGACGCACGCTCCGCGAGCGGTGTTTTCCGCCACGTACACGCCGCGGCGGAAAACGGGATTTGACCCTATTTCGCCGCTGCGGCGGCGAAACTCTACGAGGTATTTCGACAGACTGAGGGACGCCGGAGCAATTCCGGCGTCCCTGTTATTTATTCCGCCACCTGGGGCAGGCTGCCGCCGAAATAGGCGGTCATGGCCCGCAGCAGATACGCTGTATCCCGCTCCCCCGCCGTCTCGTAGGAGGAGTGCATGGCCAGCTGGGCAAGGCCGATGTCCACGCTGCGCACGGACACATGGGCGGTGGAGATGTTGCCCAGCGTGGAGCCGCCGGGCATATCGCCGTGGTTCACAATGTCCTGCACCGGCACGTCCGCTGCGGCGCACACGGTGCGGAACACCGCCTCCGACACCCCGTCGGTGGTGTACTTCTGATTAGCGTTGTGCTTTATCACCACGCCCCCGTTGGGCACGGGACGGCACACCGGGTCCGCCGCGTCGCCCCGGTTGGGGTGCACGGCGTGGGCGTTGTCCGCGCTCACAAGGAAGGAACTTGCCACCGCCCGGAGATAGTCCTCCCCATCTCCGCCCAGCGCGGCGGTGATGCGGCAAAGGGTATCGCTGAGGAAGGTGGAATCCGCGCCCTGCATGGTGCCGCTGCCCACCTCCTCGTTGTCGAACACGCAGCACACGTTCACGTCCCGCTCCGGCCGGGAGGACAGGAGGGCAGTCATGGTGCACCAGGCGCATTGCAGGTCGTCCAGCCGGGGGGCGGACACGAATTCCCCCGCCGCGCCCCAGATGCTGCCCGCCATGCGGTGATAGAGGAACAGGTCGGAGCCCATAATGGCCGACGGCTCCACCCCCGCCGCCTCCGCGGCCATGGGTAGCAGCCGCCCCTTGGCGTCTGCGCCGCCGAACAGGGGCAGCATATCCCGCTGCACGGTGTACTTGTAGCCGTCATTCAGCGTGCGCTCCATGTGGATGGCAAGGTTGGGGATGAGCACCGCGTCCCGGCCGAAGTCCACAAGGCGCGTCTCCAGCCCCGCGTCCGTCCGCACGGTGAGCCGTCCGGCGATGGAGAGGGGGCGATCCAGCCAGGTGGAGAGGATCATGCCGCCGTATTTCTCCACGTTCAGCTTCACATAGTTCCCCTCCACCGGCATCTCCGCGTCCGGCTTCAGCTTGAAGCAGGGGCTGTCCGAGTGGGACGCCGCGATGCGAAAGCCCCGCCACTCCCCCTCCGGCACGGCGAAGGCGATGAGGGACGAGCCGCCCCGCAGTACATAGTATTTCCCACCCGGGGCAACGCTCCACCCGTCCCGCTCCCGCAGCCGGACATAGCCCGCCGCTTCCAGCCTCTCCGCCAGGTTCGCCACCGCGTGGTAGCACACCGGGCTGCGTCGGATGAAGTCCAATAACTCTAATGTGGCAGTTTCAAACATAAGCACGCCTCCGTCATCTGTATTGCTTTGCCCTACATCTTAAACAAGCCGGCAAAAATTTGCAAGCCGTCCGGGGAAAATTCTCTTTTTCCCGGATAGTTGTAACCGCCGAGAGCCGTATGCTATAATTCAAGCAACGAATTTGTTGGCAAAGGATGGAGCTTATGAAAGAGATCGCGGTCATCGCCCCAACGCCGGACATCCTGTCCGCCACCCGGAAAATCGTGGAATCCCGGCACTACGACAACATCGAAATCATCTCCGGCAGCATGAACGAGGGGCGGGATGCCGCCGTGGCTGCCGTAGAGGCGGGCGCCCGGGTGCTGGTGACCCGGGGCGGCACCTACCGGCTGTGCTGCGCCGCCGTGAACGTGCCCATCGTGGAGATAAAGGTCACCGCCTACGACATCATTCAAACCCTGAAAAACGCCGACATCAGCGACAGCGTCATCGGCGTGGTGGGCGCCAACAACGTGGTGGACGGCTTCGACATTCTGGGAGAGCTGCTGCCCTACGACATCGTAAAGATCGAGCTGAACAGCGAGGAGCAGATTCCGGAGATCATCACCGCCTACAAGGAGCGGGGCATCCGCACCTATGTGGGCGACGCCAACACCACCCGCATCACCAACGCGCTGGGCTGCAACGGCATTGTCATCAACTCCCAGCCCGAGTCCATCACCGCCGCCCTGCGGGAGGCCCGGCGGATTGTCCGGGCCACCCATCTGCAAAAGGCCCGCACCCAGCGGCTGGAGACCATCACCGACTTCGTCCACGACGGCGTGGTGGCGGTGGACGAGAACTCCCGCATCACCGTGATGAACAACGCCGCCGCCGAGGTGCTGCGGGTGGACGCCCGTGAGTCTCTGGGCAAGCCCATTCTGGACGTTTGGCCCTTGTCCCCCCTGCCCGCCGTGATGCGAAGCGGCCAGAGCGAGCTGGGCCGGCTGGAGAATATCTACGGGCTGGGCGTGGTCTCCTCCCTCATTCCCATTGTCGTGGACGGGAGCATCAACGGCGCGGTGATGACCTTCCAGTCCGTCAGCGAGCTGATGGACATTGAGCAGAATGTGCGTCTTACCCTCTCCCGCAAGGGCTTCATGGCAAAGTACCGCTTCCGGGACGTGGTGTTCAAAACCCCGGCCATGAAAAGCTGCGTGGACAACGCCCACGAATTTGCCCGCTACGACGCGCCCATCCTGATCTGCGGCGAGTCCGGTGTAGGCAAGGCTCTGTTCGCCCAGGCCATCCACAACGCCAGCGCCCGGCGCAAGGGCCCCTTCGTGGAGGTGAACTGCGCCTCCCTGCCCCCCTCCGCCATGGAGAGCGAGCTGTTCGGCTCCGCCGACGCCAAGGGCCGCCCCGGCCGCCCGGGCATGATCGAGCTGGCCCACGGCGGCACCGTCTTTTTCAATGAGCTCAGCGAACTGCCCACGGAGATTCAGGGGCGGCTGCTGCGGGTTCTGCAGGAAAAAGAAGTGGTGCGGGCCGGCACCGAGAAGGTAATTCCCGTGGACGTGCGGGTGATTTGCAGCACCGACAAGGATCTTTCCGCGCTGGTGCGCGCCGGGAGCTTCCGCCGGGATCTGTACTA
>CAZCDJ010000104.1:301-6709 GCA_964497655.1 uncultured Oscillospiraceae bacterium | reverse complement strand
CGTTCATCATCAGCTTCATGTTGCCGGTGCCGCTGGCCTCCTTGCCGGCGGTGGAAATCTGCTCGCTCACCTGGGCGGCGGGCATCAGTCTCTCCGCCACGCTGACCCGATAGTTCTCCAGAAACACCACCTGCAGCTTATCCTTGCAGACCGGGTCGGCGTCGATATCCGCGCCCAGAGAGCAAATCAGCTCGATGATACGCTTGGCGGTGTGGTAGCCCGCGGCGGCCTTTGCGCCGAAAATAAAGGTGCGGGGCACAAAATCCTGCCCGGGGTCGTCGTGCAGCCGATCCTGCAGATGGGCAATGAGCATGGCGCACAGAAGCTGGCGCTTATACTCGTGCAGGCGCTTCACCTGCACATCGAACACCGCGCCGGTGTTCAGCCGCACGCCCTGCGCCTTCGCCACATAGTCGGCAAAGTCCGCCTTGTTGTACTCCTTGATCTCCCGCAGGCGCAGCAGCACCTCCCCGTCGGTCTCAAAGGCCCGCAGGGCGGCCAGCTCCTCCGGCCGGCGGATATACCCGTCGCCGATCAGCTCCCGCACCAGCGCGTCCAGCCGGGGGTTGATCTGGCTCAGCCAGCGGCGGTGGTCAATGCCGTTGGTCACATAGGTGAACTTCTCCGGCGTGAGCTCGCACACATCCCGGAACAGGTCTTTCTTCAATATCTCGCCGTGCAATCCGGAGACGCCGTTAATCATATAGCAGCCGGCCAGACACAGATTCGCCATCCGCACCTTCCCGTCTCCAAGGACGGCGTTGCGGGCCACCTTGGCCCCGTCTCCGTGGAACTGCTGGGTGAGGTAGGCCCGCCAGCGGCGGTTGATCTCGCCGATGATCTCAAACACCCGGGGCAGCAGGCTCTGTACCAGACCCTGGGGCCAGGTCTCCAGCGCCTCGCTCATGACGGTGTGGTTGGTGTAGGCCACGCACTTACTCACGATGTCCCAGGCCTCATCCCAGCCCAAGCCGTCCTCGTCCATGAAAATCCGCATCAGCTCGGGAATCATCAGGGTGGGGTGGGTGTCGTTGATGTGCACCACATGGTGGGAGGCAAAGCTCCTCACGTCCCCCCAAGTCTTCCGGTGCTGACGCACGATGGTCTGGGCGGTGGCGCTGACAAAGAAGTACTGCTGCTTCAGGCGCAGGGTCTTGCCCTCCATGTGATCGTCCGCCGGGTAGAGCACCTTGGTGATGACCTCAGCCATGGTGCGCTGCTCCATGCTTTTCACATACTCGCCCTCGGAAAACTGGTACATATCCAAACTGGAGGGGCTGTGGGCCTCCCACAGCCGCAGGGTGTTGATATGGTTGCCGCCGTAACCGCCGATCAGCATATCCCGGGGCACGGCCAGAACAGTTTCGTAGTCCTTCAGCTCCGCGTGGCAGTTGCCGAAATAGTCCCAATTCTCCTCCACGCGACCGCCGAAATGAATCTCCACGGTGTCCTCGTAGCGGGGAATGAGCCAGCTCTCCGCGCCGGCGCGCCAGTTGTCCGCCAGCTCGGTCTGAGCGCCGTTTTCAATCTCCTGCCGGAAAATGCCCAGCTCGTAGCAGATGGAATACCCGGTGGCGGCAATGCCCTCGCTGGCCATGGAGTCCATGTAGCAGGCGGCCAGTCGTCCCAGTCCGCCGTTGCCCAGCCCCGCGTCCGGCTCCTCCTCGAAGATATCCGCCGCGCTGCGGCCCAAATCCTCCAGCGCGCCGGTAAGCGCCTCGCCCACGCCCAGATTGTAGGCGTTTTTCATCAGGCTTCTGCCCATGAGGAACTCCATGGAGAGGTAGTGCACCTCTTTTTCCTGCTGCTCGCCCTTCTCAAAGGCCAGCAGCCGGCTCATGATCTCCCGAATCACCATGGCCGCGGCCTGAAACACCTGCTGATCTGTGGCATCCTCGCCGGTAACGCCGAAGTAGGCGCAAAGCTTATCCTCCAGCGCGCCCCGAATTTCGTCTCTTGAAATCTGTTCTGTCGTCATATGGTTTTGTATCTTCCTAACTGTTATAGAATTACAAGGTGCTTCGCTTGGGGAGCACCAGGGGCAGTCTGGGACTGCCGGTGAGGGACACGAAGGGGGTCACGGTCACGTTTTTGTCGGAGATGACATACCGAAGCTCCGCGCCCTCGCCCACCACGGTATCCTGCATGATAATGCTGTTGCGAATCACCGCGCCCTTGCCGATGCGAACGCCCCGGAACACCACGCTGTTTTCCACGGTGCCCTCGATGAAGCAGCCGTCCGCCACAAGGCTGTTTTTGCTGGCGGCGTGCTCGCCGTAATAGGTGCTCACGTCGCTGCGGCTCTTGGTACGCACGGGTCGCTCCGGGGGGAACAGCTCCGCCCGGCACTCGCTGCGAAGCATATCCATGCTGGAGTTATAATATTCCTCCACGGAGGAAATGTGCACCGCGTAGCCGGGGTGCTCATACACCGCCAGCTTGCCGCCCCGCTCCAGAAGCCGGGCCACCGCGTCCCGGTGGAAATGGTACCTCATGTGGGAGTTAGCCTGATCCAGCAGCTCCACCAGCTTCTCCTTGCTCATCAGGTACATCTCCAGCGAGGCAAGCCCCTCTCCCGGCCCGCTCTGCCGGTACAGCAGCTGGGTGGCAAAGCCGTTCTCGTCCACCAGATAGCGCTGATGGGGCATTTTAGGCACCAGAGCGCTGCACACGGCTGTGACCTCCGCGCCGGAATGGAGATGGTGGTTCAGCACGGCGGTGAGATCCACGTTGGCGGCCAGATTGCCCCGGGTGAGCACCACATAGCTTTGGCGGATGTCCCGGATGTAGCCCTCCACGGCGCAGAGCGCTTCCATCACGCCCTCATACTCGCCGGCGGTGGTCTCCTTCTGCCCGAAGGGGGGCAAAAGGCGCAGTCCGCCCCGCTTGCGGGCCATGTCCCATTCCTTGCCGCCGCCCACATGGTCCAGCAGGGACTGGTAGTCCCGGCGCAGCAGCACGTCCACGTCCCGCACGCCGGCATTTTGCATGGAGGACAGCGAGAAGTCGATGAGCCGATACCGGCCGCAGAAGGGCAGCGACGCCGCCGTGCGGCGGTCCACCAGCTCCCGCAGAGCGGGCTCGGTGTGATAAGCCAGGATAATTCCGTGCAGATCGCTCATTTCCCCGCCTCCTCCCTTCCGCCGTAAACCATGGCGCCGCTTTTGATCACCGCGCCCTCCGCCACCTGAACGCCGGGGCCGCAGGTGGCCACGCCCCAGGTATCGGTGCCGTCCGGCTCGCCGCCCACATGGGCGCCCGGGCCCACCACGGCGCCCTCGCCCAGAATGGCGTATTCCACCACCGCCCCGTCGCCTACCGTGACGCCGGGATGGAGGATGCTGTATAACACCTTGGCCCCGTTGCCCACCCTTACGCTGTGGGACAGCACGGAGTTTTCCACGTGCCCGAAAATCTCACAGCCCTCGGTGACGATGGAATGAACCACCTGGGAGTGCTCGCCCGCGTAATGGGGCGGACGGACGGGACTGCGGCTGCGGATAGGCCAGTCCGGGTCGTACAGATTGATGAGCGTGGGGGACAGCATATCCATATTGGCGTCCCACAGGCTGACAATGGTGCCCACGTCCCGCCAGTAGCCGCTGAAGCGGTAGGGCCACAGCCGCTCGCCGGCGCGGAGCATGGCGGGGATAATGTCCTTGCCGAAATCCTTGCTGGAGGCCGGGTCGTTCTCGTCGGCAATCAGGTAGTCCCGCAGCTTCTTCCAGTTGAAGATGTAGATACCCATGCTGGCAAGATCGCTCTTGGGCTCCCGGGGCTTCTCCTCAAACTCGTTAATATACCCGTCCGCCCCGGTGCTCAGGATGCCGAAGCGATGGGCGTCCGCCCTGGACACCTGGATGACGGCGATGGTGCACGCCGCGCCGCTTTCCGTGTGCTGGCGCAGCATATCCGAGTAATCCATCTTGTAAATGTGGTCGCCGGAGAGGATCAGCACATATTCCGGGTCGTAGGTCTCCAAAAAGGTCAGGTTCTGATAGATGGCGTTGGCGGTGCCGCTGAACCAGGAGCCCTTGTCCCCGGCGCTCTGATAGGGCGGCAGGATAAACACGCCGCCGTCGGAGGAGTCCAGATCATAGGCCTGCCCCGAGCCGATATAGCTGTTGAGCTGCAGCGGCCGGTACTGGGTAAGCACGCCCACCACGTCGATGCCGGAATTGGCGCAATTGGAAAGCGGGAAGTCAATGATGCGGTATTTACCCCCGAAGGGCACGTTGGGCTTTGCCACGTCCTTGGTGAGGGCATAGAGCCGGGAGCCCTGCCCGCCCGCCAACAGCATGGCGACGCATGATCTGTTCATGTGGTTTCCCCCTTTGCTTGGCTGAGATCTATCTGCCGCGCCCCACCGGGGCGGTCAGTTGTACCGGTTCATGGTTTTGTCCGGGCCGTTTTGGATATAGTACTCCACAGCCTCCGCGCACCTGGACGCCACCGCCGCCATATCCTCCGCGTCATGCCCGCGGAACACGCTGAGCACCCAGTCCTTGGGATCATAGTCCTCCCGGGGCGGCTCCCCGATGCCCAGACGGATCCGGGGAAACGCGTCGGTGCCCAGATGCTGGATGATGTTTTTCAGTCCGTTGTGGCCGCCGGCGCTGCCGCCGGGGCGCACCCGCATTTTTCCCACGGGCAGGGCCATCTCGTCGGAGACCACCAGCACATGGTCGGCGGGAATCTTGTAAAACCGGGCGGCCTCGCCCACGGCCTCGCCGGACAGATTCATATAGGTCTGGGGCATCATCACCAGCGTCTTGCTGCCGCCCAGCTCCGCAAGCGCGGTGAGGGAGCGGAAGCGCAGACGGTTGATCTTGATGCCCTTGGCCTTTTCCAGCGCGTGGGCGGTGAGAAAGCCCGCGTTGTGGCGGGTATTCTCGTACTCCACGCCCGGGTTGCCCAGAAATGCCACGATCCACTGGGCGCCGGAATTCTTCTGAAACAGCATTTTACCTCTTAATCAAACAGAGAGGAGATGGAGACCTCCTCGTAAATACGCTCGATGGCCTCGGCGAAAATGGGGGCCACGGAGAGATAACGCACCTTGTCACAGACGGGCTTGTCGGAGGGGTAGGGCACGGTATCCAGCAAGATCAGCTCCTTCAGGGGGCTGCGCTCTATGCGCTCCAGCGCCGGGCCGGACAGCACGCCGTGGGTGGCGCAGGCATAGATATCCTTGGCTCCGCCGATCTCCACCAGCGCGTCCACCGCGTGGCAGAGGCTTCCGGCGGTATCCACCATGTCGTCCAGCAGGATGACGTTCTTGCCCTTCACGTCGCCGATGATGTTCATGACCTCGCTGGAGTTGGCCTTCTGGCGGCGCTTATCCACGATGGCCAGGTTCATGTCCAGCTTCTGAGAGAAGCCCCGGGCCCGGGCCACGCTGCCCACGTCCGGCGAGACAACCATGTAGTCGTCGTTTCCACGGCCGAACTTCTTGGTATAATAATTGGCAAGGATGGGAGAGCCGAACAGGTTGTCCACGGGAATGTCAAAAAAGCCCTGAATCTGGGCGGCGTGCAGGTCCATGGTCAGCACCCGGTCGGCGCCGGCCTCGGTGATGAGATTTGCCACCAGCTTGGCGGAGATAGGATCGCGGCTCTTGGCCTTGCGATCCTGACGGGCATAGCCGAAGTAGGGAACCACGGCGGTGATGCGTCCCGCGCTGGCGCGGCGCATGGCGTCTATCATGACAAGGAGCTCCATCAGGTTATCGTTGACCGGCTTGCAGGTGGACTGGACAATAAATACGTCGGCGCCGCGTACCGGCTCCCCAAGAGCGAGAGATACCTCTCCGTCCGCAAAGGATGAAACCTCGCAGTTGCCGAGCTTCTTGCTCAGCTTGTCGCAAATCGCGTTGGCCAGAGCCACGTTGGAGTTTCCGGCGAAAACCTTTACCTCTTTGCCGTGTGAGATCAATTCGATCGTCCTCTCTTTCTGTTCTGCGCGCCGCCGGGAAATCGGCACATTTGCATTATACCAAATACGCCGCAAAATTCATAGGGTTATCACGAGGATTTTTGCTTATTTACAAGCGCGTACATTTTGTATATAATATTGGAGCTAATTTTAATCAGTTTAATATTAATAAGAGAGTGAGTCACCATGCTTGAATTTGAAGAATATAAATCCAAACTGAACGGCATCAAGCCGGACCTTGCCCATCTGGGCACCGCCCTGAAGCTGGACGCCGCCAAAGCGGAGATCGCGGAGCTGGAAAAGCAGTCCGCGGAGGACGGCTTCTGGAACGATCTGGAGCGCAGCCAAAAGGTGCAAAAGCGCCTGAAGCAGCTGCAGGCCAAATGCGCCCGCTACGAGAAGCTCTGCGCCAAATGGGACGACCTGTACACCCTCTGCGAGATGGCGCTGGAGGAAAACGACGAATCGATGCTT
>CAZCDJ010000104.1:0-291 GCA_964497655.1 uncultured Oscillospiraceae bacterium | reverse complement strand
CTCACCGAGCTGAAGGCCGACTACGACGACTTTGCCGAAGCGCTGGAGGAGATGCGTCTGGGCACGCTGCTCTCCGGCGAGTATGACGCCAACAACGCCATCCTCACCCTGCATCCCGGCGCGGGCGGCACCGAGGCCCAGGACTGGGCCAGTATGCTCTACCGGATGTACACCCGCTGGGCGGAGCGCCACGGCTACACCTACACCCTGCTGGACTGGCTGGACGGCGAGGAAGCCGGCATTAAGTCCGCCACGGTGAAGATCGAGGGCGAGAATGCCTACGGCTACCTG
>CAZCDJ010000103.1:0-6760 GCA_964497655.1 uncultured Oscillospiraceae bacterium | reverse complement strand
AACCCATGTTACCGCCGTGAAAGGGCGGTGTCTTAACCACTTGACCAACGGGCCGTTAGGCTCGGGGCGCCGGGTTGGCGCCCCGATTTTGGTAGCGGCGACTGGATTTGAACCGGTGACACTTCGGGTATGAACCGAATGCTCTAGCCAACTGAGCTACGCCGCCAAAAGGCAAGCGTTATTATACAAAACATACCCGGAATTGTCAACCATAATTTTTCGGTGTTTTTTAGAAGGGCTTAAATGTTAATCAAACTGTACTTTCTGGTGCCAATTCCCAACTTTTCGCCATGGGTCAGCGCGGCCTGCCAGTCGGTGTCCGGGAACATATCCGTAAAGTGATCGTGGTGCGTGTGCTCCGCCTCGCCCAGAAAACTGTAAGTGATGGGGGTCTGCGCGTTCACCGCGTCGGCGCAGGCCTGATCCAGCGCCACGGGGTCGAAGGAGGCAAACATTCCCACGTTGGGGACGATGGCTCTGTCATTTTCGCTGTGGCAATCGCAGCAGGGGGACACGTCGATGACGATGGAAATATGGAAGCAGGGCTTGTCCGCGCACACGGCTTTGGCGTACTCGGCGATCTTGCAGCCCAGGATGGCGTTGGTCTCGTCGCTGGCGGGACGGATGGCGTCTCTGGGGCAAACGCCGATGCACCTGCCGCAGCCCACGCAGCGGTCGTGGTCGATATGGCACTTGCCGTCCACCAGAATGGGAGCGCCGTGGGCGCAGATGCGCTGGCATCTGCCGCAGCCGATGCAGTACTTCTCCGCCACATGGGGCTTGCCGGCGGAATGCATCTCCATCTTGCCGGCGCGGGAGCCGCCGCCCATGCCCAGGTTCTTCAGCGCACCGCCGAAGCCGGTGGACTCGTGGCCCTTGAAGTGGGTGAGGGAGATCACCGCGTCAGCGTCCGCCAGAGCCCGGCCGATCTTGGCCTCCTTCACATATTCGCCGCCCTCCACGGGGATGTAGGCCTCGTCGGTACCCTTAATGCCGTCGGCGATGACGGTGTGCACACCGGTCTGGAAGGGGTTGAAGCCGTTCTGGTAGGCGCTGTCCAGATGCTCAAGGCCGTTTTTGCGACCGCCCACATACAGGGTGTTGCAGTCGGTGAGGAAGGGCTTGCCGCCCAGCTCCTTTACATAGTCGCACACGGTTTTGGCCCAGTTGGGGCGGAGAAAGGCCAGATTGCCCGGCTCGCCGAAGTGCATTTTCACCGCGACAAATTTTCCATCCAGATCCAGTCCCTGGAAGCCGGCGGCTTTCATCAGGGCGTGGAGTTTTTCCAGCAAATTGCGGTCATGGGTGGCAAGGTCAGAGAAATAGACTTTCGCTTCGTTCATGGTGAAACCTCCCGGTTTGTTAAGTTTTTTCATTTTACCACGATTTTCTTTTGGAAACAACTACGTTAAGATGCTGTTAATTCATTGACAATCACTTATCATGATGTTATAATCACAACCATAGTGTTAAATCAACTACTTGCGGCCATTTTGTTGACTTGGCTGGTAATTTACAATATACTGTATCCAATAATACGTCAGAAAACAACAAATGGCTTGTGCAAATCTATCAAACTGGTGATCGCTATTGGTAAGGGCAAGAATTGAAGTCAGAGGAATTGTACAGGGCGTGGGTTTCCGACCGTTCATCCATCGTATGGTAAAAAGCCACGGCTTTGCCGGGTGGGTGCGCAATACGTCCAGCGGCGCTGATATGGAGCTGGAGGGCGGCAGGGAGGAGATCGCACGCTTTGCTCGCGAAATCCGGGAGGAACACCCGCCTCTCGCGCTGATTGAGGCCGTCACGGTGACGGAGCTGCCCGACCTTTGCGGCTATGGGGATTTTCGTATTGTGCCCAGCGACCGGGGCGAGAAAATGCAGACCCTTGTCTCCCCGGATGTGGGCATCTGCGACGATTGCCTGCGGGAGCTGCTGACGCCGTCGGATCGCCGCTACCGCTATCCCTTCATCAACTGCACCAACTGCGGCCCCCGTTTTACCATCATTCGGTCCGTGCCCTATGACAGAGCCACCACCTCCATGGCGGCCTTCCCCATGTGCCCGGACTGTGCCGCGGAGTTCCGCGATATTGAGGATCGGCGCTACCACGCCCAGCCGGACTGCTGTCCGGTGTGCGGCCCCCGGGTGTTCTTTCTGGACGCGGAGGGGAGCGAGCAGGCGGGAGACGCCATTGAAAACGCAAGAGCGTACCTGAAGGCCGGGCGGATTATCGCCGTGAAGGGCCTGGGCGGGATGCATCTTGCCTGCCTGCCTGACGCTGAGACGGCCACGGAGCTGCGCCGCCGCAAGCAGAGGGACGAAAAGCCCTTTGCCCTCATGTGCCGGAGCGTGGATTGCGCCCGCGCCCTGTGCCGCGTCTCTCCGGAGGAGGAGGGGCTGCTCACTTGCTTCCGCAAGCCCATTGTGCTGCTGAAAAAGCGCCGGCGGGGGGACCTGCCCCACCTGAGCGAGAACGATGATCTGGGCGTGATGCTCCCCTATACGCCGCTGCACGTCCTGCTGCTGGGGGATGATATCGACGCGCTCATCATGACCAGCGCCAACCTGAGCGACACCCCCATCATGTACCGCAACGACGAGGCTCTGCACAAGCTGCGGGGCATTGCGGACGGATTTTTGCTCCATGACCGGGACATCCAGACCCGCTGCGACGATTCGCTGCTGCGGGTGTGGCAGGGGAGGGACTATCCCCTGCGCCGCTCCCGGGGCTATGTGCCCTACCCGTTGCTGCTGCCGGTGGAGGGGAAGGGGCTGGCCTGCGGAGCGGAGCAGAAGGCCTCCTTCTGTGTTTCCAAGCAGGGTCACGCCTTTCCGTGCCAGCACATCGGCGACCTGAAAAATATGGAGACGCTGGCAAACTACACGGAACAGGTGACTCACTTTGAGCGCCTTTTCGATATCGAAGCGGACTATCTGGCCTGTGACCTGCACCCGGACTATATGTCCACGGAGTACGCGGAAAACCGCAGCCGACGGGAGGGCAAGCCCCTCTATCGCGTCCAGCACCACCACGCCCACATGGCCGCCTGCATGGCCGACAACGGCCTTACCGGGGAATGCCTGGGTCTCATCTGGGACGGGACGGGCTACGGCGAGGACGGCGCCACCTGGGGCGGAGAGCTGCTTCGGGGCGGCTACGGCGGCTTCCGCCGCATGGGCAGCCTTCTGCCCATCCCCCTGCCCGGCGGCGACGCGGCTGTGAAAAGCGTCTGGCGGGTGGGCGAGGCGATGCTGACGCTCTCCGGCGTGGAGGGGTGCTATTTCCCGGGATATCCCACGGCAGCGGTGGACAGTATGCTGGAACGGGACTTTAACTGCCCCCGAAGCTCGGGCATGGGGCGGTTGTTTGACGGGGTCTGCGCCGTGCTTGGCATCCGGGCCGAGTGCTCCTATGAGGGGCAGGGAGCCATTTTGCTGGAGGCGGCCTATGAGCCGTCGGACGATGCCTACCCGGTGGAGCTTTTGGACGACCGGGGCCTTTCCGTGTTCGACTGGCGGCCCATGCTGCGGCAAATCACGCAGGAGCTGCGTGCCGGCGTATCCGCCGGGGTGCTGGCCGCGAAATTCATGAACACGGTGGTGGAGCTGGGCGTGCGCCAGTGCGCCGACGCCGCGAGGGACACCGGGCTGAACCGGGTGGTGCTCTCCGGCGGTGTGTTCCAGAATATGTACCTGATGGATCGCCTGCCGGCAAGGCTGCGCGCGGCGGGACTTTCGGTGTTCACCCATAGCCGGGTGAGCTGCAACGACGAGGGAATTTCCCTTGGACAGCTTATGATCGCGGAGGAGAGATGGAAGCATGTGTCTTGCGGTACCGCTGAAAATAGTTGAGATCAACGGCAAGGACGGGATCGGCGAGGTGGAGGGGCTGCGTCGTAAGATGCGGCTCGACTTCATACAGGAGCCGAAGCTGGGCGAATATGTGATGGTACACGCCGGCTTTGCCATCGACCGGGTGAACGAGGCACAGGCGAAGGCGGACATCCGCGCCTGGGTGGAGGTGGATCATGCCCTCCGCTGAGCTTTTGGAGCGGATGGGCGCGCTGCCCCCCATGGAGGCGACGCTGATGGAGGTGTGCGGCACCCATACCATGGCCATCGCCCGCGCCGGCATCAAGCGGATGCTGCCGCCCGGCGTGCGGCTGCTCAGCGGCCCCGGCTGCCCGGTGTGTGTCACCCCGCCGGAGGAGATTGACGCGTTTCTCGCCCTGTCTGACGTGAGGAACGTCACCATCGCCACCTATGGCGACATGGTGCGGGTCCCCGGCAGTGTTCGGGGCGATCATCTTGCCCGGCGCAGGGCGCTGGGCGCCTGCGTGGAGGTGGTGTATTCCCCCATGGACGCCATCCAGCTGGCGGAGGAGAATCCCGGCAGGGAAGTGGTGTTTTTGGGCGTGGGGTTTGAGACCACCGCCCCCGGTACTGCCGCCGCGCTGCTCTCCGCCGCGGAGCGGGGGGTGAGAAACTTCAGTGTTTTTTCCCTGCTCAAGCGGGTGGAGCCTGCCCTGCGGGCGCTGATTGCCGCGCCGGACTTCCGGGTGCAGGGCTTCCTGTGCCCCGGCCATGTGGCCACGGTGCTGGGGGCGGAGGCGTTCCGCTTTCTGCCGGAGGAATACCGCCTGCCGGCGGTGGTGTCCGGCTTTGAGCCGGAGGATATCCTGCTCTCGCTGTACCGGCTGCTGCGGCAGCTGGCGGAGGGAGCCCCGGCGCTGGAAAACGAGTATACCCGGGCGGTGTCTCAGGGTGGAAATCCTCTGGCGCTCCGGATGATGGACCGGGTGCTGGAGCCGAGACAGGCGCTCTGGCGGGGGCTGGGCCAGATCGGAGAGAGCGGTCTGGGCATCCGGCCGGAGTATTCCGCCTTCGACGCGGAGAAAAAGTTTGGTCTGAAGCCCGGCCGCTGCGGCGTGGCCACCGCCTGCCGCTGCGGAGAGGTGATCACCGGGCGCATGGAACCGGAGTGCTGTCCGCTGTTCGGGAAAATATGTCTGCCGGAGGAGCCTGTGGGCCCCTGCATGGTGTCCTCCGAGGGCGCCTGCGCCGCGGCCTACAAGTATCGGGGGATTGACGACTGATGGATGAGATTATTACGCTGGATTACGGCTCCGGCGGCAAACGAACCGCCGCGCTGATTGACGAGCTGATTGTCCCGGCGCTTGGGAATGCCGCCCTCAGCGAGCTGGGGGACGGGGCGATTGTGCCGGGGGACGGACAGCTGACTTTTTCCACAGACAGCTTCGTGGTGTCGCCGCTGTTCTTTCCGGGCGGGGATATCGGCAAGCTTTCGGTGTGCGGCACGGTGAACGACCTTGCCATGTGCGGCGGAGAGCCGAAATACCTCTCCCTCTCCCTCATCATTGAGGAGGGTCTGCCTGTGAGCGAGCTTGAGCGCGTGGTGGCGTCCATCGCCGCGGCGGCGGAGAGCGCCCGGGTGCGCGTTGTCACCGGCGACACCAAGGTGGTGGAGCGGGGCAGGGGCGACGGACTGTACATCAACACCGCCGGCATCGGCTTCCTCCGGCATCCGGGGCTTTCTCCCCGGGCCATCCGGGAGGGGGACGCGGTGCTGGTTTCCGGCACGGTGGGCGATCACGGCACTGCCGTGATGCTGGCCCGGGGCGATCTATTGCAGGGCAGCGTCCGATCCGATTGTGCGCCCCTTGCGGGGCTTTGCGAGGCCATTCACGCCTCCGGCGCCCGGGTCAGATGCCTGCGGGACCCCACCCGTGGCGGCCTTGCCACCACGCTGTGTGAGTTCACCGACGGCGCGGACTTCGGCATCGAGCTGCGGGAGGCGGACATCCCCGTCCGGGACGATGTGCGCGCCGCCTGCGAGATTCTGGGACTGGACCCGCTGTACTGCGCCAACGAGGGAAAGCTGCTGGCGGTTGTGCCGGCGGAGGACGCCCCCGCCGCGCTGACGGCCATGCGCGGCCACCCGCTGGGGGAAAACGCCGCCGTCATCGGGCACGTCACGTCCGCGTGGCCGGGCAGATGCGTGATGCACACCGCCTTCGGCGGCGCGCGGGTGCTGCAAAGGCTCACGGGAGCCCAGCTGCCCCGGATTTGTTAGAGCACAATTTTTTACAGATAGTTAAACATTGTGAGGTGGAAAGTATGCAGGAGTACAAAATGATCCAGATCACCAAAGAGGACATCGTGCCAACGGCGCTGCGCATGAAACACGAGGGGCGTATGCTGCTGATGATCCACGGGTATCTGGAGCAGGACGGGCGGCCCCATATTTCATGGGACTACGCGGTGGATCCGGCGGTGGAGTCCTATTATGTTGTGGGAGAGAGCGCTCTCCCGTCCATCGAGGACATCTACGACGAGGCCGCCCGCTGGCCGCAGCTGGAGCTGCACGAGCTGCTGGGACTGGAGTTTGAGGGGATGGACGTGAGCCGCCGGCTCTTCCTTCCGGAGGACATGCTGGAGACCCAGGGCAAGGGACAGATCTATGTCCAGCCCCTGAGCGAGCTTCGCAGGAAGCGCGTAGAAATCATGGAGAAGGAGGGGAGCGAGCAATGAGCTATATTGTTCCCATAGGCCCGTATCATCCCGCTCTGGAGGAGCCGATCCACACCAAGCTCTACACCGAGGGCGAGATCATCAAGGACGCCGAGGTGTTTGTGGGCTACAACCACCGGGGCATCGAGAAGTTGGCCACTGAGCGCAACACCATCCAGACTCTGGTGCTGGTGGAGCGGGTGTGCGGCATCTGCTCCCATTCCCA
>CAZCDJ010000102.1:0-6781 GCA_964497655.1 uncultured Oscillospiraceae bacterium | reverse complement strand
TAAGCTGTTCAGTATTTTCATACTCAACATTCTTACATTGTTTAATTTACAAGGTGCACAAACGCTTGATTTTCAAGGGTTTTTTCGATCAGCCGCTTGGCTTTTCGTTTCGGCCGTTCCGTCAGGCGCTTGATTAATATAACACCCCAGGGAGCTCTTGTCAACAACTATTTTACAAAATTGCAAAATTACTTTTTGCTGTATTTGCACTCGCAACATATTGTGTCCTCGTCTGGGCATACTGTCTATATGCGTGATTTCGACAAAAACGAAATAGGCCGCGACGGCCCCCACCCCCGGCCCGATCCCGCCTACGCGGGGGAGCTGACGGCAGAAAATCTTCAGCGGGTCTTTGCCCACTGCGCGGATTTTGAGCTGCGGCAGGTCACGCCGGCGCTGGCCGCGCCGACGACCGTGGCGGTGTGCTGGCTGGACGGCGTGGTCAGCGGCACGGCGGTGAGCGAGGAGGTGCTGCGCCCGCTGACGGAGCCCAGGCGGATGCTGGGTCTGGCGGACGGGGAGGCTCTGCTATCGGCTCTGCTGCGGGGCGGCATTTATAGTTATAGTGTGAAGCGCCGGGATACGCTGAGCGACGTGGCGGCGGATCTGATTCAGGGCTTCTGCGCGGTGGTGGTGCCGGGAGCCGGGGCGGTGACCTTTGAGACCCGCAGCTCCAACACCCGCGCCATTGGGGAGCCCTCCATGGAAAAAACCGTGAAGGGGGCCAAGGACGCCTTTGTGGAGACCCTCCGCATCAACACCTCGCTGGTGCGGCGCAAGCTGCGTACCCCGTCGCTGAAGGTGGAGCAGACGCTTGTGGGACGCAAGAGCAACACCACGGCGGCGGTGCTGTATGTGGAGCAGGTGGCGGATCAGGCGGTGGTGGAGGAGCTGCTTGCGCGCATCAACGCCATAGACATTGACGGGCTGCTGGCGGCGGGAGATCTGGAGGAGTATATTGTGGACGACCCCAACACTCCCTTCCCCCAGATGCTGCACACGGAGCGCGCGGACAAATTTGCCATGCTGCTGCTGGAGGGCCGGGTGGGGGTGATTGTGGACGGGCTGCCCCTGGGCTTTTTGCTGCCCGCCACGCTCTCGGCCTTTTTGCAGGTGCCGGACGACAGCGCCCAGCACTACACCGTGGCCACGGCTCTGACTCTGCTGCGGTGGATGTCGCTGGTGTTCGCGCTGGTGCTGCCGGCGCTTCTGGTGGCGGTGGCCATGTACCATCAGGAGATGCTGCCCACCAAGCTGCTGCAAAGCATGGTGGCCGCCAAGCAGCAGGTGCCCTTCGGGGTGGCCATGGAGGTGCTTGCCATGCTGGTGGCCTTTGAGCTGCTGCAGGAGGCGGGGCTGCGCCTGCCCAGTAGCGTGGGGCAGACGGTGAGCATCATCGGCGCGCTGATCGTGGGGCAGAGCGCGGTGGAGGCGCGGGTGGTGTCCCCCATCGCGGTGATTGTGGTGGCGCTCAGCGGCATTTCCGGTTACGCCATGCCCAGTCAGGACCTGTCCTCGGCGCTGCGGCTGCTGCGGCTGGCGCTGGTGCTGTGCTCCATGCTGGCGGGGCTGTTCGGCCTGATGGCGGGACTGACGCTGCTGATCTGGCACCTGACCACGCTGGAGAGCTTTGGCGTGGCCTACACCGCCCCGGTGACCGACAGCGACCAGGGCTTCGCCTCCGTGCTTCTGCGCCGCCCCCTGCGCCGGAAAAAGTTCCGCCCCGGCGAGCTGGGCAGCCGCGACCGGAGACGGCAGCGGTAACGCCCCGCGTTTCCGCGCCAAAACGTCTGTCATTCTGAGCGAAGCGTAGGGGCGAACTGTGTTCGCCCGCGCGTTTCACGCCCCGCTGTCCTACTCCGCGCCCGGCTGTCATTCTGAGCGCAGCGAAGAATCTTTATTCTATTATAGTATGCACGAAGGGAAAGATCCTTCGTCGCTGCGCTCCTCAGGATGACAGGCGGGGGGGACGCACTACTCAGGATGACAGGCGGGTCGGGGCGCGCAAGGCCACGGCGCTGCGCCGGGGGATTTTCATATGAAAACGCGCCGCATCCCGCGGCGCGTCTCTTTTTATTCCCGGGTGTGTCTGTTGCGCGCTAAAACATCCCCAGCGTTTTGAACAGGAAGGTCCAGCCGAAGGCGGTGAAGGAGCACAGGGCGCTGGTAAGCACCACAATGTCCCCCGCCAGAACCTCGTCGCCGCCCATCTGCTGGGTCATCACGAAGGAGGAAATGGCGTTGGAGGAGGTGAAGCAGCCGATGAGCGCCACAAACTCCGCGCCCCGGAAGCCCAGAAGGGCGGCGGCGCTGAGCGCGGCGGCAGGGGCCAGCACCAGCCGGCCCAGCACCGCCCAGGTGAGCGGCCGGGCGTAGCGCCGCAGCCCGTCGAACCGGAAAAACCCGCCCAACAGGAACAGCTGCAGGGGCGTGGCCACCGCCGCCATGTCCTTCACCGCCGTATCCAGCGCGGTGGGCAGGCGCAAGCCCAGAGCCAAAAACAGCAGCCCCGCCGCCGCGCCCAAAATCAGCGGATTGGTGAGAATATTCACCACCGTCTTTTTCACCGGCACCCGCTTCCCCTGATACACCGCCAGCGTGACCACGGCCAACACATTATATATAGGAATCACCACGGCAATCAGCAGGCTGACCACCCCAAGCTGCTCCGCCGGCAACAGAGCCGTGGCGATGGGCAGGCCAATGACCACATAGTTGGAGCGATAGATGCCCTGAATGAGCACGCCCCGGCGCTCCGGCCGCTTCTCGAAAATCAGCACAGCGGCGGTGGCCGCGGCGTAGACCGCGAAGATGGCGCAGACGGTGAACACCACAAGGCGCGGGCGCACGGCGGAGCTCAGATCCGAGGAGTAGAGATTATAGAACACCAGACAGGGCATAAACACCCGAAAGGCAATGGTGTTGAAGGACGAGACCTGCCCCTCCCGCAGCAGCCCCACCCGCTTGCAGAAGTATCCCACCGCCATGATGAGGAACATGGGCAGCACCGAGTTTACGCATAGAACGAAATTATCCGTGCCGTATCCCCCCTTCCGAAAAAATCAACATTTATTTATTGTATTCCCGGCGGCGGCAAATTGCAATATCGTTTGCATAACCCGTCCGCCGATGATACAATAGCCGCGCTGAAATCTTTCCCCGGAAGTGATACAATTGAATTATCATGAAGCAATGGAATATATTGAGGGCACCCTCTGGCTGGGCTCCCGCCCGGGGCTTGACCGGGTGCGGGAGCTGCTGCGCCGGCTGGGCGATCCCCAGCGCAGCCTGAAATTTGTGCACGTGGCGGGCACCAACGGCAAGGGCAGCGTCTGCGCCCTGCTGGAGAGCGTGCTGCGCGCCGCCGGCTGCCGCACGGGGCTGTACACCTCCCCCTACCTGTGGCGTTTTAACGAGCGGATGCGGGTGTGCGGCGAGGCCATCGGCGACGAGGCTCTGGCCCGGGTGGTCACCCGGGTGGCGGAGGCCGCCCGTGGCATGGCGGACGAGTGCACCGAGTTTGAGCTGATCACCGCCGCCGCGTTTTTGTGGTTTGCGGAGGCGCGGTGCGACATCGTGGTGCTGGAGGTGGGTCTGGGCGGACGGCTGGACGCCACCAACGTGATTGACACGCCGGAGTGCGCCGTGATTGCCAACATCGGGCTGGACCACACCGCCATTTTGGGCGGCACCGTGGAGCAGATCGCCGCCGAAAAGGCGGGCATCATCAAGGGCGGCACGGTGGTGAGCTACGCCCAGACCCAGAGCGTGGCCGCCGTGCTGGCGGAGAAGTGCGCCCAAACCGGCGCAAGCCTTACCTTCGCGGACTTCACCGCCGTGGAGAGCCTGACCGACAGCCGGGAAGGTCAGACCTTCACCTATCAGGGGCGGCCCTACGCCATCTCCCTGCTGGGGCGGCACCAGCTCTATAACGCCGCCACGGCTCTCACCTGCGTGGACGCTTTGCGCCGGGGCGGGTGGGACATTCCGGAGGAGGCGGTGGGCCGGGGGCTTACGCAGGCCAAATGGCCCGCCCGGTTTGAAATTGTGAGCAGGGAGCCGTTTTTTGTGGTGGACGGCGGGCATAATCCCCAGTGCGTGGACACCACGGCGGAGGCGCTGCGGCGCTATTTCCCCCACCGGCGGCGGGTGCTCCTGATGGGGGTGCTGGCGGACAAGGACTGGCACGCCATGGTTGCCGCGCTGACGCCGCTGGCGGAGGCCTTTGTCACCGTGACGCCTCAGAGCGAGCGGGCGCTGAGCGCGGAGACGCTGGCGCAGGCAATTTCCCTCTGCGGCAAGCCCGTGGTCTGCGCGGCGGATATTCCCGCAGGCGTGGCGATGGCCCGGGAGCTGGCCGGGCCGGAGGGTATGGTGTGCAGCGTGGGCTCCCTGTACATGGCGGGGGCGGTGCGCGACTGCTTCGATTTGCATTGAGGAAGGAGAAACCGATGAATACCAGAATTCTTGCCATCGACTACGGCGATGCCCGCACGGGTCTCGCCTTCAGCGACGAGAGCCGCTTTCTCTGCGGCGAGGCGTTCACCGTGGAGGAATGGAACCCGGATGCGCTGGCCGCGCGCATCGCGGCGGAGGTGAAAACCCGGAACGTGGGCCGCCTGGTGCTGGGGCTGCCTAAAAACATGGATGGCAGCGAGGGTCCCCGGGCGGAAAAATGCCGCGCCTTCGCCGCGCTGCTGGAGCAGACCACCGGCCTGCCCGTGACGCTGTGGGACGAGCGGCGCTCCACCATCGAGGCCCACGACATCCTGCGCGCCAACGGCAAAAAAGAGAAAAAGCACAGGAAAACCGTGGACGCGGTGGCCGCGTCCCTGATGCTGGAGGGCTATCTGGGCACGGGAGGGCGGTAACGCCGGTCAGACTGTCAAAATACCTCGTAGCGTTTCGCCGCCGCGGCCCACCTCGCCCCGCGGGGGCAAGATCCTTCGTCGCTTTGCTCCTCAGGATGACAGACGCGCATGGGGACGGCGCACGGGAGTACCAAAACACACCGGCGTCACCGCTTTCGCGGTGACGCCGGTTAGCTTTCCCTTACGGCAAATCAATGGCCTGATAGGTGTAGACATATTTGTGGGAAAACTCGTCGCCCAGATAGGAGTCCGTCTCCAGCAGGTTGCCCGCCGCGTCGTAGGTATAGACGGTGATGTTGGGCGTATATGTGCCGCCCCCCTCAAGATAGCGGGTGAACACCTGCTTTGTCACCCGCCCGGCGGCGTCGTAGGTGGTGACGCGCTCTCCGCTGGAATCGGTGAGGGTGCCGTCGCTGAATACGCCGTACTCGCTGTGGAAAACCACTCTCCCCTGCCCGTCGTACCGGGTCTCGTAGCTGTTCTCCAGCGTGACGCCGCCGCCGAAGGTGCCCTTCTGGGTCTCCCGCACCAGATCGCCCCGGTCGTCATACACATAGGCGATGGAGAAGGGATTGCTGCCGGTGCGGGACCAGTAGGCCCGGTGGCCCACACCGTCGTAGGTGAAGGTGTCCGTGTAGCTGTCGCCCACCTGCGAGTGCACCACGGTGAGGGGGCGTCCAAAGGCGTCGTAGGTGTATTTCTCCCCCACGCCGCCGTTGTTTCGCATGGAGACGCGCTGCCCGGCGGCGTTGTAGGTGTAGTAGGTCTCATTGGTACCGTAGGTGAAGCGGGTCAGGTTGCCATTTGCGTCATAGGTGTTGCGGGTGTGCACCCGGCCGCCGGAGGCAATGGTGAGCACCCGCCCGGCGGCATCATAGGTGTACTGCTCCACCGGCTGTCCGCCCATGGTGACAACAGAGAGCCGCCCCGCCGCGTCGTAGCTGTATCCCCACTCGGAGCCGTTCATGTTCTTCCCTGTGAGCCGCGCCCGGCTGTCATAGGTAAAGGTGTTAATGTCGTTGCGAGCCGGGACTTCCGGGTCGTAGATGTAGGTCTCGCTGGTGCGCACCCACACGGTTTTGCTTGGGGCGCGGCCCAGCCACGCGGTGGAGCTGTCCGACTCCCAGCCCACGTTGAGGTTCAGGGCGGAGGCGATGGCACGCAGGGGCAGATAGGTGGTGCCGTAGTAAATGAACGGCTCCACAAGGTTCCCCGCCGCGTCCCGGGGCACCACGTTCACGCCGTCCACCACCAGCTTGATGTCCCGATAGCTGACACTGGCGTTCACGGTGCGGATGGTGGCAAGGGCGTCCTCCCCGCCGGACTTTTTGAAGCCGCCGCTGGTGAGGGTCACGGTGGAGGTGGCGTCGTCCCAGCCCACGGTGAGCCCCAGCGCGCCGGCCACCGCCCGCAGGGGCAGATAGGTGGTGCCGTTGAGAATGAAGGGCTCCACCGCGTTTCCCGCCGCGTCGGTGGGAACGATGGTCTCCCCGTCCACCGCCACCTGCACGCCCCGATAGGTGAGGGTCACGTTTTTGCTGCCGCTTTCCGCCGCCGCCGGGACTGCCAGCGCAAGGGTCAGCGCAAGAGTGAGTGCCAGAGTGAGTGCCAGAGTGAGAAGTCTGCGGAATGCTTTCATACTCGGTTCCTCCAAATCATCGGCCCGCGGTTTCCCGCCGGGGACATTTTCACGCCCGCTTTCTCCCGCCCGTAGGGGCGAACTGTGTTCGCCCGCCGGGACGCGGCGCAATTTTTGAAACGCCCGCCCGAAATTCCTCCCGGGCGGGCGTTTTTGTCGTGGATTTACTTGCCCGGGGTCAGCAGCGCGGTGCCGCCCATGTAGGGGCGCAGCACCTGGGGGATGTCCACGGTGCCGTCCGCGTGCAGGTGGTTTTCCAGAAACGCGATAA
>CAZCDJ010000101.1:2016-6784 GCA_964497655.1 uncultured Oscillospiraceae bacterium | reverse complement strand
GATGATACATTTATTCCTGCCGGGATGGAGCATATCACCGCGGTTATGAATCCTGCCGAGCCGCTCACTTCCGAAACCAATCAGAAATTCCTTGCTGACATTAAGGACGCGGACATCATCATCAACAGTTACGTGGAGTTTGACAAGGAGCTGTTGGACGCCATGGATCACTGCAAGGTGCTCTCCTTCCAGTCCACCGGCTACAACGCCGTGGATTTGGAGTACGCCGCCCAAAGGGGAATAGCCGTGGTCTCTATTCTGGACTACTGCACCCAGGAGACCGCCGAGAACGCCATTGCCTCCATGCTGGCGCTGCAGCGCAACACCATCGGCTACAACCGGGCGATTCAGGAGGATAGGGTTTGGGATTATTCCCTGTTCCCCGGTATGAAGCGTGTGGAGGGCCAGACCATGGCAATCATCGGACTGGGCCGCATTGGCCAGCACGTTGCCCGCATCGCCGGAAAGGGTCTGGGCATGAAGATTATCGCGTTTGATCCCTTCCTGCCGGCAGAAATTGCTCGCGAGCTTGGTGTGGAGCTGGTGGATTTCGACACCGCTTTGGCCGAGGGCGACGTGGTTTCCGTCCATATGAATCTGACCAAGGACAACAGAAATATGTTCAACAAGGAGACCTTCGCCAAGATGAAGAAGCACCCCATCTTCATCAACGAGGGACGCGGCGAGATGGTGGTGGAAGCCGATCTCATGTGGGCCTTGGACGAGGGTATCATCCGGGCCGCCGGCATTGATATGCTGGAGAGCGAGGACCCGGATCTCAGCAAGTGCTGCCTAATCAGCACTCCCCCTCGCGCAAACCTCATCATCAACCCCCACAGCGGCTATTGGTCCGATACCTCCGATTATCTGGTGCGCAAGTATTCCATGGAAAATGCCATCAACTATGTCAACGGAAACTATGACGAGGTACGCGTAATCCGCAACGGCGTTAAGGCGTAGCCCTCATACTGCGCTCGCATACACTGAAAAGAGAGAGGAAAAAATATGAAAAAAGGGAACATGAGAAAAACCCTGGGAGTCCTCGCGTGCGCCTTCCTTTATTCCAGCATGTATCTTCTGCCTTACATCAAGTACATTTTCTATGACGCGGTGATTGAGGCCACCGGCTTCACCAACACCCAGATCGGCTTTACGCTCAGCGCGTACATTGCGGCCTCGATTATTGCCACCATTCCCAGCGGCTGGCTGGCGGATCGCTTCGACCCGAAAAAGCTGTTGGTTATCTCCGGCTTCGGCCATGTGGTTGCCAGCGTGCTTGCGCTTCTGTTCATCCGCAACTATGTGCTGACTCTCTGCTGCTTCTTCCTGATGGGAATCACCAGCGTGTTAGCGTTCTGGTCCCCGGTTTTTAAGGCCGTTAGCCAGGTCAGCTCCAAGGAGGAACAAGGCAAATGGTACGGCTGGTTTGAGGGCTTCAACGGCATCGGCTCCATGGTGTTTAACTTCGGCGCTCTGTGGGTTTTTGGTCTGATTACCGGCGGCTCCGTGGCGGCGCTCAAGGCCGTCTATCTCTTCTACATTGGCTCATCCCTTGTGGCCACACTCATGGTTCTGTTCCTGTACAAGTTCTCTGCGGAGGCGGTGACTGAGAGCCAGAATGAGAAGCCTGTGGAGACAAAGAAGGCCTCCAATAAGGAGATTTTTGCGGTTCTGAAGATGCCGCGGGTGTGGATGTTCTCCTTCCTGGTGTTTGGTGTGTATGGCTTCTACTGCGGCTCCAGCTACCTGACCCCCTATTTCTCTACCGTTCTGGGCGTCAGCGTGGTGTTCTCCGGCAGTCTCGCCACTCTGAAAAACTATGGAACTCGTCTTGTGGGCGCCCCCATTGCGGGCAGCATCTGCGACAAGATTGGTCGCCTGAAGTTTCTCACCATCGCCGCCGCCGTGGCCATCGTGTTCATGATCGCATTCATGATGATGCCAGCCAGTCAGGGCGCGTTGATTCCCATTATGATCCTTATGTTCGCGCTGGCTCTTGTGAACGTGAGCATGAAGGGCGTGCAGTTCTCGGCCCTGAACGAGGTGGGCGTGGACCAGTCTGTCAATGGCATGGCAATCGCCCTTGCTTCTCTTGTGGGCTTTAATATCCCCGACCTTGTCCTGCACCCCGTGTTCGGAGCCATCCTGGACAAGTATGAGCCTTCCGCCGCCTACAAAATCATTTTCGCCTGTCTGCTGGGTATGCTTGTGCTGGCATTTGTCATGAGCTTGATGCTTATGCTGCTGACCAAGAAAAAGTCGGCGGTTCCCGCGAAGGCAGAGTAAAATACGGCGGCTTTCCCATGGGGCCGACCTCCGCGGGCGATTGTCTGCGGAGGCCGGCGAGGAAGTGTGGCCGGGGCGTCGTGTGAATCTGCACGGCGCCCGTTTGATAACAGCGTACCCGACGGGAGACGGGGAGATCGCAAGACCAAAGAAAGGAACGGCAGCGTTTGCTGCAAAGGTTCATCATGAGAAACAAAGTTGTTGACATCAAAACAGCAATAGACCAGGTGAAAAAGGACAGTACTGTTATGCTTGGCGGATTTTCCGAGGTGGGCTGCCCGCTCCACCTGCTGTATGAATTGGCCTCTCGTCCGGAAATAAATGGGCTTACCCTTGTGGCGGAGGATATGAGCAGCAGCGGACTTCCGTTTGTCCAGGGACCTCAGGCGCTGCTGGATAACGGTCAGCTCAGGAAGATCATTGTAAGTTTTTTGGGCGCGCATAAGCCTGCTGAGCAGGCCATCGCCGAGGGGAGGCTTGCGCTTGAGTTTGTTCCCCAAGGGACCCTTGCCGAGCGTATTCGCGCGGGCGGTGCGGGACTCGGCGGATTTTTCACACCCACCGGAGCGGGAACTGAGGCGGCGGAGGGCAAGGAAACCCGCATGATTGACGGGAGAGAATATGTTTTTGAAAAGCCCCTGCGTAGCGACGTGTCCCTGATAAAGGCCTACAAGGCTGACCGGTATGGCAATGCGGTGTTCAAGCTGACTGCCAACAATTTTAATACCTGCATGGCAACAGCGGGGAAAATCGTCATTCTTGAGGTGGAGAAGCTTGTGGAGCCGGGGGAGATACAGCCGGACGCAGTTCAGCTTCCGGGTGTCTTTGTGGACTATATCGTTGTTGAGGAAGGGGCGATGTTCTGATGGATAAGCGTCAGTTTATAGCGAGAAACGTTGCCGCGCTTCTCTCCGACGGAGATGTGGTGAACCTTGGCGTGGGAATTCCCACGCTGGCCAGCAGCTTTGTGCCGAAGGACGTTTTCGTTTTGATTCACGCAGAAAATGGCGCGGTGGGCTGCGCCACCTCCAACGGCTATCCCTGGGATCTCTCCTCCCGCGAGGCTGCGATTGCGTCCCGGGAGCCGTGGGGTGGAGAAAACGGAAATTACAGCATAAAGCACAGAGATCTGTGCGACGCCAGCGGCGATTCAATCACCCTGATTCCCGGCGCCGCGTGCTGTGACACGGTAATGGCATTTACCATCGCAAGAGGTGGCCGCCTCGACGCCACGGTGCTGGGCGCTCTGCAGGTGGACGAGGAGCGCAATCTGGCAAACTGGAAGATACCCGGCAAAAAGCTTAACGGCATGGGCGGTGCGATGGACATTGTAAGCGGCGCGAAGCGTGTGATTATTGCCATGGAGCACAACGCAAAAAACGGCGAACCTAAATTGGTAAAACGGTGCTCCCTCCCGCTCACGGCGGCGCATTGCGTGAATACCATCGTGACGGAGCTGTGCGTCATCGACTGTTTGCCGGAGGGCCTCACGGTGGTATCCATGGCGCCCGGCGTTTCCCGGGAGGAGCTGCTTTCCCGCACGGAAGCGGAGCTTCGCTTCGCCGATCAGGTTGATGTCATGCTCCCTGCGTAATGCACGGAAGCTGCGAAGCCTTCCCAAACGGATTTACATTCACTCTTTTTCACTCTCCAGGGGATCGGTCGCCCGAAAATTTCGGACGGCCGATCTTTCTTTGTTGACTACTCACCGGCGGAGTCCGGCGCGACAAAAAGCCATACCCGGTGGGGTATGGCTTTTTCGGTCAGTATTCCAGCGCCAGGCTGAACAGCTCTATGGTCTCCTGATCCCAGGTGGGTCGGAAGGAGCAGGTCTCGTTGATGTGGTAGATGCGCGGCGCGGCGGGATCGTATTTCTCCCACACCGTCCCGTCCGCCAGCGGCCTGCCCGCGTTGGGGTCGCCGTTTGTGATGAAGTTTGACCACAGCGTGTTCATCTGCGCCTCCACCACCTTGTCCCCCGGGCCCTCGGTGAGTCCGGTCATGGGGATGGACGCGAAGGTGTACAGCAGCTCCACCGTGTGGTGGGGGCCCAGCTCCTTCATGGGGTAATTGCCGTCCGGGGTGAAGTCGTACTGATAGACGTACACGTCCTGACCCTGCCGGCTCAGCTCCCCGGCGAACTCCGTCATCCCCGCCTTAAAGTACGCGTAGGTCACAATGTCCACCAGCTTGGGCAGGGGCGCAAGGTTCTTGCCCTGATAATACGCCTCAATCAGGGGGGCCTTGTCGCCGAAGATGAGGGCGGGATACCGGCGTGCCCCCTCCTGGGAGCTGTTTTGTCCGATGAACACGGCGCCCTCGCCCAGATTGTAGCCCATGAGAAATTGCCCGTGGTTATAGTCGCCGGCTCGCAGCGCCTTAAGGGGGTCGCGGGGGATGACCACGCCGTCCTGCGTGGACCAGAAGGCCATGGGGCTCTCAAGGGAGGCGTCGGAGGAGAAAAAACCCGTCTCCCAAAGCT
>CAZCDJ010000101.1:0-2006 GCA_964497655.1 uncultured Oscillospiraceae bacterium | reverse complement strand
GGGAGGAATACGCCGCCGCGAAGGCCGCGGCGCCGAAGATGGCGGCGAAGTTGCGGGAATTGGCGATAGAGCCCTCCAGCGTGGCTCCGGTGTGGGGCACGGCGACCCGGTTGGAGAGAAGGTTGCCGCTTTCCATCACGGCCCGGGAGAACAGACCCTTGGCAAGCGGGCTCATGATCAGGGAGGACACGGAGAAGGCGCCGGCGGATTCGCCCGCCAGCGTTACCCGCGCCGGATCGCCGACGAAGGCCGCGATGTTCTTCTGCACCCATTTCAGCGCGGCAAGCTGGTCCAGGGTGCCCCAGTTGCCGGTGGTGTTGTACTGCTCCATCAGGGTCTCCAGCGCCAGAAAGCCCAGCGCGCCCAGTCGGTAGTTGATGGTCACCACGATTACGTCCTTCCGGGCGAAGGAGGAGCCGTCGTAGTACTCCATGGTGCCGCAGCCGTTAAAATAGCCGCCGCCGTGAATCCAGAAATACACCGGCAGCTTTCTGCCCTGGGAGTGTTCCGGCGTCCAGACGTTCAGGAAAAGGCAGTCCTCGTCCGGCTGGGTGTTCACAAGGGGGCTTTTCGCCTGGGTGGCGGCGTGACCGAAGCGGTTACATTCCCGCACCCCGTCCCAGGGGTCGCACTCCTGTGGGGGTGCCCAGCGCAGCCGCCCCACCGGAGGCTTGGCATAGGGGATGCCCTTAAAGACGGATACGCCGTGTTCCGTGGTCCCGGCGACAGCGCCGCAGGCCGTTTTTACAATGCGTCTTTCCATTGACATGATAGCCGCGCTCCTTGTTTGATTGTTGTAGTGGTTAAAGCCCCTTACGGGGTCTGTGCCAGTGTGTGCGATTTGGATAAAAATTATGATTGTCCGTTCAGCCTCAGCAGGACGCCGGCACAGAATGCAGCCGGCGGCTTTCTTGCCGTTTGTCAAAAAAGCCGCCCGCGCGAACGGCAAAAGCAAGCAAAAAATCGCATAATTATACACTTATTTTCGTTCAATACCTTACAATTTGTTGGATATAATACACGAAATTTCTTTTTGGTGTGTAAAATGTGGGATATTTCCTTGCCATATACCTGTTTTTGGTATGATAGCAGCATCCAAATACATTACTTTACAGTAATAAAGAGGGAGGACGAGGAGCATGACCTCACGAAAGGAATTCAGCGACGAGATACGCAGTGTAAGCGAATACACCATCGGCCTTCGCCGGGAGCTGCACGAGAACCCGGAGCTGTCCGGGCAGGAGAGTGAGACCAGCGCGCGCATCGCCAGGGAGCTTGAGCTGCTGGGCATCCCCTATGTGGTGGACGAGAAACGAAACGTAATCGGGAAGCTGGTTTGCAGCCCGGAGGGGAAGCGGCTTGCCATTCGCGGTGATTTTGACGCGCTTCCGGTGACGGAGGAGACGGGGGTGCCGTATGCGTCCAAGGTGCCCAGCGTGATGCACGCCTGCGGGCACGACGCCCACGCGGCCGGGCTGCTGGGCGCGGCAAAGGTGCTGGTGCAGAAGAAGGATCTGCTGCGGGGCACCATCTATTTCTGCTTCCAGATGGGCGAGGAGACCTGCGACGGCGCGCCCCAGATTGTGGACTATCTGGAGCGGGAGGGCGGCGTGGACATGGTGGTCAGCGCCCATTTGATGCCCGGCTTCCCGCCGTTCAACTTTGTCTGCTGCGAGGGGCCCATGATGGCGGGCGCGCTGATGTGGTCCATAAAGGTGTACGGGAAGGGCGGGCACGGCTCCACCCCCTGGATGGCGGTGGATACCCTGAAGCCCGCGGCGGAGATTCTGCTGCGTATCACCGCCCTGCCCTGCAACAGGTTTACCCCCTTTGACGAATTTGTGGTGAGCCCCTGTATGCTTCAGGGCGGCGTGGCGGATAACGTGGTGCCGGACGAGACTGAAATTCGCGGTACCCTCCGCTTCTATAAGAGCGAGCACGCCACGGAGATTCCCGCGCTGATGGGTCAGATCGCCAGGGACATTGCCGCCTCCTACGGGGCCACC
>CAZCDJ010000100.1:0-6920 GCA_964497655.1 uncultured Oscillospiraceae bacterium | reverse complement strand
TAAGCTGTTCAGTATTTTCATACTCAACATTCTTACATTGTTTAATTTACAAGGTACACTTTGCGGAGCTCTCGAGGAGTCTCTTGACTGGTCTCTCGTGCGGCGCTTGATTAATATAACATCAACCGCGCCGCTTGTCAACAACTTTTTCGCAAAAATACGCGTTTATTTTACCGTGTTTTTAAGAGCCCCAATTCCGTCGATCTCACAGCGGATAACGTCCCCGGATTTGAGGAAACGGGGCGGATCGAAGCCCATGCCCACCCCCGCCGGCGTACCCATGGCGATGATGGTGCCAGCGGTCAGTGTCATGGCTCTGGACAGGTCGGAGATTACATCCTGCACGTCAAAGATCATATATCGGGTGTTGCTGCTCTGCCGCGCCTCCCCGTTCACAGAGCAGCGGATATCGTACTCCGGGGGCTGGGGCAGCGCGTCCCTTGTGACGATCCAGGGACCCATGACCGTATAGGTATCCAGACTCTTGCCGAAATAGAACTGCTTGTGGGCCTTTTGCAGCTCCCGCCCGGACACGTCGTTCAGGATGCTGTAACCCAGCACATAGTCCATCGCCTCCTCCCGAGGCACTTTGTATGCGTCCCGGCCCAGCACCACGGCCAGCTCGCACTCGTAATCCACTTGCTCCTCCACGTCGAAATGGCCGTCAATCTCCCCATCCGGCCCAAGAATCTCATGGGCGCGCTTGGAGAAATACACCGCCTTGCCCGCGTTTTTCACAAAGGAATCCTTTCCCCACTGGGCGGCCTCCTGACTGTGATCCACATAGTTCATGCCAAGACACAGCACATCCTGTCTGGGGTCGGGGATGGGGGCCAGCAGGCGCACGGCGGAGAGGGGCAGCGCGTCCCCCAAAGGAAGCGCTGCGTCGCCCCGGCACAGGGCGGAGCCATATCCGTCAATCAGGGCGTTCATGCTCATCCCCGCGGGGCGCACCTGCTCCCCCTCCAGCACACCGGCCTGCCGCGTGCCATTATATTCAAAGGTAACAAGAATCATTCCAATTCCCTCCGGTTCAAGATTTGCTCCATTATAGCTTTAACCAAAGGGGATTGCAACAAAAAGGACGCCCGAGGGCGTCCTATGCACAGAAGCGGTGCTTGCCGATGGTGGTGATCAGCGGACGCGACCAGATCCACTTGCTGGTGGCGGTGGAGGGATTAAAGTAGTAGATGGCCCCCCCGGTGGGGTCCGAGCCGTTCAGCGCGTCCCGCGCGGCCTTGTAGGCGCTGTCCGACACCGGCTGGTCCCGCTGACCGTCCTGCAGGCAGGAGAAGGCCCCGGGCTGATAGATGACGCCGGAAATGCTGTTTGGGAACGAGGGGTGATCCACCCGGTTGAGCACCACTGCCCCCACCGCCACCTGCCCGGCGTATGGCTCGCCCCGGGACTCCGCCGAGATGAGCCGGGCCAGCAGCGCCACCTCCCCGGAGGCCGACTGCCCGCCGCCGGAGGACTGTCCCCCGGAGGAAGCCCGGATGCCAAGAGCGGCAAGGGTCTGGGTGCCGGCGCGACCGTCCGCCGTAAGCCCATTGCTCCGCTGGAAGGATTTCACCGCCTTCTCCGTGCGACTGCCAAACACGCCATCCACATCGCCGTTGTAATAGCCCCAGTCCAGCAGCTTCTGCTGAATCTGCTTTACGGTTTCGCCGTAGGAGCCGCGCCCGTAGGCCACGGCCTCTGCCCGCTGGGCGAAGGCAATGACCGCGATGTTCACGGTGAACAGTACCACCAGCGCCAAAATCAGTTTCTTTCTGTTTTCCATAGTAAGACCGTTCCTTTCCAGCCCCACGGGGCACAAAAAGCGCCCCTTCCTATCCTTAGGATACGAAGGGGCGCGGGGTCTTATTCGCAGAAAATACTGTTATTCCTTGGTGCGATCCACGGCGAAGTGGCTGTCCGTCTCCTCAGTGACCTGAGAGGCGCCGTCAGTCACCAGCTCGCCATAGGCCGCGGCGGGCTTTCCGGTGATATCCAGCGCGCCGTCGGACACAGTGAGCTTGCCGGTAATGGCGATGCCGGAGGCGTCCTGCGCCGTGATGGTGAGCTTTCCTGCACCGGAAATGGTGAGGTCGGACTTGCCGTCCTCCCCTTCCTCGCCGCCCAAGATGCCGGGCGCGCCGCCGGTGGCCGTGAGGGAGCAATCCCCCTCCACCACAAGCTTCAGCTCACCAGTGAACTGGATGCAGGGATACTGGGCGGCGGCGGACTCCATTGCCACGCCCTGGCTGAGGGTCAGCACACCGTCCTCATAGACGGCGCCCTCGTAGCTCACCCCGGTGGGCTGTCCGTTCATCACCACGGGGATGCCGCAGATGGTGAGGGTGGAAACACTCTGGGGCTCCGGCGTAGGCGTGGCGGGCACGTCCACATCGGTGGGCGAGGAGGTTCCGGTCTGCACGTCGGTGGGAGAGGCTCCGTCGCCGGCCTTATTGCCGCAGGCGGCCAGAGACAGCAGCAGGGTGAGCGCCAGCGCGGCGCACAAAATCTTCTTGATCTTCATTGAGCACTGCCTTTCAATTCTCACAGTTTGCGGGAACGGATTTCTTCCTGAATGCTCTCCAGGAACTGGGCTGCGGGCACCGCGCCCAGATCGCCCCCATCCCGGCTGCGTACGGCGACCGCGCCGGCTTCCGCTTCCTTTTCCCCGATGACCAGCATATAGGGGATCTTCTGGGACTGGGCCTCGCGAATCTTATAGCCGATCTTCTCATTGCGGAAATCGGCCTCAGCGCGCACACCGGCAGACTGCAGCTGCTCCACCACGCCCTGGGCGTAATCGCGGCTGCGGTCGGTGATGTTCATGACGCGCACCTGCACGGGAGCCAGCCATGTGGGGAATGCGCCGGCAAAATGCTCGGTGATCACGCCGATGAAGCGCTCGATGGAGCCAAACACCACCCGGTGAATCATCACGGGGCAATGCTTCTCCCCGTCGGAGCCGGTGTACTCCAGGCCAAAGCGGCCGGGCAGCTGATAGTCCAGCTGGATGGTGCCGCACTGCCAGGTACGTCCCAGACTGTCCTGAATGTGGAAGTCCAGCTTGGGGCCGTAGAACGCGCCGTCACCGGGGTTCACCTTATAGCTCTTGCCGATGCTGGTGATGGCCTCCGCCAGCGCGTTGGTGGCGGTGTCCCAGTCGGAGACGGAGCCGATGTGATCGTCCGGCATGGTGGACAGCTCGATGGTGTAGGGCAGGCCGAACAGCGAGTAGACCTCGTCGAACAGGCGGGCGATGCGGACGACCTCGTCCTTAATCTGCTCAGGAGCCAGCAAAATATGCGCGTCGTCCTGAGTAAAGCAGCGGACACGGAACATTCCGTGCAGCGCGCCGCTCAGCTCATGCCGGTGCACCAGTCCCAGTTCGCCGTAGCGCAGGGGCAGATCCCGGTAGGAATGAGGCTCAAGCTGATAGACCAGGATACTGCCGGGGCAGTTCATGGGCTTAATGGCAAAATCCTCGCCGTCAATGACGGTGGTATACATATTATCTTTATAGTGATCCCAGTGACCGGAGGTCTCCCACAGGGTACGGCGCATAATCTGGGGGGTGGAGATTTCCACATAGTTCCACTTGCGATGCACCTGACGCCAGTAGTCAATCAGGGTGTTTTTCAGCTGCATTCCCTTGGGCAGATAGAAGGGGAAGCCGGGAGCCTCATCCCGGAAGGCGAACAGCCCCAGCTCCTTGCCCAGCTTCCGGTGATCCCGGCGCTTGGCCTCCTCGATGCGGGCAAGATACTCGTCCAGCTCCTCCTTTTTGGGGAAGGCAATGCCGTAGATACGCTGCAGGGTCTCCCGGCTGGAATCGCCCCGCCAGTAGGAGGCGTTGCAGGTGAGCAGCTTGATGGCGTTGCCCTTCACCCGGCCGGTGCTGTCCAGATGGGGACCGGCGCACAGATCGGTGAACTCGCCCTGACGGTAGAAGCTGATGGATGCGTCCTCGGGCAGATCATTGATCAGCTCCACCTTAAAGGGCTCGTCCTTCATGAACTCCAGCGCCTGGTCGCGGGGCAGCTCAAAGCGCTCGACCTTCAGCTTCTCCTTGCAGATTTTACGCATCTCCTCCTCGATCTTCACCATATGGTCCGGGGTGAAGGCGAAGGGAGCGAACAGGTCGTAGTACCAGCCCTCGTCAATGGAGGGGCCGATGGCCAGCTTTACCTCCGGCCACAGGCGCTTCACCGCCTGCGCCATGATGTGGGAGCAGGTATGCCAATAGGTCTTTTTGTATTCCGGGTTTTCAAAGGTATATTTGTTCTCGTCCATTATTTTGTCCTCCTTTATATGAGCTTACGCGAAAAGGCACCCCTGACCTTAGCCAGGGGTGCCTTGTTAAGCACGGTTCCACCCTGAGATTAACTCAAGCGCGCTGTAACGTGCGCGGTACGGGGGCGCATACCGGCCCTTCGGCCTTCCGCGCTCCGGCTCCGGAGTGGTCGCCGCGATTCTCGCTTCGGAACGTCTTTCAGCCGGGGACGCTCTCTCTGTGCCGCGAAGGAATCGGTCTTTCTCCGTCATTGCCTTTTACGGTTTGCAATAATATCACCAAAATGTGCGCCTGTCAAGAACTGTGCTCCCCAGAAAACGCGGTTATTCGTACCCGGGAGGCGCAAATTTTGCCCTGGCCTACACGTTGAAGCGAAACAGCGTCACATCGCCGTCGTGCATCACATACTCCTTGCCCTCGCTGCGAACCAGCCCCTGCTCCTTGGCGGCGGCCATGTTTCCGGTCCTTTTCAGGTCGTCAAAGGCCACAATCTCCGCCCGGATGAAGCCGCGCTCAAAGTCGGTATGTATCTTACCGGCTGCCTGCGGCGCCTTGGTTCCCTTGCGGATGGTCCAGGCCCGGCACTCGTCGCTGCCGCAGGTGAGGAAGGAGATGAGCCCCAGCAGCGCATAGGAGCATTTGATCAGGCGGGCAAGGCCGCTTTCGCTGATGCCCAGATCCTCCATGAACATGGCCCGATCCTCGTCGCTCAGCTCCCGCAGCTCCTGCTCGGTTTTGGCGCAGACCGGCAGCACCTGGGCGCCCTCCCCGTCCGCAATGACCTTCACCGCCTGATAGTAGGCGTTGTTCGCATAGTCGGCAAAGCCGTCCTCGTCCATGTTGGCGGCATAAATGATGGGCTTCACGGTGAGCAAATCGCTGCCCAGCACAAGCTCCATGTCGTCCTCGCCGCAGTCGAAGGTGCGGGCGCTATTCCCGCCGTTCAGGTGATCCCGCAGGCTCTCGAACAGCTCCGCCTCATGGAGGAACTTTTTGTCCCCGCCCTTGGCGGCCTTGCGGGCCTTATCGGCCCGGCGCTCCACCAGCTCCAGATCCGCCAGAATCAACTCGGTATCAATGATGCCGATGTCCCGGGCCGGGTCGGTGCCGCCCTCCACATGAATCACATTTCCGTCGTCAAAGCATCTGACCACATGAAGGATGGCGTCGGTGCGGCGGATATTCTCCAAAAACTTGTTGCCCAGCCCCTCGCCCTTGCTGGCGCCCTTCACCAGTCCGGCAATGTCCACAAACTCGATCATGGCGGGGGTATACTTCTTCGGCGCGTACAGCTGCGCCAGAAAATCCAGCCGCTCGTCAGGCACCGCCACCACGCCCACGTTGGGGTCTATGGTGCAGAAGGGGTAATTGGCGCTCTCCGCGCCGGCGTCGGTCAGCGCGTTGAACAGGGTGGACTTGCCCACATTAGGCAGTCCCACTATCCCCAGTTTCATTCACATCATCCTTCTTCTCTTCGATCTGCGCGCTCTCCGCGGGTGCGGGCACGCTCTCCTGTGCCCCGGTGGGAGCGGGCTTCTTCGGCGGGAACTCATTATTCAGGCAGAAATACTCAAAGTCCTCGCCCTCGATGCTCTCGTTGGCAAGCAGATATTCCGCCAGCTCACGCACCTGCTCCGCGTGCTCCCCCAGAACACGCTGGCAGTCCGCGATGGCGCTGTCGAACAGGCGCTTGACCTCCTCGTCGATGATGCCAGCGGTCTCCTCGCTGTAGCTCTTGGTCTGACCGAAGTCCCGGCCGATGAAGATGCTGTGCTCGCTGCTGTCGAAGCTGATGGGGCCCAGCCGGTCGCTCATGCCGTAGACCATCACCATGTTGCGGGCAATGGCCGTGGCCTGCTGGATATCAGCCTGGGCGCCGGTGGAGATATCATCCAGAAACAGCTTTTCGGACATACGTCCGCCCAGAGCCATCACGATGTTGTCGTACAGCTCGCCGTAGCTGTTAAAATTCTCCATGTCCTCCTTGGGACGGAAATAGGTGGCGCCGCCGGACTGCCCCCGGGGCATGATGGTAATATAGTGCACCGGATCGGTGTGCTCCAGATACCGGCCCACGATGGCATGACCGGACTCGTGGTAGGCGGTGAGCTTTCTCGCCCGGTCGGACATGACCTTGCTGCGCTTTTCCGGCCCCATCTCCACCTTGCGGATGGATTCCTCCACATCCGCGGCGGTGATGAAGCGGCGGTGGCGGCTGACGGCCAGCAGCGCGGATTCGTTCATCAGGTTTTCCAGATCCGCACCGGAGAAGCCGGGGGTGCCCCGGGCCACGCTGTTCAGGTTCACATCGTCCCCCAGAGGCTTGCCCCGGGAATGAACCTTCAAAATGGCCTCACGGCCCCGCACATCGGGCAGACCCACATAGACCCGCCGGTCGAACCGGCCGGGACGCAGCAGGGCGCTGTCCAGAATGTCCGCCCGGTTGGTGGCGGCCATGACGATGACGCCCTCGTTGTTGTTGAAGCCGTCCATCTCCACAAGAAGCTGGTTTAGCGTCTGCTCGCGCTCGTCGTGCCCGCCGCCCAGTCCGCTGCCGCGCTGGCGGCCCACCGCGTCAATCTCGTCGATGAAGATGATGGCGGGAGCAACCTTCTTGGCCTGCTCAAACAGG
>CAZCDJ010000099.1:0-7048 GCA_964497655.1 uncultured Oscillospiraceae bacterium | reverse complement strand
CCATTCTGGACGAGGCCACCGACCCCTGGGGCATCAAGGTCAACCGGGTGGAGCTCAAGAACATTCTGCCGCCCAAGGAGATCCAGAACGCCATGGAGAAGCAGATGAAGGCCGAGCGCGAGCGCCGCGAGTCCATCCTCCGCGCCGAGGGCGAGAAGAAGAGCGCCATCCTCACCGCCGAGGGCGAAAAGGAATCCGCCATCCTCCGGGCCGACGCCAAGAAGCAGCAGTCCATTCTGGAGGCCGAGGGTCAGGCGGAAGCGATCCTCACCGTGCAGCGGGCCACCGCCGAGGGCATCCGGCTGGTCAACGAGTCCGTCCCCAGCGACGCCGTGCTGAAGATCAAGGCGCTGGAGGCCTTTGCCGCCGCCGCCAACGGCAGAGCCACCAAGATTATCATCCCCTCCGAAATTCAGGGGCTGGCCGGTCTGGCCGAGGGCATTGTCCAGTCCGTCGCCAAAACGGACAGCGTTCCCGCCGAGAAGGAATAAAAGAACAGACAAACGATAGCCGGCGGCCCGCGCCGCCGGCTTATTTTTGAGGTGCACTATGGAGTACAGCGAAAAAGCAAGAGTGTTTCTCGCCCGCCACGGCATGGAGCCGGAGCGCGTGGACTTCGCGTCCGTCACCGCCGCCTTTCTGGGCGAGATGGAGCTGGGTCTGGCCGGACGGACGAGCTCACTGAAAATGATTCCCACCTACCTGACCGCCGCCGGCGAGCTGCCCATGGGCCGCAGCGCCGCCGTCATTGACGCGGGCGGCACCAACTTCCGCACGGCTCTGGTCACCTACACCCCGGAGGGGCCGGTGATTGACGAGCTGCGGGTGAGCCCCATGCCCGGCAGCGAAGCGCCGGTGCGCTGGGAGGACTTTATCGCCCTCACGGCGGAGCGGCTGCTGCCCCTGCTGGAAAAAACCGACACCGTGGGCTTCTGCTTCTCTTACCCCACGGAGGAGACCCCGGAGCGGGACGGGCGGATCATCCGCCTCACCAAGCAGGTGGAGATCACCGGCTTTGAGGGCCGGCTCATCTGCGCCGACCTGAAGGACGCGCTGGCCCGTCGGGGCGCGGAAGGCGTCCGCATCGTGCTGCTGAACGACACCCCTGCGGTGCTCCTCAGCGGGGCGGCTCTGCTTGCCGACAGCGCCTTCGACTCCCTTGTGGGCCTCATTGCCGGCACCGGGCTGAACACCTGCTGCGACCTGAGCACAGCCGCCATCCGCAAGCTGGACGGGGCGTACACAGGGCGGATGCTCATCAATCTGGAGTCCGGCGCCTTCGACCGGCTGCCCCGGGGCGACTTTGACGCCGCGCTGGACGCCGCCACCGTGGACCCGGGCTGCTACCGCCACGAGAAAATGTGCTCCGGTGCCTACGCCGGTGAGCTCTGCCGCCTGACCCTGCGGGGCGCGGCGGAGGACGGGCTGTTCACCGCCGGGGGCGCGGAGGCTCTGCTGGCGCTGGCTCAGCTCCCCACCCCGGAGGCTGACGCGCTTGCCGCTGGCGTGACACGCGGCCCCTTTGGGGACGAGGCCGACGCGGAGCTGGCCGCGGAGCTGTGCCGCGCCGTCTTTGAGCGGGCTGCCCGCTGCACCTGCTGCAATCTCTCCGCCATTCTCACCCTCACCGACGCCGGCAGCCACCGGGAGCGCCCGGCCTGTGTCTGCGTGGACGGGTCGCTGTTCAAAAAAAGCCTTACATATCGCCCGGCGCTGGAGCGCTGCATGGAGGAATTCACCGCCGCGCGGCTGGGCCGCCACTGCGTGTTCCGCACCGCCCAGGAAGCCACCATGCTGGGCAGCGCCGCCGCCGCGCTGCTGAACGTCTGAAAGGAGAAAAAATATGCCGATAGAGCTTGGACTGAAGGGGCACGCGGAGTGCCTTGTGACCCCGGAGCTGACCGCCGCCGCCGTGGGCAGCGGCTCTCTGGAGGTGTTTTCCACCCCCTCCATGATCGCCCTGATTGAAAAAGCCGCCCTCACCTCCCTGCTGCCGTTTCTGGAGCCGGGTCAATCCACCGTGGGCACCCGGCTGGACGTGGCTCACAGCGCCGCGACGCCGCTGGGCATGACCGTGTGGGCCGAGAGCGAGGTCACCGAAGTGGAACGCCGCCGGGTGGTGTTTGCCGTGCGGGCCTATGACGAGGCCGGTTTAATCGGCGAGGGCACCCACGAGCGCTTCCTCGTGGACGCGGAAAAGTTTATGGCCAAATGCGCCGCCAAAACAGCCCCGAAAAATTAGGACTTGACAAGCAGGCGCTATTCGATTAGAATAACTCTTGCTTTCAAGGACGATTAGCTCAGCTGGTATGAGCATCCGCTTGACGTGCGGAGGGTCACAGGTTCGAGTCCTGTATCGTCCACCACTGCCCCGCTGATTTTTCAGCGGGGCTCTTCTTTTGCCCTGCCCACACACATAGAACGTGCCGCCCGGGAGACCCGGACGGCACGGCTTTGTTTATTTTCCCTGGGCGGCGATCTGCTCGGCCAGCTCGGTGAGATAGACCCAGCGCTCGGTTTTCTCCTCCAGCGCCGCGCTGAGCTTTTCCAGCTCCCCGTCCAGCTCCAGCAGCTTCACATAGTCGCTGGCGCAGCGCTCGCTCTCCTGTTTGCACCGGGCGATGCTCTCCTCCAGCGCGGCGAGTTCCCCGTCGATGGTCTCGAACTCCCGCTGCTCGTGGAAGGACATTTTCAGCTTTTTCGCTCTGGCGTCCGTCCGCTGGGCGGCGGGGGCGGCAGACCTTGCTTCCGGGCGCTCCGCCTCCGGTGCGGGGCGCTTTTCCAGATAGTCCGAGAAGTTGCCGTTATAGCAGGTGACGCGGCCGCCCTCCCCCACCTCAAAGATGGCGTCCGCCAGCTTATCCAGAAAATAGCGGTCATGGGACACGGCGATCACCGCGCCGGGGAAGGAGCCCAGATAGTCCTCCAGAATGGTGAGGGTCTCGATGTCCAGATCGTTGGTGGGCTCGTCCAGCAGCAGAATGTTAGGCGCGGCGATGAGGATGCTCAGCAGGTACAGCCGGCGGCGCTCCCCGCCGCTGAGCTTGCCGATGGGGGAGTATTGCAGCGCCGAGGGAAAGAGGAAGCGCTCCAGCATCTGGGACGCGGAGAAGGTGCCCTCGTCCGTCCTCACCTCCGAGGCGATCTCGCTGATGAAATCGTACACCCGGGCGGCGGGGTCGATCTCCCGCCCCTCCTGGGTGAAGTAGCCGATGCGCACGGTGGAGCCCCGCTCCACCGTGCCGCTGTCCGGCGTCAGCGCCCCGTCGATGATGTTCAGCAGCGTGGACTTGCCCGCGCCGTTTCTCCCCACCACACCCACGCGGTCGTCCCGCTTGATGTTGTAGGAAAAGTCCCGCAATACGGCTCTGCCGTCAAAGGACTTGGACACGTCCCGCAGCTCAATGAGCTTCTTCCCCAGACGGCTGGACACGGTGGACATCTGCACGCTGTCATCGGTTTTCGGCCCCTGCTGCTCCAACAGCTCGTTGTAGCGGTCGATGCGGCCCTTGGCCTTGGTGCTGCGGGCTCTGGCTCCCCGGCTGATCCACTGGTATTCCCGGCGCAGCAGGGCCTCCCGCTTGCGCTCGGAGGCCACCGCCATGTCGTAGCGCTGGGCGCGCAGCTCCAGATATTTGGAGTAGTTGGCCTCGTAGGAAAACAGCTTGCCCTGACTCAGCTCGGTGATGCCCGTGACCACACGCTCCAGAAAGTAGCGGTCGTGAGTGACCATCACAAGGCCGCCGGCAAAGCCCCGCAGCCGCTCCTCCAGCCAGAGCACCATCTCGCTGTCCAGATGGTTGGTGGGCTCGTCCAGAATGAGGATGTCCGCCGGATGGATCAGGGTGGCCGCCAGCGCCACCCGCTTGCGCTGTCCGCCGGAGAGGGCGCCGATTCTCGCGCCGCTGTCCATGATGCCCAGCCGGGTGAGCATGGACAGCACCTCATACTCGTTGATCTCCCGAAATTCCGGGGAGAAGCCGGCAAACACCTGCTCCAGCACGGTGAGGGAGTCGTCCATCTCCGGGTTCTGGGGGAGGAAGGCCACGCGGGTGTTGCGCTGGAGGGTGATGGTGCCCACGTCCGGCTGCTCCACCCCCGCCAGAATCTTCAGCAGCGTGGACTTGCCTGTGCCGTTGATGCCGATGATGCCGACGCGCTGGCGCTCGCCCAGATAGAGCGCCGCGTCGCAGAGCAGCTCCTTCGTCCCGTAGTTTTTTGAGATATGTTCAGCGGATAAGAGCATAATAATCTCCTCTTGGGCGGCAAAATAAGTCATGTGTTTCGGCTATTGTATCACAGTCCCGCCCAAATAACCACCGCATCCTTGCGCGGGGAAAGCGCCGCATTGACCCGGGCGGGTCGGGGGATTATAATGGAAAGGAACGGAGGTGCCATCATGGACATTTTCGACGCGCGAAGCGAGTACGACAAGGCACACAGACAGGCCACCCGGGAATACCGGCGCTGCGCCGCGTCCGGCAGCAGCGGCTATATAGCCGTGCTGGACGACGTGCTATCGGGCAAAGCCACCGGCAGCGAGGTCTCGCTGGGCCTGATGGAAATTCCCGCCGACCTGATTGTGGGTACCAAAACCGCCGGGCGGCAGTTTTCCTTTTCCTGCGGCTTTATGCCCCTGCTGGGCATGGACACGGAATTCGCCAACAAATGGATCAGCCTTTGCGGCGCCCATCTCTCCGAGGGCATCCACACCCCCATCCAGGTCTACGAGTACTACGGCAGGTTCTATGTATCCGAGGGCAACAAGCGGGTGAGCGTGCTCAAATACTTCGGCAGCCCCACCATTCCCGGCAGCGTGAAGCGCATTCTGCCCGTGGACGACGGCAGCGAGGAATACGCCCTGTACTGCGAATTTCTCAGCTTCTATAAGCTGACCCACACCTATGATCTGCAATTCACCCGACCGGGCAGCTACGCCAAGCTGATTCAGCTTCTGGGCATCACCGCCGAGCGCTGGAGCGAGCAGAAGCGGGGCGTGCTGTACTGCTTCAACCGCTTCCGCGCGCTGCTGCCGGGTCAGGTCTTTCTGGGTGACCTGTCGGTGGCGGACGTGTTTCTGCTGTTTCTGCGCTACCACGACATCTCCGAGCTGCGGGAGGAGAACGATGCCGACCTGAGCCGCTTCATCGCGGAGCTCCAGTCGGATGTGCTTCTGGCGGGCAGCCCCGACCCGGTGTCCATCATCGGCACCACGCCGGACACGAAGGTGCCGGTGCTCACCAAGCTATTCTCCGGTCTGTCCTCCCGGCGGCTCAACGTGGCCTTCGTCCACGAGGGCGACCCGAAGGAAAGCCCCTGGACCCGCGCCCACGAGGCCGGCCGGGAGTATATTCAGGACGTGCTGGGCGACCATGTGCAGACCCGCGCCTACTTCTGCCCCACCCCCGGACGGGAGGCGGAGGAGCAGATCGCCCAGGCCGCCCGGGACGGGGCCGACGTGGTGTTCACCACCTCTCCGCCGCTGATCGGCGCGGCGCTGCGGGGCGCGAAAAAGCACCCGGACATCAGGATGTTCAACTGCTCCATTGATATGCCCTACCCGGACGTGCGAACCTATTACGCCCGGGTGTACGAGGGCAAGTTCATTACCGGCGCCATCGCGGGCGCGATGGCGGAGAACGGACGAATCGGCTATGTGGGCAGCTACCCCATCTTCGGCGTGCCCGCCAGCATCAACGCCTTTGCCCTGGGCGCGCGGATGGTGCGGCCCGACGTACGAATCAGTCTTGAGTGGAGCTGCGTGCGGAATGATTATCTGCAAAGCTTCTTTGACCGGGGAATCCGCATCGTCTCCAACCGGGATGTGTCTCTGTCCCTGAACAGGGGTCTGGAATACGGCACCTTCCGCATGGAGCGCGACGGCAGCCTGAGCCAGCTGGCCTCCCCCGTCTGGAACTGGGGACGGCTGTACGAGAACATTGCGCGCAGTATGCTGGACAGCACCTGGGACGACAAGCGGCTTGCCGAGGGCGGCCACGCGGTGAACTACTGGTGGGGCATGAAGGACGGCGTCATCGACGTGCTGCTCAGCGACGACCTGCCAGACGGCGTGCGTCAGCTGGCGATGATTCTCCGCCGGGACATCCAGAGCGGCGGACTCAGCCCCTTTTCCATGCCCCTGCGGGACCAGAGCGGCGCGCTGCGGTGCAGCGAGGACGACCCTCTGCCCATGGACGAGATTCTTCGCATGGACTATCTGTCCGACTGCGTAGACGGGGCCATCCCCGGCTTCGACGAGATTCTGCCCATGGCCCGGCGCATGGTGCGGCTGCAGGGCGTCTATCGGGACACGCTGCCGCCGGAGGACGAGGGGGTGCTGCTGTGAAAATTCTCTGCGTATCCGACACGGAAAACCCCGCCTACTGGGACCACTACCGCCGGGGGATGCTCAGCGACATCGACCTGATCATCTCCTGCGGCGACCTGAAAAGCGACTACCTCTCCTTTCTGGTCACCATGGGCCACGCGCCGGTGTTCTACGTCCACGGCAACCACGACGAGGCCTACGACACCGCGCCCCCGGAGGGCTGCGACTGCATCGAGGACAAGGTGGTGGAGTTCAAGGGTCTGCGTATCGCGGGCTTCGGCGGCAGCGCCCGCTACCGCCCGGGCAGCCACCAGTACACCGAGCGGGAGATGGAGCGGCGCATTTTCCGCCAGACCTTCCGCCTGCGCCGGGGGCTGGACATTGTGGTGACCCACGCGCCGCCGGAGGGCTGCGGCGATCTGCCGGACAATGCTCACCGGGGCTTCGCCGCGTTTCTGTCCCTGATGAACCGCTACCATCCCAAGTACCTGCTCCACGGTCATGTGCACATGAATTACGGCCGGGGCATCGAGCGGGAGCGCAGCTACGGGGACACCACAGTCATCAACGTGTCCGGGACATATATTCTGGAGATATAGCATCCCTCGCATCCCCCCGCGTTCCCCCGTAGGGCAAGGGCTCTGCTCTTGCCCTGCCACGGTTTTCGCGATGCGCCGTGGCGCGGGTCGACCTGCGCCGCGGCGCAGGCCGGGTCGCGGC
>CAZCDJ010000098.1:0-7077 GCA_964497655.1 uncultured Oscillospiraceae bacterium | reverse complement strand
CCAACGCCATCGAGCAGGCCCAAAAGACCGTGGAGTCCCGCAACTTCCAGACCCGAAAGAGTGTGCTGGAATTTGACGACGTGATGAACGTGCAGCGTAACGTGATCTACGACGAGCGCCGCAAGGTGCTGCGGGGCGAGGACGTGGGCGAGGTCATCCGCAAGATGATCGACGAGTACGTCACCTCCACCGTGGCCGCCGGCATGGGCGGGGCCGAGCACATCGACCGCACCGTCCTCAGCGAGACGCTGGCTCCCTTCGGCAAGCTGTTTCTCCGCCCCGGCGACCTGCGTCCCGACGACCAGGAGATTGCCCGCCTGACGCCGGATACGCTCTCCACCATGGTGCTGCAAAAGGCCAACGCCGTCTACGATGAGAAGGAACGGGAGCTGGGTCTCCTGCCCGACGGCAAGCCGCTCATGCGGGAGCTGGAGCGTGTGGTCATGCTCCGCGTGGTGGATGAGTACTGGATGGAGCATCTGGACGCCATGCAGGAGCTGCGCCGGGGCATCGGCCTGCGGGGCTACGGCAACATCAAGCCCGTGGATGCCTACAAGCAGGAGGGCTTCGAGATGTTCGAGGAGATGATCAACGGCATTCGCAGCGAGACCGTGCGCCGTATGTTCATCGTCCGTGTCCGCAAGGAGGAGAAGATCGAGCGCAAGAGCGTTTCCCGCAATCAGGCGGAAAATGCCGGCGGCGACGCCTCCGTGAAGCGTCAGCCCATGAAAAAGGTGAAAAAGCCCGGCCGCAATGACCCCTGCCCCTGCGGCAAGCTTCGTCCCAACGGCCTGCCGATGAAATACAAGGACTGCTGCGGGAAGAACGAGTAAAACACGTCTTTTTCGCGTCCGGCTTCACGAGGCTCGCTTGTAGTATCCTTATACAGCGGCGCTCGCCGCGTTTTGCCGGGCACGAAAAATCCTGTGTTTTACGGTGCGGTGGAAATCTTCATACAGCTTCGCCTCCGCGGCTTCGATTGAGGCGAAAAATCCGGTGTTTTACGGCATGGGGGTGTGCGGACACGCCTGTTTCCCGTAGGGGCGAACTGTGTTCGCCCGCGCTCCGCCGCCCTTCCCCGGGATGTCATCCTGAGCGCAGCGAAGGATCTTTCCCCGCCCGCTCGCCACACGCAAATTCTTACGGAGGAAAGCCATGAGCTTTACCGAACACAACGAAAACGGACTGCGCTACCTGACCGCGCCGGGTCTGGGGGCGCGCCACGCCTTCACCACCCGCTCTGGCGGCGTGAGCGGCGGGGCCTTTGCCTCCCTGAATCTCAGCTTCGGCCGGGGCGACCCCGCCGAAAACGTGCTGGAAAACTACCGTCTGCTGGGCGCGGCGCTGGGGATTGACCCCTTCTCCGCCGCGTACACCAAGCAGGTGCACGGCACCAACGTGCGCGTGGTGACGGATGCGGATCGGGTGAGCCCTCTGGACCCCGCCCCCTGTGGGGCGGACGGGCTGGTGACCAACGTGCCGGGGCTGCCCCTCTTTTGCTTCATTGCGGACTGCGTGCCCGTGCTGTTGTGCGACGAAATCCACGGCGTCATCGCCGCGGTGCACTGCGGCTGGCGCAGCAGCGTGGACGACATTTTGGGCGTCACGGTGGGGAAGATGGTCTCTCTGGGCGCCGTGCCCGGGGACATTCACGCCGCCATCGGCGCGTCCATCGGCCGCTGCTGCTTTGAGACGGACGGGGACGTGCCGCAGGCTCTGCGCGCCTATCTGGGCGCGGAGGCGGAGGCGTTCATTTTCCCGGACGGGGGCGGCAAGTACCATGTGGAGCTGCGCGGGGCCAACGCCCGGCGGCTTACCCAGCTGGGGCTGCGCCGGGAGTGCATCACCGTCAGCGAGGAGTGCACCATGTGCCTCCATGAAAAATACTGGTCCCACCGTTATGTGCGGGGCGGGGAGCGGGGCAGTCAATGCGCCGTCATTACCCTCTGAGCCAAAGGAGAACGGAATGCTTTCACGAACCAAACGAACGATCTGCGCCCTGCTTGGCGCTGCCATGGTGGCTCTTTCCGCCTGTGGCGCGCAGACCACCCAGAGCGAGGGAGAATATATTGAAGGACATCTGGCGGGCACGGACGTGGCCGCCGGCGCGGCGGCGGACAGCGTGTTTTCCCTGAACAGCAAGGCCGCCGACGGCTTCAATCCCTATGTCACCACCAACACGGACAACCGGCTGGCGGACCGGCTGGTGTACGAGAACATCTTTGATGTGGACGACGACTACAATCTGACCAGCCGCGTCATCACGGATTATAAGGACACCGACGGTACCTACTGGTATTTCACGGTGGACACCTCCATTAAGATGCACGACGGCAGCAACCTCACAGCCAAGGATGTGGCCTATTCCCTCCAGCGGGCCATGCAGTCCTCCCGATACACCGGGCGCTTTTCCTATGTGTGGGGCGCCAGCGCCTCCTCGGATTCGGAGTTCGCGGTGAGCCTTTCCATCGCCGACAAGCTGTTTCCCTACCTGCTTACCGTCCCCGTGATCAAGTACGGCTCCGCCGCCGAGGACACCCCGGCGGGCACCGGGCCCTACAAATTCGCGGAGGATAAAAAGAGCCTTGTGGCCTTTGACGGCTACCCCGACTGGCAACACTTGCCGGTGGACACCGTTTATCTGAAGGAGTATTCTACCATTGAGACCACCATTTCCGCCTATGAGGATTCCTACATAGATCTGGTGTTCAATGACCCCAGCGGCTCCAGCGACCTGGGCTACGGCGGCAGCAACGAGGTAAGATATTACACCACCAACAATATGCACTATCTCGGCCTGAACATGAAAAGCGATTTCTTCCGGGAGACCGCCCTGCGCTACGCCATGCAGTACGCGGTGGATCGGGAGTACGCGGCCACCACGCTGCTTAACAGCGCGGCGGCGCCGGCGGCTCTGCCCATCTCGCCCAACAGCCCGCTTTATAACTACAAAATCGCGGACAACCTGAAATACGATCTGGAGAAGTGCTCCCGCATCCTGCAAAACGGCGGCGTGGCGGACTACGACCAGGACGGCGCGCTGGAATATATGCTCACCGGTATCGCCATGGAGATTGACCTGAAGCTCATCGTGTGCAGCGAGAATGCCGGCAAGGCGGACATCGCCAAGAAGATGGCGGAGGATCTGGGCACCATCGGCATCAAGGTCACGGTGCGGGAGCTGTCCTGGACGGACTACCAGACGGCGCTTGCCGATGGGGACTTTGACCTGTACTACGGCGAGGTGAAGCTCACCGCGGATTTCAGCCTCACCCGGCTGCTCACCGAGGACGGGGATCTGAACTACTGCTCCATTGAGGACCCCCTGTATCAGGAGTATATCTATCAGTATCTGGCTGCCGGAGACGACACCCGCAAGGACTACTGCGATCAGATGCTCCAGTACATTCAGGACACCGCGCCCATCATCCCCATCTGCTTTGAAAAGCATCAGATCATCACCCACAGAAACGTAATCACCGGCATGAAGCTCAGTCAATACAACGTGTTTCTCAATTTCCCGGAGTGGAACATCAATTTCGGTTAAGGAGAGGTATGGCATGACAGACAGAGAGCTGATGGAAAAGGCGGAGCTGGTCTCCCAAAACGCTTATGTGCCCTATTCCCGGTTTCAGGTGGGCGCTGCCATTGAATGTGCCGACGGCAGCGTGTTCACCGGCTGCAACGTGGAAAACGCCGCGCTGGGCAGCACCATCTGCGCCGAGCGCACTGCGGCCTGCAAGGCGGTCAGCGAGGGACACCGGGATTTCAAGCGCATCGCCATCTATGCGGAGAGCAAGGACTACTGTATGCCCTGCGGGGCCTGCCGCCAGTTTCTGGCGGAATTTGCCCCGGATATGGACGTGCTCTGCGCCAAGGCCGGTGGCCGGTATGTGAGTTACCGGCTGAAGGAGCTGCTCCCCCATACATTTAATTATTAAGGGATGGAGCTGGAACACCTGAGAATCTTTGCCGCGGCCGCGGAGAGCGGCAGCTTTTCCCGGGCGGCGGCGAGACTGTATATCAGCCACTCCACCGTGTCCCGCGCCGTGGCGGCGCTGGAGACGGAGCTGGACGCGGTGCTTTTTCTCCGGGACAGTCGGGGCGTGGCTCTGACGGGCGCGGGGGAGGAGCTGCTGCTGGGAGGGCGCGAGCTTCTGGCGCTCTCCGACGGGCTGAAAGAGAGAATCGCAAAGAGAGAAGGAGAGAAGATATGCAAAGACGGGGACGGCTGCTGAGACGTTTTTCCCTGCTGCTGGCGGCAATCACGCTGCTGGGTCTGCTGGGAACGGGAGTCTCGGCCGCATACGGCTCGGGCAAGTCCTTTTCGGACGTGACCACAGCCAGCTGGTACTACGACGACGTGATGAAATGCGCCAATCTGGGCATCATTGACGGTCAGCCCGACGGGAAATTCCACCCGGAGGACTCCCTGAAGCGGGGCGAATTCATGAAGCTCATGGCGGTGATTGCCGACATGGTGCCCATGACGGGCGCGGTGAACCACTGGGCGGACCCCTACTGGAAGGTGCTGGACAGCGCCGGCGTGCTGTGGGGTCTGGACATCAAGATGACCTACGCGGATCTGGAAAAGCCCATCACCCGCTATGAGATGAGCGTGATGATCCGAAACCTGTGCTTCAACGTGTTCGGCGAGAACGCGGTGAAGCTCACCTCCCCGGAGACCCGCATCGGGGACTACACCTCCATCAGCAACAAGTATCTGGACGCGGTAACCCAGGCCTACGGCAAGGGCATTCTGGACGGCTACACCGACGGGATGTTCCACGGCGAATCCACCCTGACCCGGGGTCAGGCGGCGGCTGTGGTGGTGCGTACCGCATGGCCCAACTCCCGCAAAAGCGTGTCCTTCGCTACGGAGATCGAGACCGCCACCGGCGGCAGCGGACTCACAAACGCCGGGGACTCCTTCGCCTTCAAGTACCGCACCATGTCGGACTATCAGCGGCGGCTGGCCCTGTTTGGGGACGGGTATAAGACCTACTTCACCGGCAGCGAGGCCAATCTGGGCAGCTACATCGTCACCATCGAGGTGCCCACCTGGTATCTGAACGAGTACAGCGGCGAAAAGACCACCAAAATCAGAACCCTTCAGGTGAACAAGATGGTGGCAGACGAGGTGAAGGCCATCTTCAACGCGATCTACAACGATCCGGAGCGCTTCCCCATCAAGGCGCTGGGCGGCGCCCGCTTCTCGGATACCATGCGCCACTCCTGGGGCTGCGCCATCGACATCAATCCCACCGAGAACTATTATGTGAATACAAAAACCTGGACGGCGCTCACCGGCTCCTTCTGCTATAAGACCAGCGACAGCCCCTATTGCATCCGTCCCGGCGGCAGCGTGGTAAACGCCTTCGCCAAATACGGCTGGGGCTGGGGCGGCGGCACCGCGGCCAATAACTACACCGGCTGGACCACCACCGCCGACTATATGCACTTCTCTGTTTTGTCCAGCGGCGGCTGAGTTTTTCGCACTGGCAAGTTCCACGAAAAATTTCTTTAAAATTTTATCAAAAAGACGAAGATACCTCTTGACAGCAAGGGGTATCTTTGTTATTCTATCAGAGCGCCTGTCCTAAGGATGGGAGCACTATGCGATGAAGCGGGAGATTGCAGGGAAACCTGGTAACTTTCGTGGAGTATGTCCGGCATCGAGCCCGCGTGTTCGGTGCAAAATCGGGCGGCTGAGACATTTTTCGTGCACGCGTATATCGCTGTAACGGGAAGCCACCGGCCAAAAGCCGGTTTGTTTTTCGCGACAGGCCTGATACGCACGGATATGTGTATGGAAAAATATCTCACCGTACCAACGGCGGCGACAAACTCCGCCGAGTACGAAAATGGAGGAAAGAACATGGCAGCATCCAACAAGAAAATGATCCGCATCAGACTCAAGGCCTATGACCATCAGCTCATCGACAAGGCAGCCGAGACCATCGTCGAGACCGCCAAGCGCACGGACGCCAAGGTCTCCGGCCCCATCCCCCTGCCCACCGACAAGGAGATCGTCACCATCCTTCGCGCCGTCCATAAGTATAAGGACAGCCGTGAGCAGTTCGAGCGCCGCACCCACAAGCGCCTGATCGACATTATGAATCCCACCCAGAAGACCGTCGAGGCTCTGATGAGCCTGGAGCTGCCCGCCGGTGTGGAAATCGAGATCAAGCTCTGAGATCCCCGCGCAGCGCAGCCCATTATTTAGTTGGCAACCCGCATAGCCTGTGACTTGCGTGAACGGGCTGGGTCAAGTCGGGAGCCTCCGGGCGCGGCTAAGCCGCGTACCATGCGACCCGACCAATAACCGAAGGAGGAAATACAATGAAAAAAGCCATCATCGGCAAGAAGGTCGGCATGACGCAGATCTTCGATGAGGCGGGAAAGGTAGTTCCGGTCACCGTGATCGAGGCCGGCCCCTGTGTCGTCATTCAGAAGAAGACGACTGAAAAGGAAGGCTACAATTCCGTCCAGCTCGGCTACGAGGACGTAGCGGAGAAAAAGCTCACCAAGCCCGAGAAGGGCCATCTTGACAAGGCCGCCAGCGGCTACAAGAAGCACCTTCACGAGTTCCGCCTGGAAAGCGCCCCCACCATGAACGTGGGCGATACGCTGAAGGCTGACGTTTTCGCCGAGGGCGATAAGGTCGACATTACCGGCATCAGCAAGGGCAAGGGATACGCCGGCGTAATCAAGCGCTTCCACGCCCAGCGCACCCCCACCACCCACGGCGGCGGACCTGTCCACCGTCATGCCGGCTCCATGAACTCCAGCACCGACCCCTCCCGCATTATGCCGGGCAAGATCGGCGCCGGTCACATGGGCGTGGATCAGGTCACTGTCCAGAACCTGGACGTGGTCAAGGTCGATCCCGAACTGAACATGATCGTAGTCCGCGGCGCTGTGCCGGGCCCCAAGGGTGGCATCGTCTACCTGAAGAGCACCGTCAAGACCATTAAGGTCACTCACGGCCCCGCCGGTATCAGCCACAACCCGCAGAAGGCTTCCGCGCGTGTCAACCCGCAGAAGGCTTCCGCAAGAAAGTAAAGAAAGGAGAGC
>CAZCDJ010000097.1:0-7218 GCA_964497655.1 uncultured Oscillospiraceae bacterium | reverse complement strand
CGGGGCGAGCAGTACGGCTGCGGCAAGCCCGGCTGCACCGTGGGCTGTGACTGCGACCGGTACATGGAGGTCTGGAACAACGTTTTCTCCCAGTTCAACAACGACGGCAACAACAACTATACCGAGCTGAAGCAGAAGAACATCGACACCGGCATGGGACTGGAGCGGCTGGCCTGCGTCTGTCAGGGCGTGGACAGCCTGTTCGACGTGGACACCGTGATGAGCATCACCCATAAGGTGAGCGAGATCACCGGCGCCCATTACGGGGAGAGCCACAAGACCGACGTGTCCCTGCGCGTCATCACCGACCACATCCGCTCCGCCGTGTTCATGATCGGCGACGGGGTGCTGCCCTCCAACGAGGGGCGGGGCTATGTGCTGCGCCGTCTGCTGCGCCGGGCCGCCCGCCACGGCAAGCTGCTGGGCGTGAACGAGCCCTTCCTCTATCAGGTGGTGGACACCGTTGTGCATGAGAACGAGGGTCACTACCCGGATCTGCGGGAGAAGCAGAGCTATATCACCCGCGTCATCAAGACCGAGGAGGAGAGCTTTGCCCGCACCATCGACGGGGGCATGAAGATTCTCACTGACCTGACCGCGCAGCTGAAGGCCGACGGCAAGACCATCCTCCCCGGCGAGGACGCCTTCAAGCTCTACGACACCTATGGCTTCCCCCTGGATCTCACCGAGGACATCCTCAGCGACGACGGCATCACCATTGATGGCGAGGGCTTCAAGACGCTGATGAACGAGCAGCGGGAGCGGGCCCGCGCCGCCCGGGGCGATCTGTCCGATGCGTGGAAGGGCCTTGATCTGGGGCTGGACAACACCCCCACCGCCTTTGTGGGCTATGAGACCCTCACCGCTCCCGGCAAGATTCTTGCCATGGTCAGCGGCGGCGAGGTGTGCGCTGCCATGCGCGCCGGGGACGAGGGCATTCTCGTGCTGGATTCCACCCCCTTCTACGCGGAAATGGGCGGTCAGACCGGCGACCACGGCGTTATCACGCTGGGCGAGGCCCGGTTCAAGGTGACGGACGTGACCAAGAATAAGGGCGGCAAGTACCTGCACCACGGCAAGATGGAAAGCGGGGAGCTGCACGTGGACGAGACCGTGGAATGCGCGGTCTGCGCGGAGCGCCGGAGCGCCATCATGCGTGCCCACAGCGCCACCCATCTGCTGCAAAGCGCGCTGACCCAGGTGCTGGGCGAGCATGTGCATCAGGCCGGCTCTCTGGTGGAGCCGGATCGGCTGCGCTTCGACTTTACTCATTTTGCCCCCATGACGTCGGAGGAAATCGGGTGTGTGGAGGAGCTGGTCAATGAGGCTGTTCTGGGCGGCTACCCCATCTCCATCCGGGAGATGCCCATAGCCCAGGCCAAGGCTCAGGGCGCTACCGCCCTGTTCGGGGAAAAATACGGCGATACCGTGCGGGTGGTCACCATGGGCGACGTGTCCAAGGAGCTGTGCGGCGGCACCCATCTGGACAACACCGCCAAGGTGGGCAGCTTCGGCATCGTCAGTGAGTTCTCCGTGGCCAGCGGCGTGCGCCGCATTGAGGCCGTAACCGGCAGAGAGTTTCTCCGCCGCGCCCGGGAGAGTCTCTCTCTCATCGGCCATGTGGCAGAGACGCTGAAGGCCGCCCCCGGCGAGGTGGAGCACCGGGCTCAGGGCGTCATCACCGAGCTGCGGGATGTCCGCCGTCGGGTGGAGCAGCTGGAGGATAAGCTGAGAAGCGGCGAGATTGACAGCTATCTGGCCTCCGCCAAGCAGGTGGGCGAGCTGAAGGTGCTCACCGCCGTACGCAGCGGCGCCACCGCCGATGATCTGCGCCGCATGGGCGACGTGATCCGGGACAAGGGCCCCAACGCCGTGGCCGTGCTGGCCAGCGTGGGCGAGGAGGGCAAGATCACCTTCCTGGCGGTGTGCGGCAAGAACGCGGTGGCCAAGGGTGTGAAGGCCGGCGATGTGATTCGTCAGGTCACCGCCATCTGCGGCGGCAGCGGCGGCGGCAAGCCGGACAGCGCCATGGGCGGCGGCAAGGACCCCCTGATGCTGGATAACGCGCTGGCCATGGTGGATAACTTCGTGGCCATCAAGCTGGGGCTGATCGGCGCGGACAAGCAGTAAGCACCCGAATTTGAAAGGAGAGCGCACCATGTCAGATTGCATCTTTTGTAAGATCGCGGCGGGGGAGATTCCCTCCACCTGTCTCTACGACGATGAGGACGTTTTTGCCTTCCGGGACATCAACCCCCAGACGCCTGTGCATTTTCTGGTCATTCCCAAGACCCATATCGCCACCGGCGTGAAGGATATCACCGCCGAGAACAGCGCTGTGGTGGGGAAATGCTTTGAGGTTATCGCGAAGCTGGCCCGGCAGGAGGGCATGGAGGAGGATGGCTACCGGGTGATCTCCAACTGCGGAGAGAACGCGGGTCAAACCGTGCCCCACCTGCACTTCCATGTGCTGGGCGGCGTGAAGATGAACGACAAAATGGCGTGAAGCCCGGAACAGGCGGCTTTTGCCGCCTGTTCCTTTGACTCTGTCGTTGCTGTATGGCAACACATCATCCGGGGGATGTTACCGAATGGTAACATTATCTCGGGTGATGATATGTACTTTCGGCGTATTGAGGATTTGCGGGTGGACGGCGACAAATCTGCCGCGCAGGTGGCAGAGTATCTGACGCTAAACCGCAGCGTTTACTGGAGATATGAGAAGGGCATCCGGGAGATTCCCGTCTGGGCGCTCATCAAGCTGGCGGAGCTGTACGGCGTCTCGGTGGACTATTTGCTGGGCCTGACGGACGAGCCCCGGCGTGCGTAAGCTGTGCTGGGGCACGGGGGCCTTTGCCGCCGCGCTGGCGCTTGCCCACTATGTCATCCCGGCGGGATGGCTTTGGATTTTTGCGGCCTTCTGCGCCCTGTGCGCGCTCCTCGCCCTGTGTTTTCCCAAGGGTGGAAATGCCCAGCTGCGGGTGCTGCTGCTCTCCCTCTGCGCCGCTGTGGGCTTTGGCTGGTACGGCCTGTACGGGCAGCTTTTTCTCGCCCCGGCGGAGGCCTTTGCCGGGGAGACCGTTACACTGGATGCCCGGGTGCTGGACTATCCCACGCAAGGGGAGGGCTATTCCTCCGTCACCGTGCGCCTCACGTCTGAGGGTCTGCCCCGCGTTCGTGCCCAGCTCAGCTATTATGACGGCACGCTGCCCCCGCTGCGCCCCGGCGACACGGTTTCCGCTTCGGTAAAGCTTACCTCCGCCGGACTTCGCGCCGGGGAGGCCACGGACAGCTGGTATTCCCGGGGGATTGCCCTGCGTGGCTATCTGAAGGCCGCGCCCACGGTCACCGGCCGGGCGGAGGGGGCATGGCGGTATTTTCCGCAGGAGCTGGCGCATCTGGTGAAAAGTGAGTGCGCCCGGGTGTTCCCGGCGGATATGCAGGGCTTTCTCAAAAGCCTGATGACCGGGGACAAGACGGAGCTGTACGCGGACGACGGGCTGTATGTGTCCCTCCAGCGGGCGGGCATCCTCCATGTGGCTGCGGTGAGCGGGATGCACCTGTCCTTTCTCTACGGCTGCATTCATTTTCTGTGCCTGAAGCGTCGGCGGCTGTCGGCGGCGGTAAGCATTCCGCTGCTGTGGCTGTTTGTGCTGATGACCGGCGTGTCCCCCAGCGCGGTGCGCGCCGCCGTGATGCTCACTCTGGTGATGATGGCGCCCTTCCTCCGCCGGGAGGCGGACGGGATCACCAGCCTGTGCGCCGCCGCCGCGCCGCTGCTTGTTTTGAATCCCTGCGCCATCGGCAGCGCCAGCCTTCAGCTCTCCTTTGCCGCCATGGCCGGCATTATTCTGGTGTCGCCCCGGGTGTACCGCTGGTGCGAGGGCAAATGGAAGGCTCCGCCCAAGGGGAAGCGCCACCGGCTGCGCGCCTTTGTCATCGCCTCCGCGGCCAGCTCTCTGGGGGCGGTGGTGTTCACCGCGCCCCTCACGGCGGCCCGCTTCGGCGGCGTGGCCATCCTGTCGCCCCTCACCAATCTGCTGACGCTGTGGGCGGTGTCCCTGTGCTTCCTGGGTGGCTATGGCGCGGTGCTGCTGGGGACTGTGTGGCTGCCGCTGGGCAAGGCCGCCGGCTGGCTGGCCGGGTGGGCAGCCCGATTTGTGGCGCTCATTTGCAAGGGAATCTCCGCGCTGCCCTTTGCCGTGGTGAATACCGGGGAGCGGCTGGGAGCCGCGTGGCTGCTCCTTGTGTACGCCCTCTTTCTGATTGCCTGGCTCCGCCGGGGAGAGAAACCCTTCCGGCCCGTGGCGCCCGCCTGCCTCAGCCTGATCGCCCTGTGCGCGGTGCTGATGGCGGGGTCGCTGTCCGCCCGGGGCACCACCTTCACGGCGCTGGACGTGGGGCAGGGGCAGTGTCTGGCCGTGCTCAGTCAGGGCAGCGCCGTGCTGGTGGACTGCGGCGGAGAAAGCGCCGGGGACACCGCGGCCGCTTATCTGCAAAGCCGGGGACGGGGCAGGGTGGACGCGCTCATCCTCACCCACCTCCATTCCGACCACGCCGGGGGCGTACAGCGGCTGATGGCGCGGATGGATGTGGAGCTGCTGCTTCTGCCGGAGGACGTGCGGGACGCGGACGGAATTCTGCCGGAGCTTCTCGCGGCGGCGGAGCGGCGGGGCACCCGGGTGGAGTATGTGTCGGAGCTCACCACCCTCACCGCCGGGGACGCGGTCTTTACCCTGTTCCCGCCCACGGACGCGGGGCTTGCCAACGAGCGGGGGCTGCTGGCCCTGTGCAGCGTGGGGGACTGGGACTGCCTCATCACCGGGGACTCCAATACCACGGTGGAGAAGCGTCTGGTGTCCGACTATGCCCTGCCGGACTGCGAGGCGCTGGTGGTGGGTCACCATGGCAGCAGGTACTCCACCTCGGCGGAGCTGCTGGACGCCATCCGCCCGGAAACGGCGGTGCTCTCCGTGGGCTACAACAGCTTCGGCCACCCCACGCCGGAGATTCTCACCCGGCTTTTCGACCGGGGCATCACCATCTACCGCACCGACGAAAACGGAAACGTGACGATAAGGATAGACTGATATGGCAAAAAAAGAAGAAAAACTCAATTATGTGGAGCTGGCTCGCGCGCTGAAAAGCACCGGGCCCCAGCGGCTCTACCTGCTCTACGGGCAGGAGGATTACCTGCTGGAGCAGTTCATGGGGGAAATTCGCGCGCTGTGCGCCCCCGACGGGGCCGACGATTTCGGTTATCACCGGCTGGACGGCGCGACGCTGACCATGCGGGAGCTGTCCGAGGCGGTGAACGCCCTGCCCTTTTTGTCGGAGCGGACGCTCACCGAGGTGCGGGGCTTTGACCTGAACCGCTGCCGGGAGGAGGATGTGCCCCAGCTGGAGAGCATCCTCTCCGATATCCCGGATTTCGCCACCCTGGCCTTTGTCCAGAGTGGGGATTTTGAGCCGGATTTGCGTCGCCGGACGATCAAGGCCGCAAAGAAGTACGGCAGCGTGGTGAATTTCACCTCTCAGGGGCAGGGGGCGCTGCTGCCCTGGATTCGCAAGCGCTTCGCCGCCGCCGGCAAGGTGGTGGACAGCGCGGCGGCTGCGGAGCTGATCTATGTCAGCGGCGACCTGATGAACGGCCTGATTCCGGAGATCGAGAAGATCTCCGCCGCCGTGCCGGGGGACACCGTTACCCGGGCGGACGTGGACAAATATGCCCACCATCTGCCGGAATCCAAGGTGTTCGACATGACCGACCGGCTGGCGGAAAAGGACATTGATGGAGCCTGCCGCCTGCTGGCGGAGCTGCTCAGCACCGGGGAGGAGCCGATCAAGACCCTTGCGGTGATCGGGCAGCAGATGCGCCGGCTCTATGCCGCCCGTCTGGCCATCGACCGGAAGCTGGGGGCGAACTTCGTGGTGGAGCTGTGCGGCATTAAATACGGCTTTGTGGCGGATAAGCTGATGAAGGCGGCCCGGGGCTTTACCCTGCCCCAGCTTCGCCGTGCGGTGGAGCTGTGCGTAGAGACGGACTACGCCATGAAAAGCACCGCTTCAGGCGATGGGGAGCTGCTGCGGGAGCTGTTCATCCGCCTCAGCGTGGGGGAGAGCGCATGATCTCGGTGAAGGAGGTCATCGTGGTGGAGGGCCGCTACGATAAGAATACCCTGCTGCAGATTGTGGACGCGGTGGTGGTGGAGACCTGCGGCTTCGCCATCTTCAACGATAAGGAGAAGCTGGCGCTGCTGCGCCGTCTGGCGGAGGCGCGGGGCTTGGTGATTCTCACGGACAGCGACGGCGCGGGCTTCCTGATTCGCAGCCACCTGAAGGGCGCCATTGACCCGGCGCTTCTGAAGCACGCCTATATCCCGGATATTCCCGGCCGGGAAAAACGCAAAAGCGCCCCCTCGAAGGAGGGGACGCTGGGGGTGGAAGGAATGCGCCCGGAGGTGCTGCTTGCGGCGCTGCGCCGGGCCGGGGCCACGTTGTCCGACGGGGGAGAGCGCCCGGTGCGCGCCGCGCTTACCAAGGCGGATTTGTACGCGCTGGGGCTCAGCGGCGTGCCGGGGGCGGAAGCCAGGCGGCGGGCGCTGCTGCGGAGTCTGTCCCTGCCGGAAAAGCTCTCCAGCACCGCCATGCTGGATGTTCTGACCGCCCTGTGCACCCGGGAGGAGCTGCGTGAGGCGGTGGAGGCGCTGGATTAAGGAAGCGGGGGAGAGGAAAACGCTCTGCCGTGGAATTTTCGTATAGCTATATGTTGACCTTCATGTTATAATTACAAGGTCATGTCCCACTATATTGATTGGGGGTAAATCTATGAAATGTCCGTTCTGCGGATATGCCGAAAGCAAGGTCATCGACTCCCGCCCGGCGGAGGAGGGCGCCACAATCCGCCGCCGCAGGGAGTGTCTGGACTGCCGCAAGCGCTTCACCACCTATGAGATCATCGAGCGTCTGCCGCTGGTGGTGGTCAAGCGGGATGCCTCCCGCCAGACCTTCGATAAAAATAAGCTGGTCAATTCCATGCTGAAGGCCTGCGAGAAGCGCAGCGTGCCGCTGGCCTTGCTGGAAGCCATTGCCGACGATATTGAGCAGGAGCTCCAGTCCAGTCTGGAACGGGAGATCTCCACCGTGGAGATCGGCGAGATGGTGATGGACCGGCTGAAGGACGTGGACGAGGTGGCCTATGTGCGCTTTGCCTCCGTC
>CAZCDJ010000096.1:0-7236 GCA_964497655.1 uncultured Oscillospiraceae bacterium | reverse complement strand
CTACTGGAGCGTGCCCTATGGCGCGGAGACCGCCGCGGAGGGACACTGGGAAAAGGGCCCTGGTATGAGCCTTGTGGGCGTGCTGCGGGACTGGTTTGCCGGCACCCCCATCATCGCGGAGGATCTGGGCTTCATGACGCCGGAGGTAAAGAGCCTGCTGACTGAGTCCCGCTTCCCCGGCATGAAGGTGCTGGAATTTGCCTTCGATTCCCGGGAGCCCAGCAACTATCTGCCCCATACCTATGAGCACAACTGCGTGTGCTATGTGGGCACCCACGACAATGAGACCCTGACCCAGTGGCTTCGGGGCGCGGACAGGGAGGATCTCTGCTATGCCTCCCGATATCTGGGCCTGAACAATGCCGAGGGCAAGGCCTGGGGCGTGATTCGTGGGGGCATGAGCAGCGTGGCGGATCTGTTCGTGATGCAGATGCAGGACTGTCTTGGTCTGGGCGCGTCCGCCCGGATGAACATTCCCGGCACGTCTCAGGGCAACTGGCGCTGGCGGCTTCTGCCCGGACAGGCGGATGAGAAGCTGGCGGAAAAGCTCCTGATGTACGCGCAGATGTACGGCAGATGCTGACAAAAGTAAGCGCCCGAACGGCTGTTCGGGCGCTTTTGAAATGTTTGTCATTTTTCCGCCGCTATGGTAAAATTAAATCAAATCAATCTACGGAAGCGGAGGATGGAAGATGAAAAAGATACTTGCGCTGGTGCTGGCCGCGGTGCTGCTGCTGGGACTAACCCCCGGCGCGCTGGCTGAGGACAGCGATCTTCTGGATTACAGCGCATGGCTGGAGCTATGGAAGGCAGAGAACCCGGAGCGGGTGAAGGAGCTTTTGAAGGACGAGCCTCCGCTGTACGCAGACTATGGCTACGCCACCCGGGAGGAGATGCTCGCGGATTGGGATATCTCCCAGGCGGAGTACGACGAAATGGTGGTGTATGAGCGGGCGTGGGACATCTACGACCGGGACTACTATGAGAAGGAGCTGGAAAACTGGATCGGCGATGCCCGGGAGAAGCTGGGCGGCACGCGCAGCGGTCTGGGCGTAATGCTTAACGGGGCGTATATCACCTTCCCGGACGCCCAGCCGGAGCTTGAAAACGGACGCACCATGATCCCCCTGCGGACGCTGATGGAGGCCATGGGCGCGCAGGTGAGTTACCTGGACGACGGCACGGTGACGTGCCTGCTTAACGGCACAACGCTCAGCTTCCGGGTGGGGGAGAGCACCGTCACCGTGGAGCGGGACGGCAAGACCACCTCCGTCGCCATGGACTGCGCCTCCTATGTGAAGAACAGCCGCACCTATGTGCCCGTGCGCTTTTTTGCCGAGGCCGTGGGCTGCGACGTGATGTGGGACGACGTCTTTCAAACCGCCGTGGTGCTGGATCAGAATGCCCTGATTGGTGAGCTTGACAAGAGCTTTACCTACCTAAACAAGGCCCTCACCCGGGCCAAGCTGATCGGCGGCTTCCAGACGGTGATGGACGTGAGCGCGGTTATCACCGCCTTCAGTACGCTGGACGGGGACACCACCTCCAACGTGCGGGGGCGCATCACCGTATGCAGCGACGGCAAGAGCCAGAGCGTCACCGCCGTGCTGGACGTGTACGGCCTGCTGGCCGTCGCGGGCAAGGTGCTGGATACAGATCTTGCCGCCCGGCTTACCCCCGAGGAGATCGCCGCATTGCGAAATGTCACCTTTGACATGATTGTGGACGACGACGCGGGCGTGAGCTATCTGAAATGTCCGCTGCTGCTGGAGATTTTGGGCGCTGGGGACGTGAACGCCTGGGTGAAGTCCGATGTGGAGGGAAGCGCCCGGGAGCTCACGGGGTTGACACTCTCCCCGCTGGATATTTCCGGCACCGTGGGAGCGCGGCTCTACGACTCCGTTATGGCGGAGTATGCGGACGGGGACTACTCCGTGTTCGCCTGGGAGAGCGTCGGGGAATACGCCCGGCGGGCGGCCTCCCTGCTGGGGGACGGCGCGTTCTCCCCCTCGGCGGGCGGCTATACCACCGCCTTTGACCGGAAGGATTATGAGCTGCTAACCTACGGACAGCTTCCGGAGGACGATCTTTACGACTATAAGGAGCTGAGCATTACGCTTACCGTGTCCGACACGGGCAGCGCCAATGTGAGCTTTGTCTCCCGGGAGACCGGGGGAGACACCCGTTACAGCGGCAGCCTTTCCACGACGCAAAGCGGCATGAACCTGAATATGGAGGTCCATGTGGACAACACCATGAAGCTTCAGCTTTCCGTCTCCGTTTCCACCCAGCCCTACGCGGGGGACGTTCCCTCCGCGCCCCCGGCGGGAAGCGCCGTCATCACGGCGGACGAGCTGAATGCCTGAGCCGGAATGCCGGTGAAAAACCCGGAAAGCTGTCGCTTTCCGGGTTTTTGCTGTTGCGCCGGCGGTGGTTCTGGGATATAATAACAAGGCTGTGCCCCCCAAAATACGACGAAAACGGTGTAATCTCGACATGGTATTTTCCAGCCTCATTTTTCTATATGCCTTTCTGCCTCTTTCGCTTCTGGCCTATGTGCTGTGCCGGAGCCGGGAGGCTAAAAACACATCCCTGCTGATCTTCTCCCTGATTTTCTACGCCTGGGGCGAGCCGAAATATGTGCTGCTGCTCATGTTCATGGCCCTTACCAGCTGGTACTGCGCTCTGCGGGTGGGCCGCTCCGGCTCCCGGCGGGAGGCAAAGGCGTGGGTGGCGGTGTCAAGCTGCATTGACATCGCGCTGATCGGCTTTTTCAAGTACAGCGGCCTTGTGTGCTCCCTGTTCGGACAGGTGCCGGACTTTGTGAGCAGCATCGCCCTGCCCATCGGCATCTCCTTCTACACCTTCCAGCTGCTCACCTATGTGGTGGACGTGTACCGGGGGGACGCGGAGGCGCAGAGCAGCTACTGGAACGTGCTGCTGTACGCGGCGCTGTTTCACCAGTGCATCGCCGGCCCCATTGTCCGCTACAAGACCGTGGCCCACGAGCTGTTTGAGGAGCGTCAGGCCGGTCCCGATCTGCTGCCGGGCATCTCCCGCTTCTGCATCGGCCTTGCCAAGAAGGCTCTGCTGGCCAACCCCTGCGGCGCGCTGGCGGACAGCCTGCTGCTGGCGGACAAGGCCGCGTCGGACGCGTCTGCCGTCACCGTCAATCTCCAGACCCTCTCGGCAACCTCCGCGCTGGGACTGTGGGTGGGAGTGCTGGCCTTTTCCCTGCAAATCTATCTGGACTTCTCCGCGTATAGCGATATGGCCATCGGCATGGGCAAAATGCTGGGTCTGCATTACCTTGAAAACTTTGATTATCCCTACCTGAGCCGCACGGTCACTGAGTTCTGGCGCAGGTGGCACATCTCTCTCGGCACCTTCTTCCGGGATTATGTGTATATCCCCCTGGGCGGACGCCGCTGCTCGGGTGTACGGAATGTGTTTAACTTGTTCGTAGTCTGGGCGCTCACGGGATTGTGGCACGGGGCAAGCTGGAACTTCGTTTTCTGGGGTCTCTGGTTTTTCCTGTTCATTTTGCTGGAGCGGCTGTTCCTGAAATCCCTGTTCGACCGCATCCCAAGGGTGTTTTCCCATGTGTACCTGCTGGCGGTGGTGTTCTTTGGCTGGATTATCTTCCGCTTTACGGATTTGAAGCTGGGCTGGACGGTCTTTACCGGCCTGTTCGGCGGCAACGGCAACGTGCTCAGCGATTTCGCCTCCGTGACCACCCTGAAAAACAACGTGTTCCTGCTGCTGGCGGCAGTGTTAGCCAGCACGCCGCTGATCCGCACGCTGGGAGCGCGCATCAGTCGCCGGGCGGGACGCAGCCCCGCCGGGCAGCGTCTGTGGCAGACGGTGCTTTACGCCGTGATTCCCGTGGCGCTGCTGCTGCTCTCCACCGCGTCGCTGGTGGGGGACAGCTACAATCCCTTCATCTATTTCCGATTTTGAGGTAAGCCATGCCAGAGATCAATGAACAAGTAAATACCGCCGTCTCCCCACCCACCCGGCGGGAGAAGCGGGAGCGGTCGCGGCGGCTGACGCGCCTTGCCACGCCGTTCTTTGCGGTGCTGTTTGCCCTCACCGTGGTGGCCTTCATCATTCCCCTTCGCCCCACGGAGTCCGAGAGCGAGAAGCGCAGTCTTGCCGCCTTCCCGGATTTTTCAGTGAGCGCGCTGCTGTCCGGGTCGTGGTTCGACGATATCTCCTCCTGGTTCAGCGACACCTTCCCCGGCCGGGAGACGTGGCTTGCCGCCGCGTCCCGGATGAACGAGCTTCACGGCATCTCCGACGTGACCATCTACGGCCAGCTTGGGCAGGCGGACGCCATCCCCACCGTGACCGAAAGGCCTGCCGCCACGCCCACGCCCACCGGCACTCCCGCCCCCTCTCCCACGCCGGAGGCCACCCCCCAGCCCACGCCGGAGGTGGTGGAGACCTCGCCGCCGGAGCAGTCGGTGGAGCACTGGGGCGGACTGGGGGACGACGGGGAGGCCGAGGTGATCTTCGGCAATGTCCTTCAGATCGGCGACGCCGCCTTCGCCTACTACGGCTTTTCCCAGAGCGGCAGCGACCGGCACATCGCCCTTATGAACACCTTCTCGGAGGCCATGGCGGAGAAGGGCGTGCGGGTGTTCGACGTGCTTATCCCCACCAGTGTGGGCGTGCTGGTGTCCTCGGACTACATGGAGCAGATCAAGTGCTCCGATCAGGGGGCCACCATCAAATATATGTTCTCCAATATGAATGACACGGTGCAGAAGGTGAACATCTTCAATACCCTTGTGGAGCACAACAGCGAGTACCTGTACTTCCGCACCGACCACCACTGGACGGCGCTGGGCGCCTACTACGGCTATCAGCAGTTGTGCGCCGTGGCCGGGTTTGAGGCGGCGGAGCTGGACTCCTTCACCCCGCTGGAGCAGGGCACCTTCAAGGGCAGCTATTACTATAATTGTAACCAGAGCAGCAAGCTGCGTCTGGACGACGTGCTGGCCTACGACCCGCCGGGAAATCTGACCATGAAGATCACCGGCACCGACGGCAAGACCTTCCCCTGGCCGGTGCTCACGGATATGTCCAAATCTGCGGACAACTCCAAATATATGGTGTTTCTTGGGGGTGACCACCCACTCACCGTCATCACCAACGACGATCTGCCGGACGCGCCCAACTGTGTGGTGGTGAAGGATTCCTTCGGCAACCCCTTCGCGCCCTTCCTCACCCAGAACTACCACAAGGTCTATGTGGTGGACTACCGCACCTATACCGCCATGAAGCTGCGGGCCTTTGTGGAGTCCTACGAGATTGACGATGTGCTCTTTGTGGAGAGCCTTGCCATGGCCCAGGGCGACGGCACCTTGAATCTTTTGGAGTCCTTCTGCCGATAATGAAGTATCAAACCGAAAGGATCTGAATAGAATGTCCATTGAAAAAGGGAGAGCGTATTTCCGACAGTTCGGGATGGAGGAGCGGGTAATTGAGTTCGACGTGTCCAGCGCCACCGTGGAGCTGGCGGCGCAGGCGCTGGGCGTGGAGGGCGCGCGGATTGCGAAAACTCTGTCCTTCAAGAAGCCGGAGGGGGGCTGCATCCTCATTCTGGCCGCCGGCGACGCCCGCATCGACAACCACAGGTTCAAGGGCTATTTCGGCTACAAGGCCAAGATGCCCACGCCGGAGGAAGTTTTGGAGCTGGTGGGCCACCCGGTGGGCGGCGTGTGCCCCTTCGGCATCAACGAGGGCGTGGACGTGTATCTGGACGAGAGCCTGAAGCGCTTCACCACCGTGTTCCCCGCCGTGGGCAGCGGAGCAAGCGCCATCGAGCTCACCCTTGACGAGCTGTGGAAGTATTCAAACGCCCTTGCCTGGATTGATGTGACCAAGCTGCCGGAGGAATCAGGAACATAAGGAAAAGCCTTGCGTCACAGCAGACGTAAGGCTTTTTAACAACAGGAGGGAAAACCATGAGAAAAACGCTTGTTTTTGCGCTGGCACTGCTCCTTTTGCTCTCAGGCTGCGGCACGGCTGCGCCCGCGCCCACCGTCACACCGCCGCCACTGGCCACGGAAACGCCCGCGCCCACCGCCGAGGCGCTTCTACCGGAGCTGCTGCGTGGATTTGACTGGATTTCCGCGCCCAAGGGTATGGAGGAGGAGCTGCGGGGCAGTGATATATCTTATGTAAACCAGTCCGGCGACCGGATTGACCTTCAGACCCAGGGCAGCGCCCCCATCACTGAGGACGGGCGCATCGAATATCACGGGGCGCAGTACCCCTACACCCGGGTGAAGCTGGCGGAGGGCGGCGTATCCACCGGCGTGTATCTGGAGGTGAACGGCGTCTGGTGGCGCTGCACCTACACCGGCAGCGAGGCAGCGGAACCCAAGGCGGAGACGCTGGCGGCCCTGTTTTATGACAGCGCCGCGGTGCCGGAGGGCTTTTCCCAATCCCAGAATCGGTGGTGCATCGGCTTTACCATGCCCGGCGAGGAGGGAACATCCCGGGGAAAATATTATGTGACCGTGTATCAGGGCGAGAGCGCCCCGGCGTACTTCGATGACTACATGATTACGGACTTCACGCCAAGCATCACCGTGACCACAGAGCCGGACGGGGGCAGATGGTTCCAGACCGAGAGCGTGGATGAGGGCCGTGGCGTGTACTTCTACTACTCCCGGGAGGGGATCACCGTTCAGCTCGCCGCCACCACCTTCGACGAGCGCTTCATTCCGGAGATGTACGCCAACATGGATAACGCGAAAGAGATCTGCGCCGCTCTGGGCGCATGAAAAAGCGCGCCCGCCGGTTATTCCGGTGGGCGCGCTTATGCGTTTTCTGCTTACTTGCCGCTGACAATGTCCCGAGTGTCCCGGGCAATCACCAGCTCTTCGTTGGTGGGGATGACCATCAGCTTCACGCGGCTGTCGGCGGTGGAGATGAAGATCTCCTCGCCCCGCTTCTTGTTGGCGGCGTCGTCCAGTGTGCAGCCCAGATAGCCCAGATACTTCACGATGTTTGCCCGGGTGGAGGCGCTGTTCTCGCCTACGCCGGCGGTGAAGATGATGCCGTCCACGCCGTTCATGGCGGCCACATAGCCGCCCACGGTCTTGGCAACGGAGTAATCGAACAGGTCGAGAGCGAGACGGGCGCGGTCGTTGCCCTCGTCGGCGGCGTTGTCCAGATCCCGGAAGTCGCTGCTGACGCCGCTGACGCCCAGCACGCCGGACT
>CAZCDJ010000095.1:0-7398 GCA_964497655.1 uncultured Oscillospiraceae bacterium | reverse complement strand
GAGTTCAGCGCGGTGGCGGGCATTTTGAACGGCACCACCAACTACATCCTCACCGAGATGATCACCTTCGGCAAGAGCTTTGAGCAGGCGCTGCGGGAGGCTCAGGAGAAGGGCTATGCGGAGGCGGACCCCACCGCCGACGTGGAGGGCATTGACGCGGGGCGGAAAATCTGCATTCTGGCGGACCTGTGCTTCGGCAAGAACGTGGCCCCCAGCCAGATCAAAACCACGGGCATCAGCAAAATCGCCTCCATTGACATTGAGTATGCCCGGCTGATGGGCTACAAGATCAAGCTGCTGGGCCGGGCGGTGCGGACAGGCCCCAACCAGGTGTGCGCCTTTGTGGAGCCCCATCTGGTGAGCAAGGGCTGCCAGCTCTCCGGCGTGGACGGCGTGATGAACGGCGTGAGCGTGAAGGGGGACGCGGTGGGCGAGGCCCTGTTCTTCGGCCCCGGCGCGGGGGCTCTGCCCACGGCCAGCGCCGTGTGCGGGGACATTATCGACTGCGTGCGCGACCCCTCCACCCGCTCCTATCTGGGCTGGTGGCCGTCGGAGCCGGGCTACGTCACCGACCCGGATGAGCTGCACAGCCGCTTTCTGGTGCGAACCAGCGCGCCCCTGGGCGAGATCGGCGCGGCCTTCGGCAGCGCCCGCTTCCTCAGCGCGGCGTCGGCGCCCGCCGGGGAATACGCCTTTGTCACCGACTACATGACCGGCGCGGAGCTGAAAAAACGCACCGCCGCAATGCCCCTTGCCGCGGTTTACAGGATCTACGACTAACGCATAGAATGGAGCGCGGGCCGCACGCAAAACACGGCCCGCCGGGAGAGGATAAACAATGCTGATTGTGCAAAAATTCGGCGGCAGCTCCGTGGCCGACGCCGAAAAGGTCCGCCGTGTGGCGGGAATTATCGCGGATACCTACATCAATGACAACGACGTGGTGGTGGTGCTTTCCGCCCAGGGCGACACCACGGACGACCTGATCCAAAAGGCCAGGGAGATCAACCCCCGTCCCTCCAAGCGGGAGATGGACGCGCTGCTCTCCACCGGCGAGCAGCAGAGCGTGGCGCTGATGGCCATGGCGCTGGAGGCCATGGGTCTCCCGGTGGTGTCCCTCACCGGCTGGCAGGTGGGACTGGAGACCAACACCGCCTTTGGCGCGGCCCGCATTCAGCGGGTGAGCACCGAGCGCATCCGGGCGGAGCTGGACAAACGGCGTATTGTCATCGTGGCGGGCTTTCAGGGCACCGACCGGAACGAGGACATCACCACCCTGGGCCGGGGCGGCAGCGATACCACCGCCGTGGCCATCGCCGCGGTGCTCCACGCGGACAGATGCCAGATCTTCACCGATGTGGAGGGCGTCTACACCGCCGATCCCCGCAAGGTGGCGGATGCCAGAAAGTTGGACGAAATCACCTATGACGAGATGCTGGAGCTGGCCTCTCTGGGCGCGCAGGTTCTGATGAACCGCAGCGTGGAGCTGGCAAAGCGCTACGGCGTGGTAATCGAGGTACTTTCAAGCTATGTGCGAAAACCCGGAACAAAAGTCAAGGAGGTCGTGAGAAAAGTGGAAGAAATGAAGATAAGCGGCATCGCAAAGGACAATAACGTGGCCCGCATCGCGGTGGTGGGCGTGCCCGACGAACCCGGCGTGGCGTTTCGGGTGTTCAACACCATGTCCCGCGCCAAAATCAACGTGGATATTATTCTCCAGTCCTACGGGCGCAACAACACCAACGACATCTCCTTCACCGTGCCGCTGGACGACGCGGAGCGGGCGGCGGAGGCGCTGCGGGAGCTGCAGGACAGCCTTGGCTTTGACCATGTGAGCGTGGACACCAATGTGAGCAAGGTGAGCATTGTGGGCGCGGGCATGATGAGCGCCAGCGGCATCGCCGCGCTGATGTTTGAGGCGCTGTATGACGCCAAGATCAACATACAGATGATCTCCACCAGCGAGATCAAGGTGAGCGTGCTCATCGACAAGGCCTACGCCGATCAGGCCGTGCAGGCCATCCACAGCAAGTTCTTCGCCTGATCCCCCACGGACGCAAAGAAGCCCGGGCTTTTCGCCCGGGCAGTTTTTTAACTGTCAAAGAAGTCCTTGGACTTCTTTGACAAAGGGGTCGCGCTACGCTTCGCGCCTTAAGTTGTCCGCTTACAGCGGACAAGTCGACGCACGCTCCGCGAGCGGTGTTTTCCGCCACGTACACGCCGCGGCGGAAAACGGGATTTGACTCTATTTCGCCGCTGCGGCGGCGAAACTCTACGAGGTTTTTTGACCGTCTAAAAGCTGCCCGGGCCATTGCCCGGGCAGTTCCTTTTTCGTTATCGCAATATCTGCGCGCCCCGCAGGATAAATTCCGCGCCCAGCACGGCCATCTGCCGGGGCGTCTGCCGCAGGCCGTTGTTCATCCAGTCCTTGGTGATGGACAGCATCCCCGACACAATGAAGGAGCAGTAAAAATCCAGCGTCCCCGCGTCGGCGGTGCAATAGCGGTGCAGGAAGCCCCGCATATACTGGCCCTTCAGCACCTCAAACAGCCGCTGCTGAAACTCCAGATCGTTGTTGCGGCAAATCAGCGCCCGGTAAATATCCGCGTTGTCGCCGCAGAGGGTCATGATGTCCGTAAGGTAGGTCACGGTAGTGACATCCCAGTTGTCGCTGTTGTCAATGACGCTGATCTCATCCAGCCGGCGAAACACATTCTCCTCCAGCTGACTCAGAAGATCGGACACGTCCTTATAGTGGGCATAGAAGGTGCCCCGGTTCACATCCGCCAGCTCCGCGATCTCCCGCACGGTGATCTCGCTGACGCTCTTTTCCATCATCAGGGCCGTGAGCGCCTGCCGAAGCTGCTTTTTGGTTTTCCGCACACGGCGGTCAGTCTTGTCGTCCATGCGCTGCCTCACAATCAAATCGTCATTCAGGTGCGCGCACCTGGCTCTCCTGCCGCTTACCCGTTTATTATACAGGCAGGGCGTGGATTTTTCAACACCATATGCGGTTATCTCATAAGGCCCAAAGGTATTTTCTGATATTGTCACAATTTTCACGTTTTGTGGTTGACATTTTTTGTGCAGTTATAATATAGTAATGCTGTGCAAACCTCCGCCGTATCCGGGGGGAATTTTCGGCGGAATGCTCACTCGGTCAATCAGATTCTGATTTGACCACAGGGAATCGCACAATGAAAGAGGGGGGAGCCGATTGAGAGATCTGAAGCATTTGATCCAGTTTGAAAATCTGCTGCAGGAGTGCAACAACGCTCTGGTGAAGGAGGCCTGCGCCCTGGGCAGACTGGCGCTGGGCTACAACTGCTCGCACATTCCCGAGGTACTGCTGGATGTGCCCGGCTGCTTCGGCGTGCGGCTGCGCGCGCCTCGGTGCACCAGTCAGGACATGGCCACCTATTACATGACGAACCGGAGCTGTCCTTACTCCAAGAGCATTTTGGAGCGGGCCTTTGAGGGCGGCTACAACTTCCTCGCCGCGCTGATGGGTCAGGAATGCTGCGCCACCATGAGCCGCATGGAAAACTATTTTGACTACTGCAAGCTGATTCCCGGAGACAAATTCTTTGTCTCCAGTCTGGATATGCCCATCAACCGCAGCGAGTGGCACGAGGGCTATTACCAGCGGCAGCTTATCGCCAAGGTGATTGAGCCGCTGCAGCGGGTCTACGGCGTGGACTTTTCCGATCAGGCGCTGCTCACCGCCATCCACCAGCACAACCAGGTCTGCCGCATCATCACGGAGCTGGGCGACCTGCGAAAGCAGGCCAACCCGCCCATCACCGGCTACGAGTTCCATGTGCTCCAGCTGGTGTCGGAGACCTGCCCCAAGGATCTGATTCTGCCCGCCTTGGTGGAGACGCTGGAGGAAATCCGCCTTCGGGAGCCGGACCCCAAGCCCTGGTACCGGGCCCGGGTGATGCTCACCGGCGCGGAGATTGACGACCCGGACTTCACCAGGACGCTGGAGCAATGCGGCGGCTTTGTGGTGGCGGATCGGTATTGCTTCGGCTCCCTGCCCGGCCGGGAGGAGATTGTGCCGCTGCCCGGGGAGAGCCCCCTGCGGGCCATCGCCCGGCACTACCTGTGGAGCAACCAGTGCCCCCGCTCCATGGGCGCGGAGAACATCGCCGGACGCAAGCGCTACCTCTACGACAAGGCGCTGGAATACGGCGCGGAGGGCATCATCATCGAGAGCATGAAGTTCTGCGAATACTGGGGCTACGAGCGGGCGCAGGACGCCCACTGGCTGGGGCAGGGCTTCGGCGTGCCCCAAGCTCTCAGCGTGTGCCAGATTGAGCGGGACTACTCCAACGCCGCCACCGGTCAGCTCCGCACCCGGTTCCAGGCGTTTATCGAGTCGCTGGAGATCAAGCGCATCCAGAGCGGACGGGAGGGAAACTGACATGGGAAAAACGAAATTCCGGGAAAAATATCCCACGCTGCGCTCCTTTTTGAAGGGCAAGCCGGCCAAGCCCGCCATGGGCGAGCTGTTCATCCCCAAGACCAACATTTTCGCCCACCGGGAGTGGAAGGGCGTGGAGGACAGCGCCGTGGCCTTCGGCTGGTGGCTGCTCACCTGGGGCAAGATGGCGGGCTTCGTGCTGCGTGACCCGGTTCGCATGGCCCGGGCATTTTGGAACTACCGCTGGCTCTCCGCCTATCTGGTGACACCCCACATGGTGGACGAGTGGACGCTGGGCGACCGGGGCAGCGCGCTCCGGGGCGACCTGCACGCCATCGACGCCATGGTCAGCGATTCCATCGACGCCATGTGGACGGCCATCCGGGCCGACCGGCACCTGGGCGAAAACGAGTACACCCACAAGACCATCGCCTTTGACTACACCCTGCCCCGGCACATCATGAACGGCTTCCACGGCTACTACTCCATGAATATCAACACCCAATGCGCCTTTATGCTCCCCATCCTCATGAAGCAGCTGGGCGCCTGGTATGTGGATCAGTCCGTAAGCTGCGGCATCCCCCAGGATCTGTGCACCCTGCCCCTTACCGAGGTGGGCGTGGCGGTGGAGGGGGAGTACCCGGACATCGGCGACTGCTGGCTCAGCACCAACAACCCCTGCGACGCCAACATGATGGATAACGCCGCCATGTTCCGCGCCCTGTCCAACAACGGGCAGAAGGCGGTGCACGCCTTTGTGACCCCCCTCATGTACGACGACCCCACCACCAAGGAGCTGAGCGTCCACGAGGTGAAGTCCGCCATCGCCTTCCTGGAGGAGCAGACCGGGCAGTCCTTTGATTACGACGCCTTCGCCCGGAGCATGGAGGCGCTGAACGAGTTCAACCGGGGCGAGCTGGAACGGTGGGACATCTACGCCCGCACCCCCTACGGGGCCCTGAACGGCACCGTGCAGGGCTATTTCCGCATTTGCTTCTATCAGGTGGGCGCCAACAAATACTTCGCGGGGGCCAACCGGGCGCTGATGAAGCTGTTCTACAAATCCGTGGAAAATCAGGAGGACTGCTTCCCCAACACCCGCCACCGGGCGGTGGCCTGGTCCTGCGGCAGCACCTATTACGGCGACGCGCCCAACTGGCTCTACAACTGCTGGGGCGTGCACGTCATCATCAACATGGACTCCCTCACCGGGCACAGCATGGTGGACACCTCCGACCGGGAGACCATGCTCAGCGACGTGGCGGAGCTCCACGCCCGTTCCCCCATGCGTACCCACACCGTGGGCGGAAACCGGCACATTCTGCAGGTGTTTGAGACTGCGCGAAAGTTCAACTGCGACATGATTCTCATGTACGACGACATCGGCTGCAAGGGCATGGCCGGCTGTCAGGGGCTGCTGGAGGAGGAATTCCGCAAATTCGGCGAGGAATTCCACATCTGCTGGATGCCCCACGCGCTGATGGACTACCGCACGGTGTCCCCGGCGGACGCCCGCAAGGTGGTAAACGACTATATGTTCACCGTGATGCAGGAGGAGCCTCTGGATCCGACTCTGGTGGACTACGACGACAGCGAGGGGTGGTAAGAGGATGAAATGGATGCTGAAGCTTTTGGGCGCGCTTGCCGCGCTGGTGGCGGCGCTCTTTGCCGTGTGGTACTTTAATCTGGACATGAAGCTGATGCGGGGCGTGGTGCTGCCCTTCCTGTGGAAGCACTACGACAGCCGCAAAATCGAGCACGTTTTGTAAGGAGGGGACAAAATGCTGGTAAACCGTAACATCGTGCCCCGCCTTCTCACCCGGGAGGAATGGGACGCCCGGCGGCGGGGGGAATATGACTCCTTCGCCAACTATCTGGTGCTCTGCCCAAACTGCGGGCATATGGAAAAAACCAACGTGTACATCATGCGGGCGGAGGAATACGTGCGGCTGCTCAAGGACGCAAGCTACGCCTGCCCCGACTGCGGCGGCAGGGACTGGGACGTGGGCTACCCCGCCAATTCCACCACCGGCTTCGTACCCTTCCCCTGACAGGAAGGCAGCCCCATAAAACCGGCAAAAGCCGGCGCAAACGCGCCGGCTTAGCTTATTGCTTTTCCTGATTGCCCTCAGGCCCGGGAGGTGGGCACGCGCACTCGGGGGGCGCGTTGGGCGCGGGAAGGATCAAATTCACCAACAGGGACACCACAATGCCCACCATCGTATCCAGCATACGGTTCAGCGCGTAGGCATAGGGCACCGCGTCGCCCACGTGCTGCACCATGGTGGACAGAAACACCACGCAGGAGAAGGCGGCGGCGGAGGGTCTGCGAATGGCCACGGCAATGCTGATAATGGGAATCAGCGCCACGGACACCGCCAGATAATAGAGTGGCATATGATGCTGCAGGTGCACCAGCGTCTCCGCCCAAAGCAGGGCCACGCCCAGAGCGCCGCCAATCAGCGTGCCCACGGTGCGGTTAATGGAGGCCACCAGGGCCTTCTCTGTGGAGGTCTGCATACAAAGCACGGCGGCAATCATTGCAAAAAAGGGTGATTCGCCGCGGAGCCAACCGATGATCGAGCAGATAAACACCGCGATCACCGTTTTAATCATTCTCATCCCGACCCGAAAACGGTAAGGCTCCCCTATTTCCTCAAATAGCAGTTCGCGAAAGGGCTTCACCAATCCACGTCCTTTCTCAGTTATTGAATATGTCAGCCGTTACCGATGGCCCGCAGGGCGGTTATGGGAGATAACCGTACAGCCGTTGTCTATTATACCCGACGGCGGCGTCTTTGTCAAAACGTGTCGGACGGGCGCGAAGTGGGTAATATGCAAAGAGACACAGCCAAAAGGCTGTGTCTCTTTGTGTTGGCATTGACCTATCTTCCCGGTCCGTTACCAGACAAGTATTGTCGGCACAGGTGAGCTTAACTTCCGTGTTCGGAATGGGAACGGGTGGACCCTCA
>CAZCDJ010000094.1:0-7711 GCA_964497655.1 uncultured Oscillospiraceae bacterium | reverse complement strand
GCACCTGTACGCCAACGGCCGCGCCGTTGAGATGCTGGCCTGCTACGAGCCCTCCTTCCGCTTTATGGCCGAGTGGTGGAAGCAGCTCTACGGCGAGAGCGAGGGCAAGAACGGCATCGGCATCTTCCCCGCCTCCCTTGAGTTCACCGTCGATCTGCACTCCATGGGCCAATACATACAGGATGGCCCGCGCAAGCTGATGGAGTCCGTGGTGTCCTTTGAGCACAGCCGCAATGCCTTCCCCATCCCCTTCGGCATGGGCGACCCGGACGGACTGAATTATCTGGCAGGCCGGGATCTGGGCGATGTGTGCCGCGTGGCCCAGGAGGCCGTGAAGGCCGCCCACATCGGCGGCGGCGTGCCTTGTCTCGGCATCACCGCCCCCGCGCGGGATGAGCAGGGCTTCGCGGAGCTGGTGACCTTCTTTGAGATGGCCTGCGCCATTTCCGGCTATATGTCCGGCGTGAACCCCTTTGACCAGCCGGGCGTGGAGGCCTATAAGAAGAACATGTTCCGCCTGCTGGGAAAGCCCGGCGCGCAATCATAAACAATATTTGAATTTTCATTCTTTTTGTTGAACTTGTCCCCGCAAAATGGTAAGCTATTGATATAGCCCCTTACTACACAATAAAGGAGTGGTCCAAATATGGTCAAGGTAATCGTAGGCCTGAAAGGCAGCGGAAAGACCAAGCGCCTGGTAGAGCTTGTCAGCAAGGCAGTGGAGGAGGAGCACGGCAACGTCGTTTGTATTGAGAAGGAACGCAACCTCACCTACGACATTCCCCACAAGGCCCGTCTTATCCATGCCGGCGAGTACGACATCGGCTCTTTCGACTTCATGAAGGGCTTCATCAGCGGTCTTTTTGCCGGAGATTATGACATCTCTCATATCTTCATTGATAACTTCCATAAAATGTTCAACGCCAGCACCGAGGATCAGGTAACGGAGTTTCTTGATTGGCTGAAAAAATTCTCCGCCACCGCCAACGTCCGTTTCACCGTGACCATGACCGCAGACCCCGCCCTGCTGGGCGAGGGCATCCGCAAGTATATCCTCGAGTGACCTTTATATAAAGAGCATCCGCCGACACATGGTGTCGGCGGATGTTCTTTATCTCCCGTCGCGCTTATCTGCTCCGATACCAGGCGACGATCTTGGAAAGGTTTTCCGGGCAGACGCAGCTATGCTCGCCCCGGGTCATGGCGAGGGTGGCGTCCTCCGCGCTGGTGCGCTGGCTCTTCATGGTGAGCCGGGCCGCGATCTCCTTGTTCTTCACCTGCATGATGAGCTTGAAGGGGCCTTTCAGCCTGCTCAGGTCAAAGCCGCCCTGGAGATAAAACACCGCCATGCCGTTGGTCAGGTGCATGGCCTTGCGGAAGCCGGGCACCAGCTCCGGCAGATCCGGGCCCATGCCCACACCCACCACGGCGCACACGCGGCACTTCTTCACCACGCTGCCGTATCCCATGATCTTGCCGGCCATTACCCAGCCCATGAAGATCACGTCCTGCCCGTAGTGGCAGGCGGGGATGCTCTCGGCGCTGTAAGCGGGAATATCCAGCTCGCGGCTCAGAAGCTTCGCATACTGCTCCGTGTAGCCCGTGTTGGACTTATAAATGATTACCATCTGGTCTCCTCCTTATGGATACGTTATTTCGCGGTACATGACACAAATATAACACATTCAGGCGGCAATTCAAGCCTTAACCGCCATTTCGTCCGAAAAATGTTGCTGGTCATGGTCTGTCCAGCCATGCCGCCACATCGTAAAAAGCTCCCGCCGCGTTTTCGCGGTGGGAGCTTTTTGAGTTTGTCAAAGAAGTCCCACGGGACTTCTTTGACAAAAGGGGTCGCGCTACGCTTCGCGCCTTAAGTTGTCCGCTTACAGCGGACAAGTCGACGCACGCTCCGCGAGCGGTGTTTTTCGCCACGTACGCGCCGCGGCGGAAAACGGGATTTGACCTTATTTCGCCGCTGCGGCGACGAAACTCTACGAGGTTTATTGACAGTCTGAAAAGCTCCCGCCACGTTTTCGCGGCGGGAGCTTTTCTCATATGAGTTCCTGATACATGGCGGGGGCGTCAGACTTGGCCGCCCGCTCGTCCACGGAAAGCACCTTTACCCGGAGCTGCCGGGCGCCGAAGCCCACCTCGATCACATCGCCGGCCTTTACCTCCGCAGAGGCCTTGGCGGTTTTGCCGTTCAGGGACACCCTTCCCCCGTCGCAGGCGTCGTTCGCCACCGTGCGGCGTTTGATCAGCCGGGAAACCTTCAGATATTTATCCAGACGCATTGTGTTTCTCCTCAGTCGTTGAATTCGGGGCCGTAGTACTTGGAGGGCAGCCAGGTGGACAGATAGGTAAGCACATTTTCAAGGCCGCTCAGCTCATAGGGCGTTTCCGTGTTGCGAAAGCGCGCCGTCTCGCCGCCGCACACGATGGGCAGGGAAACACGCACCTGGGTTCCCTTTCCCTCCCGGCTCTCCACCACCACACTGCCTCCATGGCGCTCCACCACGGCCTTCACCACGGCAAGTCCCGTGCCCGCACCCACGACGCCGCCGGCAAGCTCCACAGGCCCCGTCCACCGGTCGAACATATTGGGCAGCGCGCCGGCGGGGATTCCTTCGCCGTTGTCGTCCACGCCAATGACCACATATTTCCCGTCCCGGGCGGACACGCCGACGCGGATCGCCCCCCGCTCTCCCATATGCTGCAGGCTGTTGCACAGCAGGTTCAGCAGCATCTGCTCCACCAGCTCCCGATCCACGTCGGCCATGCAGCTGCACCCGTTATCCTCAAAGTCGATGCACACGCCCTCCGGCGCGAATTCCGCCGCCGCCTCGGTGAGGCTGCGGCACAGCAGTGTCACGTCCGTGGCGCAGGGGGCCAGCGGCAGCTCGCCCCGACGGGCCGCGTCCGCCACCGAAACGTTCAGCAGCAGCCGGCAAAGCTGGTGATAGTTGTGCTCCAGCACCTTCAGGCAGCCGGCGATGTCATCGTCGTGATAGGCATCGGTGCAAAGCTCCATGCGATCCGTGGCCAGACGCATATTGGCAAGCGCCATACGAATGGCCGTGGTGACAGAGGAGACCGAGACACCTTCCTCCCGCTCCGGCTCCACCCGTAGAAGAAAGACCCGAACCTTGTCATACACGGTTGACGCCACCGTGGCCTTCTTCCCGCACACCAGCGCGGAGGACACAAACAGCCCCGCCTGCGTGTGGAGCAGATGCTCCGGCAGCAGCGTCTCGGCGCACATGCCGGTGCAGTCCCGCCCCAGCAGACGCACGGCAGCGCTGTTCATAAACGCGATTTTTCCGCAGGAAACGCCCACGGCCGCCTCCCCGCACAGGCAAAAAAGCGACGCAAGCTCAGACGTATTATTCATCATACCGCCCCCAAATGTCGAACACCGTCGATATTTGTCGAATTACTTTATTATAGCATCCGCCGCCCACATTCTCAACATAAAAATGCCCCGGCGCGGAGCCTCGCGGGCATTTTGTATCCGCGGGTTTATGATATGCGCCCGGAGCGTTTCAAGTCACACAGAAAAATCAGGAAACACGCGAACAAATGTATGTAACGTTTATAATATTGCAAATAGGTATTGATATTTTTCTCAAAACGTTATAAAATAGAAACGCCTTAAAAAGTACATACTTTTATTGGAGGAATATAACATGAGCATTAAAGCAGCCGTCAATGGTTTTGGCCGTATTGGCCGCCTTGTCTTCCGCGCCGGCATCGTCCGCGACGATTTTGACATCGTTGCCATCAACGCCCCCGACAAGACCCCCGAGCAGATTGCCTACGCCTGCAGATACGATTCCGTCCACGGCCAGTTCCAGGGCACCGTTGAGTTCGACAACAATGACCCCGCTCTGATCGTCAACGGCAAGCGCGTGAAGCTTCTGGATTCCCGCGACCCCTCTCAGCTCCCCTGGGCCGAGCTGGGTGTTGACTACGTTCTGGAGTGCACCGGCGCTTTCCTCACCAAGGAATCCGTGCAGCCCCATCTGGACGCCGGCGCCAAGGTCGTTGTCCTCTCCGGCCCCAGCAAGGACGACACCCCCATGTTCGTGTGCGGCGTGAACCTGGACAAGTACACCTCCGACATCAGCGTTGTCTCCAACGCCTCCTGCACCACCAACTGCCTGGCTCCCCTCGCCAAGGTTGTGAACGACGAGTTCGGCATCATTGAGGGTCTGATGACCACTGTCCACGCCGGCACCGCCACCCAGGCCGTGGTGGATGGCTTCTCCAAGAAGAACTGGCGTCTTTCCCGCAGCGTGTTCGGCAACATCATTCCCTCCACCACCGGCGCCGCCAAGGCTGTCGGCAAGGTCATCCCCTCCCTGAAGGGCAAGCTGACCGGCATGAGCATGCGGATTCCCAGCGCCGACGTGTCCATCGTGGACCTGACCTGCCGTCTGGAGAAGGCCTGCACCTACGACGAGATCTGCGCCGTGGTCAAGAAGGCCTGCGAGGGCCCCATGGCCGGCGTTATGGAGTATGTTGACGACGAGGTCGTCTCCTCCGACTTCCGCACCGACGCCCACACCTCCATCTTCGACGCCCGCGCGGGCATCGGCCTTAACGATCACTTCTTCAAGCTGATCGCCTGGTACGACAACGAGTGGGGTTTCTCCAACAAGATGCTGGACCTGACCGCCCACATCGACTCCGTCCGCAGCAAGTAATTTTCAAATACCCAAACGATCAAGGGAACGACTAATCGTTCCCTTGATTTTTTCATACAATTAGTGTAAAGTATTCAGACGGCTTAAAATTCCGGGATTGGGGGGTCTTACCATGTCAGAACCCAAAAAGCAGAACTACCTCCACGGCGCGACCATACTGGCCGCCGGCGTGGTGATTATGAAGATCCTGGGCGCCATCTACAAAATCCCGCTGGTGAACATCCTTGGCGACACCGGCTACGGGTACTTCATGGCCGCCTACATTGTCTATAACGTACTGCTCACCATCTCCACCGCGGGTCTGCCCGTGGCGCTCTCCCGCATGATCTCCGAGGCCAACACCCTGGGACGTCCTGCTCAGGCCAAGCGCATCTTCCGGGTGGCCACCTGGACGCTGTTCATCCTCGGCCTTGTGCTCAGCGCGCTGATGTTCTTCTTCCCCACGGAGATGGCCATTCTTCTGGTGAGCAAGCCGGAGGTATCCCAGTGCATCTACGCCCTCTCCCCCGCCGTGGTGCTGGTGTGCCTCACCAGTGCCTTCCGGGGCTACATTCAGGGGCATGAGAACATGAAGCCCACCACCGTGGGGCAGGTGCTGGAGGTTCTGGTAAAGGTTGCTGTGGGTCTTGCTCTGGCCTGGTACCTGACCAAGCTGGGCAAAAGTCTGCCCGTCAGCTCCGCCGGCGCCATCTTCGGCGTCACCGCGGGCTCGCTGGCCGCCCTCATCTATATGTTTGTCAGCTATATGAAGGAATACCGGGGCAAGAGCGCCGACGCCATGGCTGTCAGCACCGATAAGCCCGACAGCGTGGGCTCCACGCTGGGCATCTTCCTGAAGATCGGCGTGGCCATTACACTGGGCGCCAGCGTGATGAGCCTTATCTCCCTCATCGACACCAAGCTGATTCAGATGCAGCTCCCCGGCGTGCCCGGCATCGGCGAGGAGCTGAGCGACGTGCTCTACGGCTCTTACAGCGCCATGCAGACGCTCTACAACCTTCCCGCCGCCTTCATCACCCCCATGGTCATCGCCGTGGTGCCCGCCATCTCCGCCGCCATGGCCCGGCGCAGCTACGCCGAGGCCGGCGACATCGCGGAGAGCTCCATGCGTATCTCCACCGTGATCGCCATGCCCATGGGCGTGGGCCTCACCGTGCTGGCCTACCCCATCGTCCATGTGCTGTACCGCAACACCCATGAGATCGGCACCTCCATTCTGGCGCTGCTGGGCATCGCCTCCTTCTTCGTCTGCCTGTCGCTGGTGACCAACGCCATCCTCCAGGCCCACGGGGATGAAAAGCTGCCCATTGTCTCCATGGTGGTGGGCGGGATTGTGAAGATTGCGGCCAATCTGCTGCTGGTGGGCAGGCCCTCCGTGAACATTCTGGGCGCGGCCATCGGCACCATTGCCTGCTATGTGGTCATCTGCCTGCTGAACTGCGTCTTTATCTATCGGCGCATGGAGGTGAAGCCCCGCTACGGCAAGGTGTTCCTGCGGCCCCTCATCAGCTCCCTCATCATGGGCGCTGCCGCCTGGGCCAGCTACGGCCTGCTGTCGAAGCTGGTCGCCGCCGGCGGAGACTTAAGCCGGACACGCATGGCTCTCGCCATGGGCGGCGCAATCGTGATCGCCGTGGTGGTCTACGCCGTGTGCATCATCGCCACCCGTGCAGTCACCGTGGAAGACATGAAGCTCATTCCCAAGGGGGAGAAAATCGCAAAAGTGCTTAAAATCAGGTGACATAACGAAAATGTCCCGTATTTTCAAGGGTTTTTTGAAAAAACTACTTGCGAAGGACGTACAACTATGGTAGATTTTCAATGCAAAGAACGCTATGACCTTTCAGACTACATTGCGCTGATGGCCTTTCTCCGCACAGAGCGGGGCTGCTCCTGGGATCGGGCGCAGACCCACGAGAGCATCAAGCGCAACCTGCTGGAGGAGGCCTACGAAACCTATGAGGCCATCGAGGAGGGCGACAGCGCCCACCTTCGGGAGGAGCTGGGCGACCTGCTGATGCAGGTGCTGTTCCACGCCCAGATGGAGGCCGAGGCCGGCAGCTTTGATATCAACGACGTGGCAAACGAGGCCTGCCAAAAGCTGGTGCACCGCCACCCCCATGTATTTGCCTCCGCCAAGGCCGACACGCCCGACAAGGTGCTGGACACCTGGGAGAGCGTGAAGCGCAGCGACCGGGAGCAGACCACCGTGGCCTCCGCCATGGACGGAATCCCCAAGGCGCTGCCCTCCCTGTGGCGGGCGGAAAAAATCCAGCACAAGGCCGGCAAGGTGGGCTTTGACTGGCCGGACGTGTCCGGCGCCATGGACAAGCTGCGGGAGGAAGTGGATGAGCTGCAGCAGGGCGTGAACGCCGACGATTTACCCAACATCCAGGAGGAGCTGGGGGACGTGCTGTTCTCCGCCGTGAATGTGGCCCGGTTCTACAAGCTCGACCCGGAGGCCGCCATGCAGAAGGCCTGCGAGAAGTTCATCCGCCGCTTCCGCTATCTGGAAGCGGGCGCCGCGGCCATGGGCCGCACCCTGCCGGAGCTGTCCCTGCGGGAGATGGAGGACATCTACCAGATGGCCCGGCACGAGCTGGAGGGTAAGGAGATCGTCCCATACAAGGAATAAAGCTTTGCCTTTATGGCAAATCTTTATATATTCACTCTTATACAAAAAATCAGGAGGAATACCAATGAACAAAGCAGAGCTCATCACCGCCGTCGCCGAAAAGGCCGGCCTTTCCAAAAAGGACACCGAGAAAGTCATCAACGCCACCTTCGATTCCATCACTGCCGAGCTGGTTGCCGGCGAGAAGGTCTCTCTGGTTGGCTTCGGCAGCTTTGATGTGAAGCTGCGCGGCGAGCGCATCGGCCGCAACCCCCGCACCAAGGAGGAGGTCACCATCCCCGCCTCCCGTGTGCCCCAGTTCAAGGCCGGCAAGGCCCTGAAGGACGCAGTATCTAAATAAGAGAGGGACGCAGGCGTTCCCCTCTTAGAC
>CAZCDJ010000093.1:0-7771 GCA_964497655.1 uncultured Oscillospiraceae bacterium | reverse complement strand
CCGGCCTACTGCTTAGAAGGCAGTTGCTCTATCCGGCTGAGCTACTGGCGCACATATTGAAAGCAACCGGCTCGCCGTACAAGAGTACGTCGCAAGCCTTGATATGATAACATTGCGTATGCCGGGTTGTCAAGTGGCTTTGCTGCGATTTACAGGGAAAATCTGCGAAAAGCAGTGGCGCGCCAGAAGAAAAACGGCCAGTCGCAAGACTGACCGTTTCCTTTGGAGCGGGCGAAGGGAATCGAACCCTCGTGTCCAGCTTGGAAGGCTGGCGTTCTACCATTGAACTACGCCCGCGAACTTTAACATATTACCATCTGCGCCGCCCGCTGTCAATATGGCAAAACGCAGTTTTTCCGGAAAGGCCGCCGTCCTTGGGGGCGGCGGCCCCGCTTAGAGTATAACAATCGTCACGCCGTTATTCGAGTTTTCCAGATCGTGGTCCCGGCGCAGGTCGTCGCACAGCAGGAAGGCGTCCCGGGTGGCGGCGTCGAAGATGGAGAACTGCTCGCCGGGGATGAAATCCCGGATGAGGCCCTTCCGCTTCTGGTCGGCCAGATACCGCCGGGTCTCCGTGCGGATTTTGCCGCCCTTGCCCGTGGAGCCGTAGCCGTGAATGATCTTCACGGCCCCGGCCCCCAGAGTCGCGCCGTTGCGGATGGCATAGGTCACCCGCCGGACGGCAAGATCCGCTGTGGGCAGATCGGACTTGATATTCACTTCTGTCAGGTAGCCGCCCTTCATTTCGCGGCGGCGCGGCCCAGCTCAAAGGCCGTTTCGTTCATGGGGAGAAGCGCGGGCTTGATGGTCTCCCGCATGGCCTCGTGCCAGGCCTCGTCGGGAATGTCCCCCATCAGGGTGGACAGCACGCCCAGAAGCACCACGTTCACGCTTTTGGCGGAGCCGGCCTGCTCGGCCAGCGCAAGGGCGTCCACCGCCGTCACGTCTGCGCCCAGCGTCTTCAGCTGCGCCACAATGTCCTCCGGGTAGCGGGCCGCGCCGGTGATGACGGGCATGGGGTCCATGCGCTGGTCGTTCACGATGAGCCTACCGCCCCTTTTCAGGCAGGGCAGGGCGCGGGCGGCCTCCAGCCGCTCAAAGGCGAGAATGTAGTCGGCTTCGCCGGCGTCCACCACGGGGGAGTACACCCGCTCGCCGTATTTCACATAGGTGACCACGCTGCCGCCTCGCTGGGACATCCCGTGCACCTCGGATACCTTCACGTCAAAGCCCCGGGCGGTGAATACGCTGCCCAGAATGCGGGAGGCCAGCAGGGTGCCCTGTCCGCCTACACCCACAATCATGATACTTGTACCCATGTCAGTTCTCCTCCTTCCGAAGCTCGATGGCGCGGGGCGCGCAAAGCTGGGCGCAGAGGGCGCAGCCCACGCAAAGGGTGGGGTCGATGGACGCGTGGTTGCCGCCGAAGCTGATGGCCGGACAGCCGATCTTCATGCAGCTCTTGCAGCCCTTGCAGCGGTCGGTGTTCACGGTCATGGTATGGGTCTGGCGTGCCCGCTGCTGGGGCAGCAGAGCGCAGGGGCGGCGGCAGATGATGACGGAAACCTCGTCCACGGCAAGCTCCGCGCGCAGGGTCTCCTCCAGTTTTTTCAGGTTGTAGGGGTCTACAATGGAGATGCGCTTCACGCCCAGACCCTCGCACATCTTCTCGATGGAGAGTCCCTCCACGGCCTGACCCTCCAGCGTGGAGCCGCTGCAGGGGTTCTGCTGGTGGCCGGTCATGCCGGTGATGGAGTTATCCAGCACCAGCACGGTGGAATAGCTCTTGTTGTAGATCACGTTCAGCAGTCCGGGCAGGCCGCTGTGGAAGAAGGTGCTGTCGCCCATGACGGCCACGGTGTCCCGCCGTCCCTTCTCGCCCAGCACGGTGTTGAAGCCGTGGAGGGTGGTGACGGAGGAGCCCATGTCAAAGCAGCTGTCCAGCGCGGACAGGGGGGGCAGCGCGCCCAGAGTGTAGCAGCCGATGTCGCCCATCACCCGCAGCCACAGCTTGCTCAGCACATAGAAGGTGCCGCGGTGAGGGCAGCCGGGACAGAGCACCGGCGGGCGGGGAGGAACGTTTTCCGGGTATGTAAGGCTCTCTTTCGCGGGCAGGCCCATGGCGCGGGCGATCTTGGTCTGGCTCAGCTCGCCCAGCAGACCGAACAGATCCTTGCCGTGATCCACCTGGATGCCGTTGACGCGGCAGTGGTTTTCGATGATGGGGTCCAGCTCCTCCACGATCACCAGCTCGTCCACGCTCTCCCGGAATTTGCGGATCAGCTCCACGGGCAGGGGGTTCACCATGCCCAGCTTCAGCACGCTGGCATCCGGGAATACCTCCCGCAGGAAGCCATAGCAGCCGCCGGCGGTGATAAAGCCGATCTTTGTGTCGCCCATCTCCACCCGGTTGATGGGGGCGGTCTCCGCCCACTGGGCGAGACGCGCCATGCGCTCCTCCACAAAGGCGTGGCGGGGGATGGCATTGGCGGGCAGCATCACGTTCTTCTTGGGGTTCTTCTGATAGGGCTTCAGCTCCCGCTCCACCCGGTCGTGCAGCTCCACAAGGCTCTGGGAGTGAGCCACCCGGGTGCAGGTACGCAGCAGCACGGGGGTATCGTATTCCTCGCTCAGGTCAAAGGCCAGCTTGGTGTAGGTGAGGCAGTCCTCGCTGTCGAAGGGCTCCAGCATGGGCACCTTGGCGGCGATGGCGTGGTGGCGGGAATCCTGCTCGTCCTGGGAGGAGTACATCCCCATGTCATCCGCCACGGTGATGACAAGTCCTCCGTTGACGCCGGTGTAGGCGCCGGTGTAAAGGGCGTCGGCCGCCACATTCAGACCCACGTGCTTCATGGCGGTGAAGGCCCGGGCGCCGGCGAGGGAAGCGCCCAGCGCGCCCTCCAGCGCCACCTTTTCGTTGGTGGCCCATTCCACGTGCATTGCGTCCTTGTAGGCCGCGGCCTCCTCTGTGATCTCCGTGGACGGGGTACCGGGATAGGAGCTTACGAAACGGCAGCCCGCTTCATAAACACCCCTGGCCACGGCTCCGTTGCCGATGAGAAGCTGTTTCATACGAGACCAGTCCTTTCTGCAAGTTTATTTTACCGGGCAGCTCACACTTCCCGGTTGTAGATTTGCTTCACATACTCCCGACCTGGCCAGATGATGGCGAAAATCGCGACCAGGTTCAGCACCTGAGTGCCGGCGATGATGTACTGGGTGGGCAAAAACTCGCCCAATATGCCGGCGCTCAGGTTGCCCAGCATACTGCCCAGGGTGGTGAGCATGAGGAAGGTGCCGTTAAAGCGTGCGCGGAAGGAGTCCGGCACATAGCTCTGGGTGGCGGCGATGCGGATGTTGAAGGAGTTCACCGCGAGACAGCCGGAGATAAAGCACATGATGAGCATACACACCGGCGGCGTGAACACGAAGCTGCCCTCCAGGAAGGTGATGGACACATAGACGATCAGCGCCACGGCGAATTTTGTCTCCGTCTTGTAGTGGAAGCGGTAGTGGAACATTCCACCCACCAGCCGGCCCAGCACATTTGCGCCCATGACGAAGGTGTAGAGCTGCACGCCGCTGCCGCCCAGCCCCTTGAAGTGGGGCAGCCACAGCGTACCGCTGGCGCTGCCCAGCATCATGGTGAAGAAGAAGTAAGCGGTGATGACCAGCAGACCCTTCTCGCCCCGGATGTAGTCCAGCCCGCCCTTCAGCTCGGACTTCAGGTAGCTGAGGCTGGCCCTCTTGGGGGAGGAGCCGGTGTGGGTTTCCTGAGCCTTGATCTGGGTTTCAAAGATGGCGGCGATAAGGAAGCTCACGGCGTTGAAGGCGAACAGGGGGGAGAGACCCACGGTGTCGTAGACGTAGGAGGCCACGGGCACCATGATGGCGGCGAGGGGATAGATGAGGCTGGAGATGGAGTAGGCCTTGGTGAAGTTTCCCTCGCTGACCAGCAGGGGATAAAAGCTGTCGTAGGCCACCTCGTAGATGCTGTCAATGGAGCCGATGAGCACGCACAGCAAAAGGAAGGGGCCATAGCTGAAAAGCCCCCTTGAAAGCAGAATGTAAATTCCGGCGTATAGTCCGGCGGAGATGAAGTCCAGGGTGTAGATGGTCTTTTTCCGGGAAAAGCTGTCCAGATACGGCCCCGCAATCAGGGGCATGACGATCTTGGGCAGGTTGTAGGCCACCATGTACAGGGCGTAGAGGAAGGTGCTGCCGGTGTAATCCAGCACCAGCAGGCTGATGGCGAAGCCGCTGACGGCGTTGCCCAGCATGGACACCACGGTGCCCAGCGTGATGATGGTAAAGTCCTTGGTCCAGAGGGTTGTAGAGTGTTTCTCAGTCATTTTGTCCTTTTCTTTTTATCCGTGATACAGCTTTTTGGTTTGGTATTTGGGCTCGCAGGTGAGGTTCATGCCCAGCTTCTGGAACACGTTCTCGTCCACCCGGGAGAGCAGCACACTGGAGTGCGCCTCGCAGCCGGCAAGCCTGGACAGTTGATCCATGGCCCTCTCCGCGTTGGCGTCGCTCACCGCGCAGATGCTGAGGGCAATCAGAATCTCGTCCATGTGCAGCCGGGGGTTCCGGTTGCCCATGTGCTCTACCTTCAAATGCTGTATCGGTTCAATGATCTCCGGGGAGATCAGGGTCACATCGGGGGAGATGCCGCCCATAGCCTTCAGGGCGTTTAAGAGGCAGGCGCTGCTGGCGCCCAGCAGGGAGGAGGTCTTGCCGGTGACGATCACGCCGTCCGGCAGCTCCATGGCCACGGCGGGGGCGGCGGTTTCCTCGGCTCTGGTGAGAGCTGCGTTCACCACGGGACGGTCGTCGGTGGTGAGGCCCAGCTGGTTCATGAGCAGCTCAATCTTGCCCACCTCCTCGGCGGAGGAGAGACCCTGCCGGTGGGAGCAGAGGGCGCTGTAATACCGGCGGACAATCTCCTGCATGGAGGCCATTCGGCAGGCCTCATCGTCTGTGATGCAAAAGCCCACCATGTTCACACCCATGTCCGTGGGGCTTTTGTAGGGGGACACGCCGTAGATGCGCTGGAACATGGCGTTCAGCAGGGGAAAAATCTCCACGTCCCGGTTGTAGTTCACGGTCATCTCGCCGTAGGCCTCCAGATGGAAGGGGTCAATCATGTTCACGTCGTCCAGATCGGCGGTGGCGGCCTCGTAGGCCAGGTTCACCGGATGCCGCAGGGGCAGATTCCAGATGGGGAAGGTCTCAAACTTGGCGTAGCCCGCCTCCACGCCCCGCTTGTGGTCGTGGTAGAGCTGGCTGAGGCAGGTGGCCATCTTGCCGCTGCCCGGGCCGGGGGCCGTCACCACCACCAGACGGCGGGAGGTCTCGATGTAGTCGTTTTTGCCAAAGCCGTCGTCGGAGACAATGAGGGTCAGGTTGGCGGGATAATCGGGAATCCAGTGCTGAAGGTACACCTTCACGTCCAGCGCCTCCAGCCGCTGCCGGAACAGGTCGGCGGTGTGCTGGCCCCGGTAGTGGGTGATGGATACACTGCCCACAAAGAGCCCGATGGCCTTGAACGCGTCAATCAGGCGCAGGGTGTCGTCGTCGTAGGTGATGCCCAGGTCGCCCCGGCGCTTATTCCGCTCAATGTCCTCGGCGGAGATGACGATGATGATTTCGGCCTCGTCCTTCATCTCCAGCAGCATCCGCACCTTGCTGTCCGGCTCAAAGCCCGGCAGCACCCGGGAGGCGTGGTAGTCGTCGAACAGCTTGCCGCCGAACTCCAGATACAGCTTTCCGCCAAACTGGGCGATGCGGTCACGAATGCGCTGGGACTGCAGCTTTACATATTTGTCGTTGTCAAATCCAACTCTCAGCATCTTACGGTATCCTTCCCTGTATGCGCCTTCTCGCGCAGGTAATTATATGTAGTATTGTATTTTCGCAGACATTTGCCGGGGCTGAGGCGGATGTCGTAGTGACCGCCGCCGCAGGTAAAGCTCATGCCCAGCGGGCCGTATAGCCCCATGCCGCTGATCTCGTCCAGAGGAAATTCCCGCCCGGCGCAGCAGAGCGCCCCGGCGCGCAGGGAGAGCTCCCCCGTGCCCAGCAGACGGCTTTTGTGTCCCTCCAGTACGGCGGTGAGGGCGGCGCCCTCGTCGGAGAACACCACGTCGCTTCCCGCCTCGTCCGCTATGCGCCGCAGCTCGCCGGTCTGCCACGCATCCCAGTCGGGGATGCAGTGGAAGGGCAGCCCCTCTCCGGAGAGAAAGCCGTATTCGTCGTAGGTAACGGTAAGGCCGCAGTGGGCGCAGCGAAGGGTGTCGTTCCTTGAGGCGAGGGTACCGATTTTGCCGCATACGGGGCAGAGGCAGAGCATCTGCTCCAGCCCCTCGGCAAGCGCCTTGCCTCGATAGGCCACCGGCTCCGCCCGCTGCGTGGCGTAGGCGTCCTCAAAAAGATCCCGGCGGATCAAGGCACCCACCTGCTCCGCCGTCATGGCGCGCAGCTCCTCATGGGAGTAGACGCCCACGGCCCGTCCGGTCATTTTGCCCCGGCGCAAAGAGGCCCCCGCCCAGCGGGGGGAGGTGAAGTAGCCGCCGGTGAAGCGGTAGGTGATCAGGGTGGCCCCGCACATACGGGCAAGCTTGGCGGTGGAGGGCGAAATCTCTCCGGTGCGCCCGTCCCAGCAGCGGTTGCCCTCGGCGAAGATGGCCACGTTCCCGCCCTTCTTCAGCCGCCGCACCACGGCCAGCACCGTGTCCGACGCGGTGGTGCCCTTCAGCCGGGGGATGGGGTGCAGAATCCAGTTGATGACGCGCCACACGAGGCCCCAGCGAAAAATGTGCTCGCTGGCCACATAGTACATCTGGTTTTTTCGGAATGACTGGGAGGCCAGCAGCGGGTCCCAGTCGGTGGCGTGGTTCAAAAGCACCAGATAAGGGCCGGCAACCTCCACGCGCTCGGGTGTGAAATTGAATTTTCGCTTCAGCCAGCCACCCAGCAGCCAGCTGAAAAAGATCCATAGCCGCCTGTCCCGTGCCGCGTGCTCCAAACGCCGTCCCTCCCTGCCGCACATTCGCATACTAAATTCTATTCTACATCATAGCGCGGTAATGTTCAAATGCTATTTCCGAAGCACAATACTTTTTTCTCTTTTTTTGTTCACAATTATGTGGTATATTAAGGTGTCAAATTGTCACCGGCACATGAAAGACGGAAAGGCAGAACGTATTATGGGATTTTTAACCAAGCTTTTTGGCACGCATAGCGACCATGAGCTCAAGAGGATATACCCCATCGCAGATCAGGTGGAGGCGCTGGAGAGCCAGATGCAGGCCCTCACCGACGAGCAGCTTCGGGAAAAGACCGCGGAATTTAAGGAGCGCTATCAGCAGGGCACAGATCTGGATGCGCTGCTGCCGGAGGCCTTCGCCACCGCCCGGGAGGCCGCGTGGCGCGTGCTGGGCATGAAGCCCTTCCGGGTGCAGATCATCGGCGGCATCGTGCTGCATCAGGGGCGCATCGCCGAGATGAAGACCGGCGAGGGCAAAACCCTTGTGGCCGTGCTGCCTGCCTACCTGAACGCCCTCACCGGCGAGGGTGTGCACATCGTCACCGTGAACGACTATCTAGCCAAGCGTGACAGTGATTGGATGGGCAAGGTCTACCGCTTCCTGGGTCTGGAGGTGGGCCTTATTGTCCACGGCCTCACCGGCGCGGAGCGGAAGGCTGCCTATGAGGCCGACATCACCTACGGCACCAATAATGAGATGGGCTTCGACTATCTGCGGGACAA
>CAZCDJ010000092.1:2212-7992 GCA_964497655.1 uncultured Oscillospiraceae bacterium | reverse complement strand
AGGTGCCAGTGCTCGCAAGGGCGTGCGGGTTCAACTCCCGCCTCGCGCACCAAAAAAAGAACCATCTTCGGATGGTTCTTTTTCTTTGTATATCCGCCGCCTTTGGCGGCTTGGCTCCAAGAGCAGGGACACGGTAACTCGTGTCCCTACTTTTTATCGCCGCAGAAGCGACCCTCGTCGCCGCCCCAGCCCCGGCCCATGAGCCAGTATCTGCCCTCGGCGTCCTCACACTCCGCGCACGCGTCGCTGTGGCTGTACTCCCACCGCTCCTCCTCGTAGTCGCGCAGCTCGTCCACCGTGAAGGGCAGCCCCAGCTCCTCCGCCACGGGCAGCACCACGGCGCTCACCAGCGCCTCGCGAATCTCCAGACTGCCGGGGTACAGCGCCTCCGCCTCGTCCAGCCGGCGACGCAAGGCCGCGTCGGCATCCACCTTCTCAACAAACACCTTCACATTTTCAAGCATGGGCTTCCTCCTATCCCTTGGAATATTTCTGTCTCTACTATACGACAGCGCCGCCGCCAATGCAATTGTAATCGCGCGGCAGAGGAAAAACCCTCTTGCGCCCCACGGAGCGGCGGTGTAAAATAGCCCCGTAGTGCGGCATACGCCGGCCAACATCAAATAACAGGAGCCATGCTGTTTGAATAACTTCTCCTTGGAGCTTGCGAACTGACCGGGAGGTCGGCGCGCAGCCCAAACCTCCCAAATTGTACCACAAACAATTTTAGGAGGAAAAAACATTGAGCACAGATACTATCATCCGCAGAGAAACCGAAAAGGACTACCGTCAGGTGGAAAATCTGACACGCGAGGCGTTTTGGAACGTGTACCGCCCCGGGTGTCTGGAGCATTATGTCCTGCACCTGTACCGCGACCGGCCGGACTTTGTGCCGGAGCTGGATCTGGTGATGGAAAAGGACGGCCGTATCATGGGCCATGTGATGTACGCCCGCTCTGCCATTTTGTCGGACGACGGCAGGCGCATCCCCATCATGACCTTCGGCCCCATCAGCATCGCGCCGGAGTATAAGCGGCAGGGCTACGGCCTGAAGCTGCTGCTCCATTCCATGGAGATCGCACGGAGCATGGGCGCCCACGCTCTGGCCATCACCGGCAACATCGACTTCTACGGCGAGGCCGGCTTCGTGGTGGCCAGCACCATGGGCATCCATTACGAGGCGGAGCCCCGCAGCGAGGAGGTGCCCTACTTCCTCATCCGGGAGCTGGACGAGGGCTTCCTCACCGGCATCACGGGTACCTACAAGGACCCCGACGGGTACTTTGTGGACGAGGGGGAGGCGGAGGCGTTTGACGCCCAGTTCCCGCCCAAGGAAAAATTAAAGCTGCCCGGTCAGATTTTCTGACCGCCAAGCGAAAGGAGCGACCCTTTGGGTCGCTCCTTTTTTGCTCTCTCAGTGTCCCGCCACGCTGTCAATGTCCATCAGCTGGAAGCGGTAGCGCTGCATGGCGTCCGGGTACTTTTCCCGGTCCACCTCCTCCAAAAACATGGAAAGCGGGCGCAGCCACAGCCCCCCGTCCCCGTACAGCTTCCGGTAGAGCACAAATTCCTCGCCGGTCTCCGACGAGCGGGCCACGTCCTCCGTGAGATAGTAGTCGCCCTTGAAGTGGCGATAGACCCGTTTCAGCTTCAGCTCCTGCATTGGTATCCTCCCTTACACCTGGGCGGCACGGATGCCCCGCTGCCCCAGCGTGCGGCTCAGCTCCGCCAGCACCCGCTTTTTATCCCCGCTCCACGCGGGCGCGATCAGATCCCGCTTTGGCCCGTCGCCGGTGAGCCGGTGCACCACGGTATCCGGCGGCAGCAGCTCCAGCGCGTCCGCCACCAGCGTACAGTATTCCTCCCGCTCCAGCGCCCGGAACTCACCCCGGCGGTAGCTCTCCGCCAGCGCCGTGCCCCGGAGCACATGGAGCAGCTGCAGCTTCACCCCGTCGGTGCGCGGCCCGGCGTAGCGGACGGTTTGCAGCATATCCTCCCGGCTCTCCCCCGGCAGTCCGAAAATGATGTGGGTAATCCGGTGGACGCCCAGCTCCCCCAGCTCCTCCATGGCCCGCTCATAGACCGGCAGCGGGTAGCAGCGGTTGCAGCGCCGGGCTGTCTCCTCGTTTGACGTTTGCAGGCCCAGCTCCACCCACAGGGGCTTGCGCGCCGCCAGCCGGCGGAGCATGGCCAGCGCCTCCGGCCCCAGACAGTCCGGGCGGGTGGCGATGGAAAGCCCCACGATGTCCGGCCGCTCCGCCGCCTGGGTGTAGACCCGCTCCAGCCCGGGCAGGTCGCCGTAGGTGCCGGTAAAGCTCTGGAAGTACGCCAGATAGCCCACCCCCTCGCCCTTGGCGCCCAAAATACGTCTGGCATCCTCGATCTGTCTCCGGAGGGGCAGCTGGGCGGAGGCGGCAAAGTCCCCGCTGCCGCCGGCGGAGCAGAAGGTGCAGCCGCCCACGCCCACGGCGCCGTCCCGGTTGGGACAGGTGCGGGCGGCGGACAGCGCCAGCTTATACACCTTGCACCCGAACACCCGGCGGCAGTAGACGTTGGCGCTGATATACTCCCGCGCCACGCTCAGTCCCGCTGGGCGTAGTCCGGGCACTGATACCGGGGCTTGCCCAGACTGATTTTCCCGTACTCAATGGCCTCCCCGGGGCAGAGGCAAATGCAGCGCATACAGTGGGTGCAGTTCTCCCCCCACACCGGGCGGCCGTCCACAAGGCGGATATTCCTGAGCGGGCACTCCCGCTGGCACTTGCCGCAGCCCACGCAGGCGTCGGTGGCATAGAACCGGCGCGCCTTGACGCACACCGCGTAGAAGATGGGGTTCACAAGGGCGGTTTTCAGCTTGTCCACCAGTCCCACGGACGGCGGCGGGAAGGGACTGCCCCGGAGGATGTCCTCCGCCCCGGATTCCAGCACCGGGCGGGCGGCGGCGATGATGTCCGCGCTCTCCGCCCGGTCCGGCACGGGGAACATGGCCACATAGTTTTCCGGCATCCGCACCTGCAAAACGCCCCGATAGACGAAGCCCTTCTCCCGACACAGCGCCTCCAGCTTCACCCCGGCGTTGCCGATCTCGTCCCCGCAGGTCATGACGAAGTAGGCCTCCCTGCTGCCGCCGAAGCTGCCGGCGCGGAGAAAGTCCTCAAAAATGCGGGGCTGACGCCAGCCGTAGGTGGGAGAGACGAACACCCACGGCCGCAGGGAGCAGAGCTCCGCCGCCACGCCGTCTTGGATGAAGTGGAAGGCGTCAATGATTCCGTCACCCAGACGCTCCTCCAGAAATCGCGCGCAATACCGGCTGTTGCCGGTGCCGCTGTAAAATACGATCATAGCTGCCTCCTCAGATCATGTGATCGTTCTTTGCTTCGGGACAGGATTAAAAGGAAAACAAATGCAGCGCCGCGTCTGTTCAAAACCGTTTCATCTGTTCCCGGCAGTTGAGAGTTCAAGGACTATGCTCATTTGTTGCGGTCCTTCATATACAAATATATTTGAATTCCGTTCAAAAACATAACAGGTAAAATTGTTAATAGTCCGGTATACCATTGCACTATTAGCACATAAATTATGCCGAATAGGCAAATAATCACACCTATGATCGGTAGAATTACAATTTTCTTGTCATCTAGCTCCTTTTTCATTTTTCCTCCTATTATAAATAACTCATATGCAGATTTTTCTTACCGCTACTTTCATCAGTATAGCATAGCCGATCGAAAAGAAAAAGCAAAACGGTATCAATGCATTGGCATTCATACCGTTTTGCTTTTTTGGCGGAGATGGAGAGATTCGAACTCTCGATACCCTTTTGGGGTATACACGATTTCCAATCGTGCGCGCTCGACCAGCTACGCGACATCTCCTCGCGGCGCATCGAACAACTTTTATTCAGTTGACGCCCGTATATAATAATTGAAACCAAAGCTAAAGTCAAGCCCCAATTATCCCATGGCCCGCAAAATTAACGCGCGCAGCTTTTCCGCGTGCATGGCCTCGTCGGCGGCGTGGCTCTCGTAGAGCGCCCGCAGCCGGGGCGACGGGGTGCGGGATGCGGCACGGCGGTATTCCTCACTGCCCGCAGTCTCCCCCGCATGGGCCTTCCGCATGGCGGAGAGCGTCCCGTTCACCACCGGACAGCTCTCCGGCGGCGCGTAGCTCTCCCCCGTGAGCAGAAAATACTCCACCTGCAGCTCCCGCAGATGCCCCCGCTCGTCGGCCGCCATGCACCGGAGCGCGTTTCCCCCGGCGGGGCAGCGCCCGGCCAGCGCCGTATAAAACGCCCGATCCCGGGCTTCGTCGTCCATAAAACCCCGCAGCGCCGCCTGCTCATCCCAGCCCGGGGCCGCCGGCGGGGTCTCCGTGTCGGTGACGCGGCTCCACACCCGGTCAAAATGCTCCATACCGTACCTGATGTCCTGATCCATCCTTCCCATCCCTTTCCCGGCGGATATCCTTTCACACCAGTGTATGCCGCCCTTGCATTGGTGTGAAAAGTGTGCGATAATTGGCACAGATCTGTATGTCGGAGGGATATTATGGCCAGATTTTTTGTGGCGGGCACCAACCTTTCCGGTGGCACCGCCATCATCCGCGGACAGGACGCGGAGCATATACGGGTGCTGCGTATGAAGCCGGGCGAGAAGGTCGTCGTCTGCGACGGCAAGGGCAAGGACTATATGTGCCGGCTGGTGCGCTCTGATGAGGACGAGGCCGAGGCCGAGATTGTGGAGGTGCAGCCCTGCAAGGCGGAGCCCAGCGTGGACGTGACCGTGTTCGCGGGGCTGCCCAAGGGCGAGCGGGCCGACCTGATTGTGCAAAAGTGCACGGAAGCCGGCGCGGGAGAGATTGTGTTCTTCGACTGCGAGCGCTGCGTGGCCCGCCCCAAGGCCACCGCCATTGACGGCAAGATGGAGCGCTTCCAGCGCATCGCCGAGTCCGCCGCCAAGCAGAGCGGCAGGGGCATCATCCCCACCGTGCGCTTCATCGGCAGCTATGTGGAGATGCTGGACGCCGCTATGAAGCGGGACGCCCGGCTTTTCATGTATGAGACCGGCGACGACAGGCTGAGCCTGCGCGCCGCCATTGAGAGCGCGGGCAGCTTCCGCACCGCCGCCGTGATTACCGGTCCGGAGGGCGGCTTCACCCAGGCCGAGGCGGCCATGGCCCGGGGCGTGGGCTTTACGCTGTGCTCCATGGGCGAGCGTATCCTTCGCTGCGAGACCGCCCCCGTCATCGCCCTCACCGCCATCATGTACGCCACCGACAATCTGGCGTAACGCCCCGCGCCGACTCCGTAGGGCAAGGGCTCTGCTCTTGCCGAATGCGAATGCCTGTGACCCCGGGCCGATGCTCACATTGGCCCCTACGAATAAATATGAAAAATCAGGGCCGGGCTTTGCCCGACCCTGATTTATCATATTCACGCGCACAAAAAGCATCAGGGTCGGGCTTTGCCCGACCCTGATACCATCTCTTGCGCCCATTGGGCGCAAACGTCTCGCCGTGCGAGGCGAGGGGGGGTCTAAAGGGGGGATTGAAAATCCCCCCTTTACTTGTTTTAGTCGCCGAAGAAGATGCCCACGTCCCGGGCGGTCTGGATCAGAGGATGATCCACCGGCAGGAACTTGGTGCGGCTGGCGGCGTCCTCCAGGGGGATGGAGACGATCTCGCCGTTCTGGATGGCCACCATGCGGCCATACTGGTGCAGCGCGATCAGCTCCGCCGCGGCGGTGCCGAACTGGGTGGCCAGCACCCGGTCGTAGGGGCAG
>CAZCDJ010000092.1:0-2202 GCA_964497655.1 uncultured Oscillospiraceae bacterium | reverse complement strand
TAACGCATATGTGAAGCTGCTTCTGCGCGGGCACGGCGTCCTCCAAGGGCACGGACACGATCTCGCCGTTTTGAATGCCAACCATGTAGTTGTACTTCTTCTCCACAATGAGCTTGGCGGCGGCGGTGCCGAACTGGGTGGCCAGCACACGGTCGTAGGGACAGGGAGGGCCGCCTCTCTGGTAGTGTCCGGGCACGGTGACGCGGGTCTCCTTGCCGGTCATCTCCTCCAGCTCGCTGGCAATGCGGTAGGAGATGGTGGAGTGCTTCATGGCCTCCTTGGCCTTGCGCCGCTCCTCCTCGCTCATCACCACGTCGGTAACGGACACGGCGCCCTCAGCCACCGCCAGAATGGTATAGTTGCGGCCGTGCCGCTTGCGGTAGTCAATGGCGGAGGCAATCTTGTTGATGTCGTAGGGAATCTCCGGAATCAGAACAATGTCCGCGCCGGAGGCAATGCCCGCGTGCAGGGTCAGCCAGCCGGCATCCCGGCCCATCAGCTCCACCACGAACACGCGCCCGTGGGAGGAGGCGGTGGAATGGATGTAGTCGATCACGTTGGTGGCGATGTCCACCGCGCTCTGGAAGCCGAAGGTGGTGTCCGTGCCCCAAATGTCGTTGTCGATGGTCTTGGGCAGGGTGACAATGTTCATGCCGGCGTCGCTGAGGAGCTTGGCGCTCTTTTGGGTGCCGTTGCCGCCCATCACCACCAGGCAGTCCAGATTCAGCTTGTTATAGGTGTTCAGCATGGCGGGCATCAAATCGTTCCCATCGTCGTCCACGATGGCCTTGCCGGGTATGTAGCGCTGGCGGGAGGTGCCCAAAATGGTGCCGCCCTCGGTGAGAATACCGGAAAAATCCTTGGGCTCCATGAATTTGTAGTCGCCCTCGATCAGTCCCCGGTAGCCGTCGTACATACCGAACAGCTCCACATTATCTACATACTGGAACAGAGCCTTGCCCACGCCGCGAATGGCGGCGTTCAATCCCTGACAATCGCCGCCGGAGGTGACGATGCCGACCCTTGTGTTGCGTTTCATTCTATATGTCCTCCTTTAGAGGTATGTGCCAAATATATCAAACGTATCATACAACACAAGTCTCCGATTGTCAACAACTTCCCGCCTTCGCACATTTCCCAAACCCATTCCCTCTTTTTCGGCAATAACCACCCAACATTTTCCGCCTGATGCCCGGCACAGCAACAAAAAAACACCGTCCGGCAAAGCCGTTCGGTGAAAGAAAATGTCCGGGTGGGGCTTCGCCCGCCAAGATAGATGAATGTCCGGGTCGAGCTTTGCCCGACCCGGACACCTTATCTTGCGCCCGCTGGGCGCAAACGCCTCGCCGTGCGAGGCGGAGGGGAGGTTCGGAAGGGGGACACGCGTGTCCCCCTCCGAGTGTTTTTAATACATGCCGCCCATGTCGGGGGCGGGAGCGGCGGGGGCGGCGGGTTCCGGCTTGTCAGCCACCAGAGACTCGGTGGTGAGCACGATGGCGCTGACAGAGGCGGCGTTCTCGATGGCGCTGCGGCACACCTTGGTGGGGTCCACAATGCCCATCTGAATCATATCGCCGTACTTGTCGCCCAGCGCGTCATAGCCGAAGGAGTTGCTCTTGGAGGAGGAGACCTTCTCCAGCACCACAGCACCCTCCACGCCTGCGTTGGCAGCGATCTGGCACACGGGGGCCACCAGAGCCTTGGCAACAATGGACGCGCCGGTCTTTTCGTCTCCGCTGAGGGTACGGGCCAGCTTCTCCACGGCCTTGCCGGCCTGCACATAGGCGGTGCCGCCGCCGGCGACGATGCCTTCCTCTACGGCTGCGCGGGTTGCGTTCAGCGCGTCCTCGATGCGGAGCTTCTTCTCCTTCATCTCGGTCTCGGTGGCAGCGCCCACCTTGATAACGGCTACGCCGCCGCTGAGCTTGGCAAGACGCTCCTGCAGCTTCTCCCGGTCGTAGTCACTGGTGGTGGCGGCGATCTGGTTGTTAATCTGGGCCACGCGGTCATGGATATCCTCAGAGGAGCCGGCGCCGTCCACGATGATGGTGTTTTCCTTGCTGATCTTGACCTGACGGGCACGGCCCAGCATGGTCACGTTGGCGTCCTTCAGCTCCATGCCCAGATCGGTGGAAATGACCTGGCCGCCGGTGAGGATGGCGATGTCCTGGAGCATCTCCTTGCGGCGATCGCCAAAGCCGG
>CAZCDJ010000091.1:0-8267 GCA_964497655.1 uncultured Oscillospiraceae bacterium | reverse complement strand
TTCAGGCGTCACCCGGTTTCTCTTTGCACGAGCAAAGAGAAATGGGGTGACAAAGATGATGAGCGCCGCGCCCTCATTCCCTCGTCCTCGCTTCCGTGATCTCCGTGCACAGCGCCAGCCACTGACACGCTCCGCACACCCGGCGGAGCGCCTCCCCGGTCATCCGGTCAGCGTAGCGCCGGCGCAGCTCGCCCCAAGGCAGCGTCTCATCCCCGGAAAGGCCGGTCTCCCGGAGCCAGCCCTCGTCCAGCGCGCCCACCTTCTCCCCGTCGGCGCACCTGCCGCCCGATAGATTGGGGCAGGCCGCACACACGTCGTCCGCGACACGCGCAAGGCGCACCGGCGTCTCCGGCTGCGCCTCCAGCGCGGCAATCAGCGCCGAGAGGGCGGCGGTGAAGCACTCGTCGTAGCCCCGGCCTGTAAAATTCAACATACACGCCCCGTGATGGGGTCTCAGCACAATTTTCATGGGGAGAGCATACCACGCCCCGCAAAAAAAGCAAAGCCCCAAAAGGGCTTTGCTTTTTGGTCACTTGATGCTTTTCGCGGCGTTTACCACGATGTCCACGCAGGTTTCAATGCCCAGCAGGCCGCTGTCCAGCGAGATGTGGTAGTTTTCCGCCAGTCCCCACACCCGCCCGGTGTAGTGCCGGTAATAGGCGCGGCGCCGGTCGTCCTTGTCCTTCAGGCGCTTCTCCGGCTCGTCGGTGGTCTCGCCGTAGAGGTTCACAATCCGGTCGGCCTTGAAGGCGGTGGAGGCATGGAAGAAGGTGTTCAGGCAGTCCGTCCGCTCCCGCAGGGTGTAGTCCGCGCAGCGGCCCACGATGACGCAGCTGCCGGTTTTGGCAAGATCGGTGATGATGTTGTGCTGCACCACATACAGCCGGTCGGAGACGGACATGGTGCCGCTGCGCATGGCCTCGGCGTTGATGGCCCAGTTGAACAGAAAGCTGTTGGTGGAGCAGGCGTGCTCGCCGCTTTCCAGAATGTAGGACTCGGCCAGCCCGCTCTCCTTGGCGATCTTATTCACCAGCTCGTTGTCGTAGTAGGTCCAGCCCAGCCGGTCGGCCACCTCTTTGCCGATGGTGCGCCCGCCGCTGCCGAATTCGCGGCTGACCGTGATGATCCTGATGCTCATAACCATACCTCCTTGGTGGGAATGGTGGAAGTGCTCTTGCCTATTCTATCCCTCGCCTGGGGAAAAACCCGTCCGATCTTAGCCGTGGCAGTGGCAGCCGCCGCTGCCGTGGTGGTCGCCGCAGCCGCCCTCGCCGTGGTCGTGGTGGTGGGTGCAGTTGGCGTCGCTGTTGCGGGCAAGGATGCCCCGCAGCAGGGCCTCCACCGCCGCGTCGGGCAGACCGGTGATGCCGCCGTAGATTTGGATGCCGGCCGCCGTGAGGGCGTTGACCGCGCCGCCGCCGATGCCGCCGCAGATCAGGGTGTCCGCGCCAAGGCCCTTCAGGTAGTCGGCCAGCGCCTCATGTCCCGCGCCGGCGGCGCTGATGACCTGATCGGAAACAATCTCGCCGTTTTCCACCGTGTAGAGCTTAAAAAATTCCGTGTGTCCGAAATGTTGAAAAATCAAACCCTCGCTCGGGTCGTAGGTGACTGCGATCTTCATAAGGCGTCTCCTTTTTTCTTTCTATTCTACCCTTAGAATACTCCCATTTAACCCTCCGGGTCAAGGCCGAAAATGTCGCTCCGCAGCCCGCCGGGGTCGAACAGGTGATTGTATTGCAGGATGCGGTAGTCCTGCACCGCTTCGCTTTCGGTGAAGGCCGGATCGTAGAGGGAGTACCAGTTTCCCTCCCCGTCCATGGCCCCCTGGGCGTTGATGACAGGCCAGTTCTCCCGCAGCTGTCCCAGAAAGCGCTGATAGCCGGTGGTCTCCAGTCCCGCCGCGTCCATCAGCAGGGTGGAGAGCTGGTTGATGGAAAGCTCCAGTCCCTCCGCCTCGGGAATGTCGTAGTTGGCCCAGAGGAAGAAGGGGGTGGCGTAGCGCTCCTGGGTCTCAGCCACGGCGCTGCTCTCCTCCTGGGTGTTCGCCAGCGCGTAGAACTCCTCCTCCAGCTTGGGCTGGTGGTCGCCGAAAAAGAGAATCACCGTGGGCTCTGCCTCCGCCGCGAAGTATTCCACCAGCTCCCGCGTGGCGGCGTCGCTGAGGTTGACAAGGGAGAGGTACTGCTCCGCCCGGGGGAATTCCCCCTCGTGCCCCGTGATACGCACGGTGGGGGTGAAGCCCTCAAAGGTGTAGCCCCCGTGGTTTTGCATGGTGATGTTAAAGATGAACTGGGCGTCCCCGTCCTTGTTCTCCTCATACCGGGCGATCACGTTTTCGTAGTCGCTCTCGTCGGTGACGTAGTTGCGAAGGTACTTTTTCCCGGTGAAGTCGTCCTTGAACAGCACGGTGTCAAAGCCGAACAGGTCGTACACCCGCACCCGGTTCCAGCCGCTGGACAGGTAGGGGTGCATGGCGGTGGTGGAGTAGCCCTGCGCCTCCAGCGCGGAGACAAGGGTGTCCGTCTCGTCGTTCACATAGAGCTGGTAAGGCACGGTGCCGGTGGGCACGAAGCCCATGGTGTCCCCGGTGAGGAACTCGTACTCGCTGTTGGCGGTGTTGCCCCCCAGCACCGAGGAATAGACCTGCCCCTTCACCGTGTTTTCGGTGAGGGAGCTGACAAAGGGGGCAATGGGCTCGCTGGTGTCGAACTCCCCCACGGTGGCAAGGTCGGAGAAGGACTCGTTCATCACCACAATGATGTTGGGCTCCTCCCCATCGGAGGCGGAGGGCGCTTCCGTCTCGGCGTCGATTTCCTCGGCGATGGCGTCCAACGCCTGTTCGCCGTAGCCCTCCGGCTCCGCCACGGACAGCTTCTCCGTGGTGATGGCAAAGTACATCACCGCGCTCTCGGCGTACTGGTTCTCGTCCCACAGCACGAAGATGCCGGTGTTGGTGATCATGTAGGTGCCCAGCGCCAGATAGACGTATGTACCGGCCAGCAGCGCGGCGGCGCCCCGCGCCGCCCATTTGGGCCAGCGGGGACTTCTGGGCGGCGCGTCCCCCAGCGCGTAGCCCATGGCCGCGGCGGCGAGGGCGGTGAGCAGGGATAGCGCGAACACCGGCGTCAGGGTCAGCTGGTAGCTCTCGGTGACGTTCAGGGCGGTGCGGATGCTGGTGATGTCGATTGCCAGCAGGGGACGGCCCCGGAACTGGTTGAGGGCGTAGTTGGCGATGCCGAACAGCGCGCAGATGCCGCCGCCCACCAGCGCGGAAGCCCGCACGCTGCCGGTGAGGGCGTGGAGCGCCAGATAGAGGGTCAGCACCCACAGCGCGCCGAACAGGTGCAGGGGGGTGCCGCTCTCGGTGAGCCAGGAGAATGTGCCCAGCGAAAAGAGCTGGATGGACACATAGCTGCACGCCGCGCAGAGGGCGAGGGCGGGCGCGAAGGCGAACACCGTGGCCCGGGTCAGCCGGGCCAGGGCGAACAGCGCCGCGCACAGCAGCGCGGTGAGCAGCAGGGAGGCGGTGTCCGAGAGACCGGAGGCCGCCAGGGCGATGAGACAGCCGGCAAAAAGCAGGGCGGACGCGCCGGAGAGCGCCCCGCCCATGGATTTGCCGGTTGTTTCTTTTTCTTTGAGAGTTGCAATAGGCATTTTATGAATCAGTCCTTATATTCTTTGCCGTCAATGAAAATTCGCTTCAGGCACAGCTTCTCGTCCAGCACCAGCAGGTCGGCGCGCAGACCGGGCTTCAGGCTGCCCACGCTGCCGCTGAGCCCGGCCGCCCGGGCGGGTACGCTGGTGGCGGCGGCAATGGCCGCTTCCAGAGGGATGCCAAAGCGCACCGCGTTTTTCACCGCGTGATAGACGCTGATGCTGCTGCCGGCGATGGTGCCGTCCCGCAGGCGGGCCACGCCGCCGCTGAGTACGATGGGCAGGCCGCCCAGCTCGTAGTCCCCGTCCGGCATTCCGGCGCAGCGCAGGCTGTCGCTGATGAGGGCCAGGTTCGCGCCAAACAGGTCGTGGGCGCAGCGCACGGCGCTGGGGTGGACGTGCAGCCCGTCGCAGATGATCTCGGCGGTGACGCCCGCGTCCCGCGCCGCGCCGATCAGGCCGGGGGCGCGATGCAGCAGGCTGGGCATGGCGTTAAAGAGGTGGGTCACATGGCTGGCGCCCGCGTCAAAGGCCTCCATGGCGGTGTCGTAATCCGCCTCGGTGTGACCCAGAGATACGGTGCATTCTTTGGAGACCCGGCGGATGAAGTCCATGGCGCCCGCCTCCTCGGGGGCCACCGTGACCAGCCGGACGTTGCCGCCGCTGGCTTCGTTTAGGCGCAGGAACATCTCCGCGTCGGGCTTATGCAGGTTGTCCGGGTTTTGCGCGCCTTTTTTGGCGAAGGAGAGGAACGGCCCCTCCAGGTTGACGCCCAGGCACTTGGCGGCGCCGGTGGGCTTCAGATCCCGCACCCGCTCCATGGCGGCGCGCAGCACCGGCTCCTTCAGGGTCATGGTGGTGGCCAGAAAGCCGGTGACGCCCCGGGCGGCGTAGTAGCGGGCAGCGGCGGCAATGTCGCCCTCGCCCCCGTCGGAAAAGTCCCGGTCCATGGCGCCGTGGGTGTGGATGTCCAGAAAGCCGGGGACAATGTAGCCGCCCTGGGCGTCAATGCCCTCGCCCTCCACCGGGCCGACCTCCTCAATGGTCTCCCCAAAGCGAACGCCCCCGGGCGCAAAAACGCCGTCGGGCATGAATACCCTGCCGTTTCCAATGAGCATATCCCATCGACCTTTCCCCGCCGGAGCGGGCTGTTTTCGTTATCACAATTCTATCATAATCGACGGTTATTTCAAGTGGGATATGCGTCCATGGGACGGATATCCAAGGCTGTGGGCTGTTGACGGCGGGGGCGCGCAGGCGTAAAATAGGGAAAATACGGGAAGGGGTGCGCCCCATGTTCAACTGGACAAGCTTTTTCACCTATGCGCTGGTCACGGCCTTCACGCCGGGGCCCAACAATCTGATGAGTATGTCCAACGCCTCCCGGCTGGGACTGCGCGCCGCCCTGCCCTTCAACGGGGGCATCCTGCTGGGTCAGTGCGCGGTGATGGGGCTCTGCGCCCTGCTGGGCTCGGCGCTGGGGGCGCTGATTCCCAAAATAAAGCTGCCCATGCAGCTTCTGGGCGCGGTGTACCTGCTGTCTCTGGCGTACCAGACCTTCCGCGCGCCCCCTCAGGTGGAGGGGAAAAACACCGCCGGCGGCTTTCTCGCCGGGGTTGCCGTGCAGTTTGTTAACCCCAAGCTGTTCCTCTACGGGATGATGTCCATGGAGGCCTACATCCTGCCCGCCTACGCCGGGGACACCGGCGCGGTGCTGGGCTTCGCGCTGCTGCTCTCCGCCATCGGCTGCACGTCCACGGTGTGCTGGGCGGTGTTCGGCAGCGCCTTCCGTGCCCTCTTTTCCCGCTACGCCAGAGTCACCAACACGGTGATGGCCCTGCTGCTGGTGTACTGCGCCGTGGCGCTCTTTTTGTGAGAAAAAAATTTAGATAGAAAACCGGAGGCTGCATGATGCTTGAAAATCTCAGAGACGAGGGAATCAGCGAGGATCTGATCCGGGAGCTGGAGGAATTCCGCGCCCGCAACGCCGCAAAGACGGAGCAGGCGTACCGGGTGCCCACGCCCCGCTATATGTACTACGGCCGGGAGGTATGGGAAATGGCCATCACCGCCCTGCTGTGCGGAGAAAACCTGCTGCTGGCGGGGCCCAAGGCCACGGGCAAAAACGTGCTCAGCGAGAATCTGGCCGCCGCCTTCGGCCGGCCCAAGTGGGACATCTCCCTGCACGTGAACACGGACAGTGCCTCCCTCATCGGCACGGACACCCTTCGGGACGGGCAGGTGGAGCTGCGCCGGGGCCCGGTGTACGAGTGCGCGGCGTGGGGCGGCTTCGGCGTGCTGGACGAGATCAACATGGCGAAAAACGAGGCGCTGAGCGTGCTCCACGCCACGCTGGACTTCCGGCGGGAGATCGACGTGCCCGGCTACGACCGCATCGCCATGGACGACGCCACCCGCTTCATCGCCACCATGAACTACGGCTACGCGGGCACCCGGGAGCTGAACGAGGCGCTGGCCAGCCGCTTCATGGTGATCGAGATGCCCCAGATCTCCCGGGAGAATCTGGAGCGTCTGCTGAAGAAGGAGTACCCCACCCTGCGGGGCGAGTGGGCGTCCCAGCTGGCGGAGCTGTTCTACGACCTGAGCCGCAAGAGCGAGAGCGCCGAGATTTCCACCAAGGCGCTGGATTTGCGGGGTCTGCTCTCCGCCGTGGGGCTGATGCGCGCCGGACTGGACGCGGCCCCCGCGCTGGACATGGGGCTGGTGAACAAGACCTTCGAGCCCTTTGAGCGGCAGCTGGTGCGGGACGTGATCGCCCTGCGCCTGCCCGCCGGTCTGGGCAGAGACAAGCTGTTCGCGGAGTGATGGACAAGCTGGAGGAACGGGCCCGGCAGGATCGCCGGGCCTCCAATATGGTATGGAACGCCGCCCGGGGTCACAGTTTCGCCCCGGACTACCGGGCCTTCGACGGGGCGGGGAACGCGGAGCCCTACATGAACTGCTGCATCGGCGCGGTGCACCGGTATTTTGACTACCCGGTGCTGGAAAAGCTCATGGCGGAGCTGCGCCCCATGGGGAGCGGGGAGGCGCTGCTGGATTTGCTCTGGCTGGGTCTGGAGGGCGCGGGCTATGTCCGGGAGGTGCCCGACCGCCCGGTGCTTGCGCCGCTGCGCCGGGCCTATGCGGAGAAAATGCTGTCCCTCTCGCCCCGGCGGCGGGACAGAACCGAGCCGGAGGGCGTGGCCGCCCTCCACTGGGCGCAGGTGCTGGGCCGGGACGTGCCCGCCACGGAGCGGCAGCGGGCGCTTTTACTGGCGCTGGATTTCACCGGGCTGGACGCGGAGGGCGTGGCCGCCCGGATGCGGGAGATCGGGGAGCGGTATTATGCCGCCTCGCCCCGGGACGCCGCCGGCCGCCGGGGCTTCAAGCTGCCCGCGTGGATGAACTTTGGCCTGAACGACGCGGAGGGCGGCTTCTTCTCCGCCATCCGCAGAAACGAGGGGCTGGAGGACGACAAGACGGAGCGGAAGGATTTGCGCCGCAGCCGCCGCAACCTGTTCGGCTCCCGGGGCGCGGTGGGCACGCCCACGGAGCGGGCCTATGTGGCGGGCTGCTTCGGCCGCTCCTCCGTGAGCCCCGCCCGGCTGCAAAGCATAGAAAAGCGCCTGTGCGCCGGCAGCCACGAGAACTGCTTCCTCCATTTCACACGAGGGGAGCAGGTTGTGTCCGGCGACCTGCCCCGGGACGCATTGCTGCAGCAGAGCAGCGCCCTCACCCAGCGGGACAAAAACCGGGCGGACTACCGGGCGCACTACGCCCGCAACGAGAACGCGGTGTGCCGTCTGACCGACTTAATCCGCAACAGTCTGCTGCTGCGGCAGGAGGACGACTGTGTGCGCTCCTCCGCCGGCGTTTTGCAGGCAAACCGGGTGTGGCGCGTCTCCGCCGTGGGGGACGACAAGGTGTTTGACCGGATTCGCCGTGGGGACAACGGGGAGATGAGCGTGGACATCCTGCTGGATGCCTCCGCCTCCCAGACCTACCGGCAGGAGCAGGTGTCCACCCAGGGCTACATCATCGCCGAGGCGCTCACCCGCTGCGGCATCCCGGTGCGGGTCAGCTCCTTCTGCACCGCCGGGGGCTGCACGGTGCTCCGTCTGTACCGGGACTACCACGAAAAGACCAAAAATGCCGCCGTCTTCGACTACTGCGCCGCCGGCTGGAACCGGGACGGGCTGGCGCTGCGGGCGGTGGGCAGCATGATGGCCTCCTCCGGCGCGGACGACAAGCTGCTCATTCTCCTCAGCGACGCCAGCCCAAACGACGACCGGCGCGTGGGCGGCGTGAAGGGCTTTTCCCGCGCCTACCGGGGCAGCGCCGGCGTGGACGATGTGGCGCGGGAGGCTAAGGCCCTGCGGGAGAGCGGCATCTCTCTGGTGTGCGTCTACACCGGCGAGGACATGGATTTGCCCGGCGCGCTGAAGATCTACGGCCGGGGACTGGCGCGCATCAAGAGCGTGGATCAGTTCGCCGCCACAGTGGGCGGGGTGATTTGCAATGAGCTGCGGTATTTCTGACTGTTATTTCGATTATAGAGTTTCTATTATCTATGGCTATATCACCCCATTTCTCTTTGCAATATTTCCGCCCCC
>CAZCDJ010000090.1:0-8301 GCA_964497655.1 uncultured Oscillospiraceae bacterium | reverse complement strand
CTTACCTCCATGCGCTGCCCGGGCAAAATGGGGATGGGGAACAGCGCAGAGAGCGCGGCGCTCACCGGACCATTCTCGTCGCCCATGCTCTGGGTGTAGTCCACCTCCCCGGTTTTCCACCGGATGGTGTTTCCGGGCAGGTCAACATTCACCTGCAGGGGGTAGGATTCCAGATAATCCTCCAGCTTCACGATTTCGGTGTGCTCCTCGCCCGGTGCGGTGCGGTCGGCCACGTCCCTGAAGATCTTGTCATAGCCGAAGAAATCCTCGTCGTCGCGCACCAGCCCGGAGGAGGAGATGCCCTGATAATTCACGATGGTCAGGCCCTGATACGCGCCGCGCTCGCCGCTGCTCTCCCGCAGGAGCCGGAAGCGGAAATCCGTCTCCGGGGTCGCGCCCACCGTGAGGGCGGTGTCCCAGTAGAGGTTCGAGGCCATCTGATTGTACAGCTCCACGGTGAGGCCGTGGGCCGCCTGCTCGTCGCCGGCAAGCACCTGCGGGGTGAGTGTGACCTGATCGGCCTTCGCGAACACATACGCGTACACCCCCGCAGCGCCGCCCAAAAGCAGCGCGAGGGTCAGCGCAAAGATCATGATTGCCCGTCTCATGCGCCGTCCTCCTGTTCGCCGGTCAGGTCGCCCAGCGCCTTGCTCACCCGGTCGGCCCGGTAGTGGTAGGTGGCCTTGAGGAAGCCCATCAGGTCAAGCCCCTCCTCCTCCAGCGCCAGCGTGGACCGGTCGCCCACAATCTCCCCCTGCCGCAGAAGGATTGCCCGACCCACAAAGCCGCTCACCTCCTCGATGAGGTGGGTGGAGAGCAGCACGGTCTCGCCGGGCTCCAGAATCCCCAACAGCACCTTGTAGAAGTCCTCCCGATTGAACACGTCGTTCCCGGCGAAGGGCTCATCCATCAGAATGTAGTCCGCGCCCTGACTGAGGGCGAGAATGACCTCAAACTGGTTTTTCTGCCCGGTGGAGAAGCTCCGCAGCGCCTTGTGCAGGGGCAGATCGAAAAACTCCATCAGCGCCGCGAAGCGCCGGTCCGAAAAGCGGGGGAAGTGCTCCGCGTAGAACTCCCGGTGCCCCTGGGCGGTGAGGCCGGGGAAGAAGGAGTGCTCGCTGGTGGCGAAGGAGATGCGCTCAATGTTCTTCCGGGTGATGGGCTCCCCGTCCAGCGTGATGCTGCCCTCGCAGCGGAGAAAGCCCAGAATGCACTTCATCAGGGTGGTTTTGCCCGCGCCGTTTTCGCCGAACAGCCCCACGATTTCGCCGCCGGGCAGGGAGAGGGACACATCCCGCAGCGCCTTTTTCGAGCCGTAGGCTTTGCTCACATTTTTCAGTTCCAGCATGATAACACGCTCCATATCCTCTGCCACTGGTGAGGCGGCAGGCATTGGGCCGGGGTCACGGCCATGTAGAAAAAGTAGTAGAGGCACAGCAGAAGGAAGGCCGCCGCCAGCGCGGCGAGGGCGTAGAGCACCGGCAGCACCAGACAGCGCTGCGCGGTCTCCCGCCGGGGCAGGCGGCGCATGGTATAGATGCTCTTACTGTCCTGTTCAAAGTAGGCCCGGCGCAGCGCCGCCGTCAGCAGAGCGGCAACGGCGAGAATGTAAAAGCCGTAGAGCGCGCTGCCCAGCACCACGGAGAAGTCCGCCATCTGCTCGCCGGAAACCAGCACATAGGTAAGGCCGTCCCAGCGGAAAAGGGCCTGCCGCGCGGGGAAAAAGCGGAGAAAGAAGGTGAGACTGAAAATAAAAGCTACAACCCCGCCGGTGCGCAGCGCCCGTACCTCCCGCGCCACATCCAGCCCCGGCGGGGAAAAACGCTCAAGAAGCCTGTGTGTCCGCGCTTTCATGGGCTGTCGCCTCCTTTCTCTCCCGCTCGTCGTCCCCATAATTGTCGCACACGGCGAAAACGCACCATGCGCCCAGTGCCAGGGCGAACAGGGAGTAAAACAGGTCTGCCGTGTATTCGCCGGCGCCCCGCACGAAGGCGACGGTGACCATGGCAATCAGGGCGATGGCGTTTGCGCCCCTGCCGCCTCGGGCGCGGCCGTAGGGCACATAGGCGGTGCTGAGCCCCAGCGCCGCGGCGAAGCTCAGGTTCCGCACAAGGCGCGGCCAGTCCTGAAGGGGCAGAAGGCTGTGCAGATAGTCGCTGCGGAAGAAGGTGAGGAAAAAGCTCTGGGTCGTCACCTCATCTGCCGGGCAGCCTTTCAGGTACAGCGCGGTGAGCCCCGCCGCCGTCAGCGCGCCGGTGGCCCAGTACAGCAGGAAGCACGCCGCGTTATAGGCGGCCTGCCACGCGAACACGGCCCGCTCGCCCACGCGCAGCCGCCGCAGGGTGTACCGCTGCCGGGCGGAGCCCTCCAGCCCGAAGGAGGCGAGCAGGGCGCAGAGCGCCAAAAAGCCGGCGGCGAAAAGCAGGGAGAGCCGCCCGTTCTTCACGATGAGTTCCGGCGGAATGACCCCCTGTGTCATCCCTGCCGCCAGAAGGAAAGCGCCCGCCTGGGCGGCAGCCACCGCCGCCATCAGCCCCAGCATGGGATAGATGCTGCTGCGGCAAATGAGCATCAGCACCGAGAAATGTTTTTTCATGGCTCCGTTCCTCCGTCCCAAAGCGCTGCCACCAGCGCGAGGGCTTCTTCTTTTTTCAAGCCGCTGCGCTTCACGGCGCTCACCAGCGCGGCAAGGTCGCTTTGCTGCAGCTCTGCCCTCACCCGCGCGGCGGTCTCCGCCGTCAGGGTCAGAAAGCTTTTTGCCCCGCTGCGGGACTCCACAAGACCCTCGTCCTCCAAAATCCGGAAGGCCTTCTGCACCGTGTTGGGGTTCACCCCCAGCAGGGCGGAGAGCACCCGGCGGGAGGGCAGCTCGTCGCCGTTTCCCATGGCGCCGGCGCTGACGCCCCGCTTTACATACAGCACGATCTGGGCGTAGATGGGGCTGCCCGGCTCCAGAATGAAGCTGTCGAATGAAATCAAGACGTCCACACACCCCTCAAACTGTGTTAGTCGTATAATACGCTTCTGAACCGTATTATACGCTTAATACGGTTCGTGTCAAGAGCTTTTTTGCCGCGCCGTTGCAATCGGCCGCCTACCGCTGTAAAATGAAAAGCAAAAACGGAGGGATACTATGAATCTGGAAGAAAAGGTGGCCTACCTGCTGGATCGCCTGGCTATTGAGGATCAGGTGAAGGAATATGCCCGGCTCATCGACCGGAAGGGCTTTGACGAGTTGAACCGGGTGTTCACTGATGACGCCTGGGTGGACTACACCGCCTCAGGCGGGGAGGCCGGCACGCTGCAGGAGATGACGCTGTTTCTGAAGCGGAGTATGAAGCGGGTACGCTCCCAGCATCTGATGAGCAACGTGGAGTGCCAGCTTGCCCCTGACGGGCGCAGCGCAAAGACCGTGCATATGCTGTTTAATCCCATGACCCGGGACACCAGAGCCGGGGAGTACACCTTCTTTTGCGGCCTCTGGTATCACAGCGACTGGATCAAAACGCCGGAGGGCGAGTGGAAGATGACCCGCACCGTGCAGGAGCGCTCCTACGCCTATTACCGCCCCCTGCCGCCGTCCGCGCCGAAGGACTGATACCATACAGACGGGGAAAGCTGTCGGTTGCAATTTCCCGGTGGGACTGGTAAACTATATTCTTGCACAAACGCGCATGGGCGGGGAAGGTCAGTGACGCAAGCTGAACAGGCGGAGAGTGAAAAAGTACATACCGGTGGCCGTGATGGGCTGCATGGTGGTGGCCGCGGTGGTATTTGTGCTCCTAAACGGCAATATCACGGTGGATATGCTCCTTCATTACACGCCCCGGAACAAGCTTCTGGCGGCGCTGGTCATCGTGGCGCTGTACGCGCTAAAAAGCCAGACGGTCATCATCCTGTACGGGGTGATCGCGGCGGCGGCGGGGATTCTCTTTGAGCTGCCCGTTGCGCTGGCGGTGAACACCGTGGGCTCCGTGGTGTGCATCTCCGTGCCCTATTTTCTGGGGCGCGCCTCGGACGGCGTATTGGTGGAGGGCATTCTGAGCCGCAACGCGCGGCTGCGCGATGCGTATGAGGCCAACCGGGAGAACACCTTTCTGGCGGCCTTTGTGCTGCGGGTGCTGAATTTGTCCAACGACCTGCTGGGGCTGTTCTTCGGTTCGCTGAAGGCGCCCTATTTTGAATATCTTGCCAGCAGCTTTCTCGGCATCCTGCCGGCAATGGTGATGTACACGGTGCTGGGCAGTGACCTGGACTTCACCTCTCCCGCCGTGCTGGCCTGCGCCGGGGTGGATGTGGCCTGTATTTTGGCGGCATGGCTGTTCCTGCGGAGGAAAAAGCGGCGGCTCATCAAGGAAAAGAGGAATTCATGAAAAAGAAAAAAGAGAAGATGGAAAAGCGTCGCAAGGGATGGTTTGGGCAGGCGCTGGACGTGAAGCGGCGGGATGAACCGGGGGCCTACTGGACCTACTGGGTGCTGCGCCTGTTTGTCATCGTGGCGCTGGTGCGCGCCATCATGCGCGGCGACGTGGAGAGCGCCGCCATCTGCGTGCTGGTGCTGCTGCTGTATCTGGTGCCCATGCTCATTGAGCACCGGCTGGATGTGGATCTTCCGGCTACGCTGGAGATCATCATTTTCGTGTTTGTCTACGCGGCGGAGATTATGGGCGAGCTGCAAAGCTACTTTGTCCTCTATCCCCACTGGGACACGCTGCTCCACACCACCTGGGGCTTTCTGTGCGCGGCGCTGGGCTTCTCGCTGGCCGCCCTGCTCAACCGCAGCGACCGGGTGAAGGTGGAGCTGTCGCCCTTCTATGTGGCGCTGATGGGCTTCTGCTTTTCCATGACGGTGGGCGTATTCTGGGAATTTATCGAGTTTTCCATGGATCGGCTGTTCCTGCTGGATATGCAGAAGGACACCATCATCCACACCATCTCCAGCGTGGCGCTGGATTCCACCAACAGCAACATTGCCGTTGTCATCAACGACATCGGGGATGTGGTGGTGAACGGTCAGTCCCTTGGGCTGGGCGGCTATCTGGACATTGGGCTGTACGATACCATGGAGGATCTGTTCGTGAACTTCATCGGCGCGCTGGTGTTCTCCTTCATCGGCTACTTTGAGGCCAAGCGTGACAGATTTGTGGTGACGAAGCTGCTGATGCCTACCCGCAAGATTCGTGACGACGGGGACGAGGGAAACGCCGAAACAGCGGACTGAAAACCGAATTTTCGGGAGAGCCGGGGAACTTATCCCCGGCTCTCCCGTTTTACCTCAATTTAACATAGCCCATCTTTTTCATTTTACATTCAAATAGTAGCATGATAACTGCAGAAACAAAAAAGGAGAATGAAAATGAAAAAGAAGCTTACATCCATTATGGCAGCCGCGCTGTGTCTGGGCGTACTGGCGGGCTGCGGCAAATCCTCCGCCTCCGATTCCATCACCGTGGTATCCCGGGAGGACGGCAGCGGCACCCGTGGCGCGTTCATCGAGCTGTTCGGCGTGGAGCAGAAGGATGCCAGCGGCAGCAAGGTGGATCACACCTCCACCGCCGCCGAGATCACCAATTCCACCGCCGTGATGCTCACCACCGTGGCAGACAACGAAAGCGCCATCGGCTATGTGTCTCTGGGCAGTCTGGATGACAGCGTGAAGGCGCTTAGCATCGACGGGGCGACACCCGGCGTGGACAGCATCAAGAGCGGCGACTACAAGATTGCCCGCCCCTTCAACGTGGCCACAATGGATACCCTCTCCCCCCAGGCCCGGGACTTTTTGGACTATATTCTCTCCGACGACGGGCAGACCGTGGTGGAGGGCAAGGGCTATGTATCTTTGGGCGGCAGCGGCGCCTACGCGGGCGGCGGCGTCAGCGGCAAGGTGACGGTGGCCGGTTCCTCCTCCGTATCCCCGGTGATGGAAAAGCTGGCGGAGGCCTATATGGCCCTGAATCCCGACGTGACCATCGAGCTGCAGACCTCCGACTCCACCACCGGCATGACCAGCGCCGCCCAGGGCCTCTGTGACATCGGCATGGCCTCCCGGGAGCTGAAGGACAGCGAGCTGTCCGCCGGACTTACCCCCACGGTGATCGCCATGGACGGCATTGCGGTGATAGTGAACAAGGCAAACTCCCTCTCGGGGCTCACCAGTGAGCAGGTGCGCGCCATCTTCACCGGGGAGACCACTGCCTGGTCTGCAATGCAATGAGCGGGGCAAAAGAAAAACTGATGCGGGCGCTGTTTTTACTCAGCGCCTGCGTCAGCGTTCTCTCGGTGGCTCTCATCTGCATATTTCTCTTCAAAAGCGCCTTTCCCGCCATCTCCCAGATAGGGCTGACCCAGTTTCTGTTTGGCAGGGAGTGGGCGCCGGGAAACGGGAAATACGGCATTTTCCCCATGATTCTGGGCAGCATCTACGCCACCGGCGGGGCCGTGGTGACGGGCGTGCCGCTGGGCATCCTCACGGCGGTGTATCTGGCCCGGTTCTGCCCGGATCGGCTGTGCCGCCGTCTGAAGCCGGCGCTGGATTTGCTCAGCGGTATTCCCTCCATCGTCTACGGCTTCTTTGGACTGATGGCGCTGGTGCCGGCGGTGCGCGTGGTGTTCGGCGGCAGCGGAAAGAGCCTGCTCACCGCCTCGCTGCTGCTGGGCATCATGATTTTGCCCACGGTTATCAGCGTCAGCTACGCCGCCCTGCGGGCGGTGCCGGAAAGCTACTACGAGGGCGCGCTGGCGCTGGGCGCCACCCATGAGCGTGCGGTGTTCCGCACGGTGCTGCCCGCGGCCCGGTCGGGGGTGATGGCGGCGGTGGTGCTGGGCATCGGACGGGCCATCGGCGAGACCATGGCCGTCATCATGGTGGCGGGCAACCAGACCGCCATGCCCTCCTCTCTGCTGGCGGGGCTGCGTACCATGACCGCCAACATCGTCATTGAGATGGGTTACGCAGAGGGACTGCACCGGGAGGCGCTGTTTGCCACCGGCGCGGTGCTGTTTGTGTTTATTCTCATCATTAACCTGCTGCTGAACTGTCTGAAACGGGGAGGGGAGAGTGAATGACGGCACATCTGGGCGCGAAGCTCACCCGCGTGGCGGTGAAGTGCGCCGCCGGGCTCACCGTGGGCATTTTGGCGCTGCTGCTGGGCTTCATTCTGGTGAAGGGCGTGCCGGAGCTGAACGCCGGCCTGTTCGCGCTGAAATACACCTCGGACAACTGCTCCATGCTGCCCGCCATCGTGAACACCCTCACGGTGACGGTCTGTGCCCTGCTGCTGGCTGTGCCGCTGGGCGTGGGCAGCGCCATCTATCTCTGCGAGTACGCCCGCCGGGGGGACAGGCTGGTGAAGGTGATCCGCATGACCGCCGAGACCCTCAGCGGCATCCCCTCCATCGTGTACGGCCTGTTCGGGCTTCTGATGTTCAATATCACCCTCGGCCTTGGGTACAGTCTGCTCAGCGGCATCCTCACCGTCACCATCATGGTGCTGCCCACGGTGATGCGAACCACGGAGGAGGCGCTGCTCTCCGTGCCCGACCTGTACCGGGAGGGCAGCTTCGGACTGGGCGCCGGGCGGCTGCGCACGGTGTTCCGGGTGGTGCTGCCCTCGGCCATGCCGGGCATTGCCGCCGGCGTGGTGCTGTCCACGGGGCGCATTGTGGGGGAGACCGCGGCCCTCATCTTCACCTCCGGCACCGCCTCCGGCGTGGCGGGACTCACCTCCAGCGGACGCACGCTGGCGGTGCATATGTACGCATTGTGGAACGAGGGGCTGCACATGGGCGCGGCCTACGCCACCGGCGTGGTGCTGCTGGTGCTGGTGGTGGGCATCAATGCCCTCAGCGGCGCGCTGGCAAAAAAATACACAGTGGGGAAATAATATGGAAGAAAAATTTGTGATACGGGATCTGGACCTGTTTTACGGCGACTTTCAGGCGCTGAAAAAGATTGACCTCACCATTCCAGAGCGGAAGATCACCGCCTTCATCGGCCCCTCCGGCTGCGGCAAGAGCACCCTCTTAAAGACCCTCAACCGCATGAACGATCTGGTGGAGGGCTGCCATATCCGGGGGACGGTCACACTGGACGGGGAGGATATCTTTGCCCCCGCCATGGACGTGAACCTGCTGCGCCGCCGGGTGGGCATGGTGTTCCAGAAGCCCAACCCCTTTCCCATGAGCATCTTCGACAACGTAGCCTACGGCCCCCGCACCCACGGCGTCCGGGGCAGGGCCAGACTCAGCGACGCGGTGGAAAAGTCCCTGCGCGCCGCCGCCATCTGGGACGAGGTGAAGGAC
>CAZCDJ010000089.1:0-8303 GCA_964497655.1 uncultured Oscillospiraceae bacterium | reverse complement strand
TCCGGCGTGCCCTTCTTCCGGGTGTCCCGGCTCTCCTTGGCCTGCGCGGGCTTTTTGGCCTGGGCAAAGGCGTCCTGCCGGGCGCGGTATTCCCGGTACTGGGAGAAGCTGCCCCGGAAGTCCGTAAGGGCGCCGCCTCGCAGCTCCCAGATACGGGTGGCGAATTTTTCAATGAAGTATCGGTCGTGGGAGACGAACAGCAACGCCTGATCGTAGTCCTGAAGGGCGTCCTCCATCCACTCCCGGCTGGCAATGTCCAGATGGTTCGTGGGCTCGTCTAGAATAAGCAGGTTGATGTCTCCCCGCATGAGCATACACAGCCGCAGGCGGCTCTGCTCTCCGCCGGACATGGCGCCCACGGCCTTGAGGGCGTCCTCCCCCCGAAAGCCGAACTGACCCAGCGCGTCCCGGGACTGCTGGGGCGAGCAGCGGCACTCGTAGATGAGGGTGTCCAGCGCGCTGCGGGAGCTGTCCTGAAAACGAATGATCTGGGGCAGATAGGCGGTTTTCACCGCCGGCCCGGTGCGAATCCAGCCGGCGTCCGGCATCTCCTCGCCCATAATGAGCTTCAGCAGGGTGGATTTGCCCGCGCCGTTGTCGCCGATCAGCGCCACGCGCTCCCCCGGCCCAACGGTCAGCTCCAAATCGGAAAAGAGCTGCTTTTCTCCGAAGCTCTTGGTAAGGCCGTCGCTCACCAGCACCTCGTCCCCCTGAAATTCCCGCTCCTTGAAGGAGGCACGGAGCTTTCGGGCCTGGGTGGGCTTTTCGCTGTGGGACAGGCGCTCAATGCGCTTTTCCATGGAGAAGGCGCGTTTGTGCAGCGCGTCGTTGCCCATGAAGGCCCACAGGTGCAGCCGGGCGGCCGCCGCGGTGAGCTGCTCGATCTTGGCCTGATCCTTCTCGTACTGCTTGAGCTGCTCGTCAAAGCGCCGCTGGCGCTCCACGGCGTAGAAGCTGTAATTCCCGCTGTAAAACTCGGCGCGTCCGTCCTTAATCTCCACGCAGCGCTTGGCCGTGGCGTCCAGAAAATAGCGGTCGTGGCTGATGGACAGCACCGTGCCCTTAAAGTGGGTGATGTAGTCCTCCAGCCATTCCGTGGCCCGCAGGTCAAGGTGGTTGGTGGGCTCGTCCAGCAGCAGGATGTCCGTGTCCTCCAAAATGAGGCGGGCCAGATTCACCCGGGTCTTTTCGCCGCCGGAGAGCAGGGCAAATTCCCGCTCCCGCATATCGGGCGGAATCTCCAGCCCGTTTGCCACCCGGCTGCGCTCAAAATCCATGTCGTAGCCGCCCAGTCGGCGGAAATCGTCGGCCACCCGGTCGTACTCCCCCAGCAGGGCGGGGGAGGCGTCCCCCTCCATCCGCTTGGTCAGCTCGTCCATGCGGGCGAGCATGGCGCGCAGGGGGGCGTGGGCCTCCTTCAGCACGTCCTCGGTGGTGTAGCCCTCCGGGTAGCAGGGGATCTGGGAGATGAGGCCCATGCGCCGTCCCCGGGCCACCGCCACCGTGCCCTCGTCTGGGGTCAGCTCCCCCGCCAGCAGGCGGAACAGCGTGGTTTTGCCGCAGCCGTTGGGGCCAAGGATGCCGATGTGCTCGCCGCTCTCCACATCAAAGGTCAGCCCGCTGAGCACCGGCGAGCCCACCTCAAATGATTTTTTGATTCCCTGTACCGATATATCTATCATGATTACTCCGTCATAAAAGTGTTATGCGCTGGCGTTCCCGCCAAACAGGCTGTCAATGTCGGCGACGATGTCCCCGTCCAGCTTGCCACCGGCGGCCATTTTTCCCAGCAGGCCCATGGCCTCGCCGTGGGTCATGCCGTTTTTGTAGGGGCGCTCCTCGGTGAGAGCCTGATAGATGTCCAGACAGCCCATCATCCGCTCCCAGCGATCCAGCCGGTCGCCCTTGTAACCAAAGGGGTAGCCGGTGCCGTCCAGCTTCTCGTGGTGGAGGGAGGCCCAGCGGGTCACGTCCTCCAGCCCCTGTACTTCCGAGAGGATCTGGTAGGTGTGGTAGACGTGGGTCTGGATGTGCCGGTATTCGCTGTCGGAGAGGGCGTCGGGCTTTTCCAGCACGTCCCGGTCCACCACCAGCTTGCCGATGTCGTGGAGGGAGCCGGCCAGATACATCCGCGCGGCGGTCTCCTGGTCCGCGCCGTAATATTCCGCCATCTGCCGGGCCTTCTGGGCGATGCCCATGGAGTGGACGCGGGTGAAGCGGCTCTTGTAGTCGGTGATGGCGGCGAACACGGCGCCGAAGGCGATGAGCTGGTCGGGGGTACACAGCATATTTCCGGCGGGCAGCAGCTCCCGCAGGCGCAGGTCAATCTTCTCGTTCCGCAGTCCGGTCAGCCCGTCCTGCTCAAACACACGCAAAAAGAGACGGCAGAGCTGAGGTTCAAACAGCAGCCCCTCGTTTTCCTCCAGATAGGACTCGATGGCGGCGAATTTCTCCTCGTTCATAAAGCTCAGGTCGAAGCGGGTGTCCAGCGTGTCCGCCAGATGAATCAGCCGGGCGTACAGGGGCGTTTCCGCCGCCTTCTTGCCGAAGGGGCCGCTGCCGTCGGCGCACTCGTGGTGGTAGAGCACCACATTGTCTGTCAGCTCCGCCTCGTAGGGCAGGGTGCGAAGGGCCAGCTCGCCCATCCAGCAGTGGATGCCCAGCCGGGCGGGCTCCGTGCTCTGGGCAGCCAGAATGGCGCTGCCGCCGAATTCCTGCTGGACATATTCGGTGAGGGCGCAGTCGTGCAGAATGGCGCAGGCGCTCAGCGCCTGCAGCTGGGTGCGGGGCAGGGTCAGCTCTCTGGCCATGGCCACGGCCACGGCGGTGACGCGCTTGCCGTGATTGATGGCCACGCCGAACACTTCATGCTCCACGCAGTCCAGCGCCCCACTCAGCGCAAACAGGGTGTCCTGGAAGTTGAATACCATTTACAGCACCTGCCTAACCAATTTCTATTGTTCAGCCGGCCACAGCCGCCTGTAAAACCGCGTTTGCCACCGCGCCGGCGTTTTTCAGACCGCCGCCGCCGTGCTCAATCACCACCACGAAGGCGTAGGGGTGGGCGTCATCCTTCAGGAAGCCGGTGAACCAGGCGTGGGACGTGCCGTCGCCCAGCTCCGCGGTGCCGCTCTTGGCGCAGATGGCCAGACCGGGGAAGCTCCAGGAGCCATAGGAGTTTTGCACATTGTATTCCATCATGTCCGCAATCTGCCCCGCGGTGTCCGGGGGGAGCAGCTCCGTGCTGCGTCCGGGCAGTCTGCGCGGCAGCAGCGTGGGCTCGCACAGCTCGCCGCCGTTAGCGATGGCGGACACATAGCGCAGCATGGCGTAGGGGTTCACCAGATCGTTGTATTGCCCGATGCCGGACCAGGCCTCGTCGATGGAGCCGGTTTTTCCCAGATCGAAGGCGCCGGCGGCGGTGGGGATGCCGCTCAGGTCATGCTGGGTGGTCAGACCGAATTTCTCGGCGTATTCCGCCAGTTTTTCCGCGCCCAGCTCCAGCGAGAGCTCGCCAAAGGCCACGTTGCAGGAGTTGGCAAGGGCCTGCTCAATGGTCTGATAGCCGTGGACGCCGTTGCAGTTCAGCGTGGCCCCGTCCACTTGACTGCTGCCCGTGCAGTAGAACTGGCGGGTGTACAGGTCGGGGATGTTCTCAATGGCGGCGGCCAGCGTAATGAGCTTGTAGATGCTGCCGGGGGTGAAGCTGCTGGAGAGGCATTTGTTGAGGTAGGTGCCGTCCGCCGGGGCGGTGCTGGGGTTTGCCGGGTCGTCCGCCGGGGAGGAGGTCATGCACAGCACCTCGCCGGTTTTGTAGTTCATCACCATCACCGCGCCGCTGCGCCCGCCCAGGGCGGAGTAGGCGGTCAGGTTCAGCTTGGCGTCCACGGTCAGGCTCAGGGTGCGGCTTTTGGAGGTGCCGGTGACGAAATTATACCCGGAGAGCCGGTCGGAAAACTGGTGCAGCACACCGGTGCCCACGCTGCCGTTCAAATCGCCGATCAGGTGGTAGTTGCTCACGCGGATGGCCCAGTCCTCCGCAAAGGAGGCCTTGCCGTCCTGGGAGGAGTAGAGGGTCACGCCGTTACGGTCGGTCACCGCGCCGCCGGGGGCGCTGCCGGTGAAGTAGGTGGCCCATTTGCCGCCGTTGTCGGCAAGCTTCACCAGATAGACGGAGAGACCCACCACCAGTGCCACGGCAATGAGCAGCGCCGAGAGGGCGCGGGATTTCACTTTGTTCATTCCTCGTCCTCCTCCGCCTCAAACTCCTCGTCGGCACGTCTCCGCCGCCGGGCGGCGGGGGGCACCACAAAGCTGGCGTCCCTGCGGGTGTCCGTGGCCTTCACGAAGGCCAGCAGCATCCAGCAGCACAGAAGCGAGGTGCCGCCCTTGGAAACGAAGGGCAGCGTCACGCCGGTGAAGGGCAGAATATCCAGCGAGCCGAACACGTTCAGGCCCAGCTGAACCATCAGCATACTCACGGCGGAGCAGCCGGCAATCACATAGTAGGTGCTGCGTCCCCGTCCCGCGTTGCGTACCACAAAGAAGGCCAGCGCGATCACGGCGAACACGGCGGTGAGGGCGACGATGAGGCCCAGCTCCTCGCAGAGAATGCCGAACACCATGTCGGTGTTGGCGAAAACAACATTTTTTAAGGTGCCGCAGCCCGCGCCCTGTCCGAACAGGCCGCCGCTGGCCGCCGCCGCAAGGGTGTGGGTCTGCTGGAAGCCCTGCCCCCACACGTCGTCCCACACATGGCCCCAGATGGCGAAGCGCTCGGCAATGTAGGGCTTGACGCTGAGAATCAGCATCACCGCAAGGCCCGCGCCGCTGACGGCCAGGAACAGCGTGGCGAAGCTGCCCGAGCGCAGGAAGGAAATCACAAGGAAGGTGACAAAGAAGATCACGGCGGTGCCGAAGTCGCCCATCAGGGCCAGCGCGCCCACGCACACGGCGGAGAACACGATGAAGCCGAACAGGTTGCGCCGCTCAAAGAGACGGTCCAGCGCGGCGGCGCCCGCGTAGATGTAGACCACCTTCACGATTTCCGACGGCTGAAGGGAGATGCCGCCGATGGTGAGCCAGTTCCGGGCGCCGTAGGAGATCTTGCCCAGCACCAGATTCACCGCCAGCAGTCCCATGGCCACGGCGGCGGCGGCCCAGCGGGTGGATTTCACCCGGCGCAGATCCCGCAGCCACCAGCCCAGAAAGAAGAACAGCACCACGCCGGCGATCACCAGCAGCAGCTCCTTGAGCATCTCGTCCGGGGTGCCGGTGGCCACCACCGAAACGCCCAGCGAGGTGAGGAAGAAGGCCAGCGTCTCCGGCTCAAACCCGGTGCGGCGGATGGAGCGCATCACAAGATAGCAGAACCACTGCATGAACACCAGCGCCAGAAAGGCCAGCGCGATGTGCATCACATAGGCCTTGTCCGCGGTGACGGAAAATTCCAGTGCCAGCACGGCCTGAAAGAGCGTGAGAATCAGCAGCGTCACCCCCGGGGAGATGAAGCGCCCCGGCGGGGTGCGCTTTTGCTGCATCACCGCCTGCTCCGCCTCTCCGATGGCGCGGAACGTGAACTCGCTGCCGGCGAAGGAAAGCGTGTCGCCGTTTTCCACCACCTCGCCGTTTTCCACCTCCTCGCCGTTGAGGAAGGTGCCGCCCTTGGAGCGGATGTCGCTGACCCGCCACTCCCCATCGTCGCTGCGGATGAGGGAGGCGTGCACCCGGGACACCGCTTCATCGTTCACCACCACGTCGGAGCTGCCGGCGCGACCCACGATACACTCCCAGTGGCAGAGGGGATACTTCTCCCCGTCCTCGTCCACCAGATAGCCCCAGGTCTCCGGCTCGTACTTCTCCCGGAGCATGGAACGCAGACACCGCAGCAGCACCCATAACGCCAGCAGAGGCAGCAGGTATTTGGCCGCGGTGAGCACATATTCGGATAGATCAGGCAGATTGCCGAGAAGGCCGCTCAAGGTTTCGCCTCCGAACTGGTATTTGAGTTTGCTTTTTTTGACGATACATCCGTAGTATAGCACATCCCGGGCTGCGTTGACAACAAGGGCGGGTCTACTACAAGAAAGATATGCAAAAGAGCGCTCTGCTACTATTGACGAAATTTTGGGTCATTTTGTTCTCCGCGCTGGCGCCGGTGGGCGGCGAAACGCTGTGAGGTTATTGGATAGTCTGAATAAAGCGCCCCGTCCGCATGGACGGGGCGCTTCCTCTATTTCCCCAGCAGCCGCGCCAGCGCGGTGCGGTGCACGGTGATGGCGCCCCGGGGGCACAGCTCCTGACAGCAGAAGCAGCGGATGCAGTCCTTCCGCCGGATTTGCGCCTTGCCGTCCACCACCTTGGCAGCGCCGGTGGGGCAGGCCTCGTGGCAGCGTCCGCAGCCCACGCAGCGGCTGGGGTGCACCTGGGGGCGGCTGGCGAATACCAGCTCCGCCAGCGTGCCGATCAGTGTGCCAGATAGCAGCTTGATGTCGTTCCGGGGCGGCAGCTTCTCAAAGTCCGGAAGATAAAAGGGCGTCACATCGCCGCAAATCTCCAGCTTGTCCCAGCGGTCGGGGCAGAGCCCCCGGTCGATGGCGGCGCGCACGGTGGGCGCGTCCTTGGCCTCCAGCCCGATCAGGTGGGCGCACAGCAGGTCGGCGTGGAAGGCCGTGTCGGCGGCAATCAGCGCCCCCATGTGGCGGGGCCGCCCCTGGGTGGGGCCGTTGCCATCCATGCAGTCCACCGCGTCCACAAGGGTCAGGCGGGGGGACACATATTCGCACAAATCCACCAGCAGGTCGCTGAAGTCCTCAATGGAGGGGTGCAGGTAGTGCATCTCCGGCTTGCGGGTGCCGGGAATCACGCCGAAAAAGTTCTTTACCCCCGCCGTCATACCGGTGAGGGCGTGGGTTTTCAGCTTGGCAAAGTCAATCACCGCGTCCGCGTTCCCCAGCCAGGCGGTGAAGGGAAACTGGCGCACGGCATGGCCTGTCGGAAAGTCCGCCTCGGTCACGGAGAAGTCCCGGTTTAGTACCGCGCCGGCCGATTCCACGGCCTTCATGCCGGTGCCGGCGTACACGCCGTTTACCCAGGCGGCGCTGAAGGGCCCGCTGGGGCTGTCCCCCACGGTGACCACAGCGCCCCGGGCCGTGAGCATCCGGCACAGCTCCGTCACCAGCGCGGGATGGGTGGTGGCAGCGTCCTCCGGCTTCATCCGGGCCACAAGATTGGCCTTGACGGCAATCCTCATCCCCGGCGTCACCCAGTCCAGTCCCCCCAGGGGGGCGAGGGCGTCGCGCAGGGCTATTCTCACGCTTTCGTCCCCGTAATCCGGGCAGGGGACAATGGAAACATTCACACGCATGGCATACCTCCGAGTTTTTCATCATTGTATAGCAAAAAGGGGACAGATACAAGTTTATCAGTTGCAAATCCATTGAAAAGTGATAACATGAAGATATGAGGCGCCCTTGGGGCGCAGGAGAGGAACGACCGTCATTCATTATGTTGAGGGAGGTAATCAAAATCATGCAAGAGATCACAGTAACGCGCACCACCACGCCGCGGGAGAGGGTCCCGGAGGATCAGCTGGGGTTCGGAAAGGTATTTTCCGACCATATGTTCATGATGAACTATGACGAGGGAGAGGGCTGGCACGATCCCCGCATCGTCCCCTACGGTCCCATCGAGCTGATGCCCTGCCTCCCACCGAGAACATCGCCCGCATGAACAACTCCGCCGCCCGTCTGTGCATCCCCCACATTCCGGAGGATGTGTACCTGGAGGGGATGAAGCGGCTGGTGGCGGTGGACGCGGACTGGGTGCCCCATTCCTTCGGCACCAGCCTGTATCTGCGGCCCTTCGTTATCGCCACCGACGCGGTGCTGGGCGTCCACGCGGGCAACCACTACCTGTTCTGCATCATCTGCTCCCCCTCCGGCAGCTACTATGCCGAGGGCATCAACCCGGTGAAGATTCTCATTGAGAGCCGGGATGTGCGCGCCGTGCGCGGCGGCACCGGCTACGCCAAGTGCGGCGGCAACTACGCTGCGTCCAACCGCGCCGGCGAGAAGGCCGAGCAGAAGGGTTACAGCCAGGTGCTGTGGCTGGACGGCGTGGAGCGCAAGTACATCGAGGAAGTCGGCGCGATGAACGTCATGTTCTTAATCGGGGACACCGTGGTAACCCCGGCGCTGCTTGGCTCGGTGCTCCCCGGCATCACAAGAAAGAGCATCGTGGCGCTGCTCAAGCAGCGGGGCATCAAGGTCGAAGAGCGCCTCCTGTCCGTGGACGAGCTGATC
>CAZCDJ010000088.1:0-8381 GCA_964497655.1 uncultured Oscillospiraceae bacterium | reverse complement strand
TGCGCTGCTTGTCCGAGCGCTTCACGTTTTTGATGCGGCAGGGCTGTCCGCTGACGGCGGAGACCACGGTGTTCACCTCGTCCTCGCTGCGGAGCTCCTGCTTGCCGCTGCCGGTGCCGAAGAAGCGCCCGGTGTACTCTCCCCCGTCCTGCGCCCGGGAAAAGACCGCGTCCAGCAGCCAGTATTCCTCACTCTTGAATTCCCGGATTTCCAGCTCCCGATCCACCACCATGCGGGTGGCAACGGACTGGACGCGTCCAGCGGACAGACCCCGGCGCACCTTCTTCCACAGCAGCGGGGAAAGCTTATAGCCCACGATGCGGTCCAAAATGCGGCGGGCCTGCTGGGCGTCCACCAGGTCCTGATCGATCTCCCGGGGGCGGGCAATGCTCTCCCGCACCACGTTTTTCGTGATCTCGTTGAAGGTGACGCGCTTTGCCTTCTCGTCGGGCAGATCCAGCAGCTCCTTCAGGTGCCAGGAGATCGCCTCGCCCTCCCGGTCAGGGTCGGTGGCCAGATAGACGGTGCCGGCGCTTTTGGCGCGCTTTTTCAGCTCGCCGATCACGTCCTCGCGCCCCTTCACGGGGATATACTTAGGCACAAAGCCCCCCTCGATATCCACGCCCAGCGTGCTCTTGGGCAGGTCGCGCAGGTGGCCCATGGAGGCCACCACCTTGTAATTTTCACCCAGATACTTTTCGATGGTGCGGGCCTTCGCGGGGGACTCCACAATCACCAGATCTGTCTTAGCTTTTGCCATTCGGGTTTTTCCTCACTTCTGCTTTATGTTCAGCGTAAATCGTTTGCCGGCGCCCTGTGTCACCACGCCCTGAATTTGCAGCATGGTAAGCTCCGCCAGCACTCTCGGTGCGGCCATGGCCGCTTTCTCTATAATATCGTCCACGTGCATGGACGGCACAGTCATCACGGACACAATCCTGAGCTGCTCCTCGCTCAGCTTCTCCAGCTGGCTCTTCAGGTCAATATATGACAGCTCATTTTGCTTGTCAACGTCTTTTTTGGCGACAGGCTCCCGAAGCAGGGCAAAATCGCTGCCGGGCACGGGGGCTTTTTCTCTGGGCGCGGCGGCGGAGCGGGGCTTTTCCTCCGGCGCCGGCGGGGGCAGAATGTCCTTTCCCGTCCAGTGCACCACCCGATCCGGGTAGCTGAGGGCAAAGGAGCTCATCACGTCCCAGCCGCACTCGGCGGGGATTACCCCGTCCTTGATGAGTCCGTTGGAGCCGACCCCGGCGGGGGAATCCGCATTGGAGGGCACGGCATAAATCTCACGCCCCTGAGAGGTGGCCTCGTCCACAAAGAGCAGCGCGCCGCTGCGCGCCGGGGCCTCCACCACCACCACGGCTACGCTGAGGCCGGAGGTGATGCGGTTGCGGGCGCGGAAATTGGAGCCGTACACCGGAGCGCCGGGGGGATACTCGCTGAGCAGCGCGCCGGCGGCGGCTGTGTCCCGCTCCAGCGAGCGGAGCTCCCCGTCAATGGCCGTGCCCAGCACACCCACCACCGGCCCGCCGGCCATCAGCGCACCCCGGGCCGCCTGCGCGTCAATGCCCCGGGTGAGACCGGACACCACAAGACCGCCGCATTTGGTGATCTCATACCCCATGCGGGCCGCCATCTTGTCCCCGTAGGCGGAGCAGCTGCGGGTGCCTACAACGGCCACCGCCGCTTCCTCGTCCATGACGGGGAGACGCCCCCGCACATAGAGGACGGCGGGCGGGTCGTAGATGTTTCGCAGCCGCTGGGGGTAGATGGCGTCCTGCATGGTGATAATGGTGATATTCTCATCCGCGCAGCGGTCAATAATACCCAGCGCCTGATCCGTGTTCTTTACGGACAGCGCCTCCAGCTCGTTTTTCGTCATCCCCGACATCAGGTACTCGTCTGCGGGAGAGTAGTAAATTCTGCGTGGCGACTGGTAGTTATCCAGCAGCAGCTTCTTTGTCCTTGGACGCACGCCGACGAGAGACGAAAGCCAAATCCAGTATTTCAGCTCCGACACCGGTCATTCCCCCGAACTCTTATTTTCCCCGGACCATTTCCCAGATGATGACTGTGGCGGCCATCGCCGCGTTCAGAGATTCGCTGCGGGCGTCCATGGGGATGATGAGCTTTCCCTGGCAAAGCGCCAGCAGCCCCTCCGACAGTCCCCTGCCCTCGTTCCCCACCGCCACGGCGCAGCTTTGAAGCGGCAGGGTGCGGAGATCCACACTGTCAGGAGCCAGCGCCGCGCCGTACAGGGGCAGTCCCCAGCCGCGCAGCAGCTCCGAAAGTCCCCCCAGATCGGCGGTGAGCACCGGGAAGCGGAAGCACGCGCCCATGGTGGCGCGCATCACCCGAGGGGACGTGACGTCCGCGCAGTCTCCCACCAGCACCAGCGCGTCCGCGCCCAGCGCCGCGGCGGTGCGGATGACCGTGCCCACGTTGCCCGGGTCCTGCACCTCCTCCAGCACGATGACGGCGCGGGGGCGTTCCGGCGGGGGAACAGACTCCAGCGCCACGGTAAACACCGGTCCGGCGCTGCTCTTCACCGGGGAGGCGTACTCCACCAGCTCCCCGTCCGCGCAGTACAGCCGCGTCTCCGGGGAAAGCCCCGGAGGTGCCTCCCCCGTGCATAGCAGGGAGGTGACTTTGGCGCCGCTTTGCAGCGCCTCGCCCAGCAGCTTCCCGCCGCTGAGCACGGTCTCGCCCCGTTGCCTGCGCTCCTCCCCGTCCACGGCGAGACGGCGCAAGCGGGCAATATATTGATTTTTCCTTGAAGTAATCTTCTCCATAAGCAAAGCAAAGCTGTGGCGGGGAGGTTGCCCCCCGTCACAGCCTTATCTCCTCAATCTTCCGGACGCATGGTCGGGAAGAATATTATGTCTCGGATGGACGAGCTGTTCGTCAGCAGCATCACGGCCCGGTCAATGCCGATGCCCATGCCGCCGGTGGGGGGCATACCGTATTCCATGGCGCAAAGGAAGTCCTCATCCAGCATTTCGGCTTCGTCGTCGCCCCGATCCCGCAGCTCGGCCTGCTTCTGGAAGCGACCGCGCTGGTCAATGGGGTCGTTCAGCTCGCTGTACGCGTTGCCCATCTCGCTGCAGCAGATGAAGAACTCAAACCGCTCGGTGAGGCGGGGGTCCAGCGGGCTGCGCTTGGTGAGGGGGGACACCTCTACCGGGTACATGGTGATAAAGGTGGGCTGCACCAGATGCTCCTCCACCTTCTGGTCAAAGCAGGCATACAGAGCGTTGCCCCAGGTCTTGTCGGCGGTATCCGCAAGCTCCACGCCCGCCGCCTTGGCTGCGGCCACGGCCTCGCCGTCATCGGTGATGGCGGCGAAATCCACGCCGGCATACTCCTTCACGGCCTCCACCATGGTCATGCGCCGCCACGCGGGGGTCAGGTCAATCTGGTTTCCCATCCACTCCACCTGATAGGTGCCCAAAATCTCCTTGGCCGCCCCGGAAATCACGCCCTCGGCGATGTCCATCATGCCGTGGAAATCGGTGTAGGCCTGATACAGCTCAATGGTGGTGAATTCCGGGTTATGGCGGGTATCCATGCCCTCGTTGCGGAAGATGCGTCCAATCTCGTACACCCGCTCAATGCCGCCCACGATGAGCCGCTTTAAGTTCAGCTCGGTGGCGATACGCAGGTACATATTGATGTCCAGCGTGTTGTGGTGGGTGATGAAGGGCCGGGCGCTGGCGCCGCCGGAGATGGTGTTCAGCACTGGGGTCTCCACCTCCATGTAGCCACGGGCGTCCAGATAGGAGCGCACATAGCTGATGAAGCGGCTGCGTACCTCAAAGGCGCGGCGCACCTCCGGGTTCATGATAAGATCCAGATAGCGCTGGCGGTAGCGGGGCTCCCGGTCGGTGAGCCCGTGGAACTTCTCCGGCAGCGGACGCAGGGACTTGCTCAGCAGCGTGACGCTTTTGCAGTGGACGGAGATTTCGCCCATGCGAGTCTTGAACACAAAACCCTCCACGCCCACAATGTCGCCGATGTCCACCTTGCGGAACTGATTGAAGGCGTCCTCGCCCACATCGTTCAGGCGGACGTAAATCTGGATGCGGCCCCTGTCGTCGGTGATATCGGCAAAGATGGCCTTGCCCATGCCGCGCTTGGCCATGATGCGGCCTGCCACGGCCACGTCCTTTTCCTCAAAGGCCTCAAAGTCGGCCTTAATATCGGCGCTGTACGCCGTGCGGTCAAAGCGGGTGATGGTAAAGGGGTCGCGTCCCTCGCTTTGCAGCGCGCTCAGCTTCTCCCGACGGATTCGCAGCAGCTCGGACAGGTCCTGCTCCGGCGCTTCCTCCTGATTGCTCTCGATTCTCTCTTCGCTCATTCTTTACTCCGTTATACGTTCTCGACGGAAATGATCTTAAAGCTCATGGCGCCCGCCGGTGCGTCCACGGTGATCTCCGCGCCCTGGCGCTTGCCCATGATGGCACGACCCAGAGGGCTCTCGTCGCTGACACGGCCCATCATGGGGTTGGCCTCCTGAGAGCCTACAATATGGTACTCCTCCACCGACTGGTCGTCCAGATCCATCAGCTTCACATCGCTGCCGATGGAGACGGCATCGTGGGCGATCTCGGCCTTTTCGATGACCTCAGCGTTGTCAATCAGCGCCTTCAGCTCCGCGATCTTGGAATACAGCTTCCCCTGCTCGGTCTTGGCCTCGTCGTACTCGCTGTTCTCGCTCAGGTCGCCGAAGCTGCGGGCCTCCTTGATCAGCTCCGACACTTCCTTTTCCCGGACGGTCTCCAGATAGTGCAGCTCGTCCTTCAGCTTGTCCAGGCGCTCCTGACTCATTTTGAACTTGTTTTCAGCAGCCATTGCGATCTTCCTCTCGATTTATGGTTCGTGAATATACATTATTAATATTATATTTACAGTATTTTTGTATTATAGAGACTATTTGCCGGTCTGTCAACCCACTACCGCGGCAATGGCCGCGTCCAGCTGGGCATCCCCCTCGGAGGTCATCACCACCGGCACATCCGGGAACAGGCCGCCCTGCTCGCTCAGATCCACCCGCAGGGGGGTCAGGTACTTATTGTTGGAGATATGCACGGCGCTGCCGTCGGGCAGCTCCACGGTGATCTGGCTGCGCCCCTTGCCGGTGGTCTGCTCCCCCACCACGGTGGCCCAGTTGTACTCCTTCAGGGCCGCGGCAAAGAACTCCGCCGCGCTGTAACTGTCGGCATTCACCAGCACCGCCATGGGCACCTGAATGCACACCGCGTCGCTTTTTGTCACGTTCTCCTCCCCCGCCTCGTTCACGGAGACGAACAGGTCGCCCTCCGGCAGCAGGTGGTCCAGAATCTTCAGCAGCTCGGAGAGCAGTCCCCCCGGGTTACCCCGCACGTCGAACACCAGAGAGGTGGCCCCCTGGCTCAGCAGATCGTCCACCGCGGATACGGCCTTGTCCCCCGCGCCGGACTCAAAGTTCTCAATACGGATAAAGCCCACGCCCTTGTCCTTTAGCTCATAGGTCACCGGCTCCTTGTAAATCACCGTGCAGTCCACCGACACGTCGGCGGTGGTGCCGCCGCTTTTGATGCTCAGCGTCACAGTCTCGTTCAGGTGGCTGCGAATCAGGGTGCGTACCTCATCCACCGTGAGACCCTTCACGCTCTGTCCGCCCACGGCGAGCATCACGTCCCCGGCCTTAATGCCGGCGGCCTCCGCAGGAGAGCCGGCGCTGACGGAGGTAATCTCATAGCCGTCACCGCTCTGCTCGGCGGAGATGGTGACGCCGATGCCCTGATACTGGTTGGCGCTGTACAGCTTGTACGCCTCGTACTCCGAGGCGGTCATGTAGTAGCTCCACTGGTCGCCCAGAGACTTGACCATGGCGGCGCAGGCGGCGTCGCTCATGGCGTCGTTATTCTCCTCGCCCACAAAGTTCTCGTCCACCACCTTCTGCACGGACAGATACTTCTGGGCAGCCGCGTAGCCCTCGCTGCCGCCGAAAGCCTGCCGGGTTTTTCGGGCGTTCAGGTAGTAGCCGCCGCCGGCAAAGATGGCGCAGGCCAATAGTACAGCCCACAGGCGAATTTTTATGCCGAAAAACGACTGAAGTAAATTTTTGCTTTTTTCTTTCATGGACTTCACCGCCAAGTATTCAATAATTCACAATTCGGGCGGCCCAGAGGGCCGCCCGGGAAATATGCCGTTATGTCTGCACTCAGGCGTCGGGCGCCATGGTGTAGTTGGAGAAGTAGCTCAGCGGGTTGACGCCGCTGCCGTTCACCTCAATCTGGAAATGCAGATGGGGGCCGGTGGACCAGCCGGTGGAGCCCACGGCGCCGATGGTCTGTCCCTTGGTGACTGTTTCGCCCACGGACACGGCGATGGAGCTCAGGTGCATATAGGTGGTGGTGGTGCCGCCGGAATGATAGAGCACCACATAGTTGCCGGCGGAGGAGCTGTAAGTGGCAACGGACACGGTGCCGCTGTCCGCCGCGACCACGCTGGAGCCGGAATTGGCGGAGATATCCACGCCGTTATGATAACGTTTGGTTCCGAAGATGGGATGGATGCGCCAGCCGAAACCGCTGGTTATGTAAGTGGAGGACGGGCAGGGCCAGGTGTAGCTGCCGGTGGCGTTGGAGCCGGTGCCGGTGTAGGGCTTATTGGCCTCCTCGGCCGCCTTGCGGGCAGCTTCCTCCTCCGCCTTCATCTGGGCGGTGAGGTTGGCAATCTGGGTGTTCAGGGCGTTTTCCGCCTGCTCGTTTTTGTTGTATTCTTCCTCGTAGGCGGCGATGTCCGCCTCCAGATCCGTGATGACCTTCACAGCCGCGGCGATCTGGGACTCCAGCTCCTTCTTTTCCCGGGCAAGCTCGTCCTGCTTGTCCTGCAGCTGCAGCAGCGTTTCCTCGTACTCGGCCTTCACCCGCTCGGTGTTCTCCCGGGCGGCGGTGTACTGGTCGTACAGGCGCTTGTCCGCGTCCATAATCTCGCCCACCATATCAATGTTGGAAAGCAATTCGCCCAGACTCTTGCTCTTGAAGATGATGGAGAGGTAGGAGTACTTGCCGTTTTCCTCCATGGAGCGCACATGCTGCTGATACGCGCTCAGCTGCTCGGCCTCCTTGGCCTTGGCGTCCTCCACCTCCTGCGCCTTCTCCTCGATGAGCTGACCGTACAGGTCGATCTGCTCGTTGATGAGCTCAATCTCCTGCCGGGCCACCTCGTTCTGCTCGTCCAGCGCCTGCTTCTTTTGCAGCACATCGGCCTTCTGATTTTCCAAACCGTCAATGCTGGTCTGCATCTCCTGCCGCTGGGTCTTGAGCTCCTTCTTCTGATCCTCCAGCGCGTCAATCTGGGACTGGCTGACCGCGAATGCCTGGGTGCCGATGACCGAGATCACCAGCGTGAGCATCATGAGCATGGCCAGAATCACACAGACGACGGATACAAATTTCTTGTTTTTCATCATTGAGTCAGTCTCCTTGCTGTACGAACCTCAAACCTTGAGGTAATTCTTGATGGCTGTCGATCCGCCCACCGCGCCCACCAGCACGCCCACGCCCAGAAAGGCAGCGAGCAGCGGCAGACGAACCGCGGCGAAGGGGATGACACTGATGAGCGTTCCGGCCGCGCTGGCCACGATCTTGCCGCTGAGAAGCGCATAGACGCCCCATTGCAGAAGGAACGCGATCCCGCCGCCCAGCAGACCCAGCACCAGTCCCTCCACAATGAAGGGGCAGCGGATGAAGGCGTTGCTGGCGCCCACCATCTTCATGATGCCAATCTCCTCCCTGCGGGTGAAGGTGGCAAGCTTGATGGTATTGGTCATGATAAACAGGGAAACCACCATGAGAATCACAATCAGCACCAGAGAAACCACGCTGACAATATTCCGCACGGTGATGAAGCCCTTGGCGTACTCCAGATGGGCGTTCACCTTTGCCACGCCGCCCACGTTCTCCAGGGCGGTCTTGGTGTCGCTCATGAGGCTGATGTCCGTCAGGTGAATCACATAGCGATCCCGGAAGGTGCCGCTGTCCAGATCCTGAAAGGACTGGTCGGAATAGTCCTGGGAGAACTCATCCATGGCCTCCTCGCGGGTGACAAAGTCCGCGCTGTACACATTGGGCACGGCCTCAATCTCGGTCTCCAGAGACTCGGCCTGCTCCCGGGACAGGTTCTCGTCCACATAGGCCACGATCTCGTTTTCCTGCTCCATGTCGCTGATAATGCTGTTGATGTTGGCCACCACCAGAGAAAAGCTGCCCATAATGATAAGGCAGGCGGTGATGATGGTGACGGTGGCAAAGGACATGAGGCCGTGGGAGAAGATTCCCTTGAAGCCGCTGCCGATCAAATAACCCAGTCTATTCAATTTCATAGCTGTAATA
>CAZCDJ010000087.1:0-8520 GCA_964497655.1 uncultured Oscillospiraceae bacterium | reverse complement strand
ATCCTCGAACTTGCTCTTGGTGAACCACAGCACAAAGTCGTTCTTGTTGCGCTTGTTGGTATCCTCCTCCACACCCTCGCGCACACCCACCGCCAGATCATCCTCGTCAAAATCATTGAAGATGTAGTACTGGGGCAGCCGGGAGGTGTCGAAGTACACGTTGCCGCCGGCAAGATAGGCGTAGCCTGTTTCCACCAGCCTTGAGATGATGGTGATATACTCGTCGATGCAGGCAGTCGGAGAAGAACGCGTCTGTGTAGAATTTTGCAATTTCCATGACGGACTTGTGCTCCCGCTGCGCGCCCTTCAGCATCTTATCCTCGCCGGTATCCGCGTCGGAGGAAAGATGCCCCACGTCGGTGATGTTCATCACCCGCTTCACGTTGTAGCCCGCGTAACGCAGGTACTTTTCCAGCACGTCCTCCATGATATAGCTGCGAAGATTGCCGATATGGGCAAAATGGTATACCGTGGGGCCGCAGGTGTACATCCGCACCAGCGCGGGATCAAAGGGCACAAAGTCCTCCTTCTGACGGGTGGCGCTGTTATATAGCTTCATTTGTAAGACCCTCCCATTTCTCTTTCCCAAACATTTTCTTCAGTTCCTCTACCTCGCCCCGGAGCGCGCACAGCTCCTGGATGGCGGGATCCACCACGCCGATCTGATCCACGCTGCCGGCGTAATCCACCCGCACGCCCTTCTGCTTCACCACCCGGGCGGGGCTGCCCACGGCGGTGCTGTCGGCGGGAATGGCGCTGAGCACCACGGCGTTGGCCGCGATGCGGCTGTTGTCCCCCACGGTGAAGGGGCCCAGCACCTTGGCCCCGCTGCCCACCAGCACGTTGTTGCCGATGGTGGGGTGGCGCTTGCCGGTCTCCTTGCCGGTGCCGCCCAGGGTCACGCCCTGATAGAGCAGGCAATCGTCGCCAATTTCGGCGGTCTCGCCAATGACAATGCCCATGCCGTGGTCGATCACCAGGCGCCTGCCGATCTTCGCGCCGGGATGGATCTCAATGCCCGTGCGGTGGCGGCTGTGCTGGGAAACGGCGCGGGCCAGAAATTTCATGTTGTGCTCATAGAGCCAGTGGGCTCTTTTGTGGCTTTGAGTGGCCTTGATGCCGGGATAAAGCAGCCACACCTCAAAGGCGGAGCGTGCCGCCGGATCCCTTGCCTGATAGGCCTTGATGGTTTCGCGCAAATCTTTGCTGATAAACAATTAATCCTCCTACATAATGGTGGCGAGAGACGTAATACTGGTGGAGCTTGCGGCCCAACAGCACAAAAGCCTCCCACGCCTAAAAAGACGTGAGAGGCGTAAATACGCGGTTCCACTCTCGCTTGTCACTCTCCGGCATTCACCGGTCCGAGCCTTAACGCGGCTCTCATCGGGCGGGCATTTCCTCCCGCCACGGCTCCGGGGCGCATTTCGCGTTTCTCCTGGCCAGCTCCGCTTTCAGCCTTGACGGAGCCTCTCTGTGGCCGGCGTGAGACGCTACTTTTCCCTTTCATCGCCGATACATTATATTAGCACCGGCACACGCCTGTGTCAAGAGGGAGAAAAAGTCATTTTTTTGTGGAATCTCAGTCCGCAGGCAGCACCCTGACCCGCAAAACAGCGGGATTTGCCAGAATGCGCCCTGTGATGTCCGATCCGATCTGCTCGCCCAGGTCGATGATGGTGTAGGCGTAGCCACCCCGGGCCTTGTTGATCATGTGCTCCACGTTGATGTTCCGCTCGCTGATAAGATCCAGAAAGCTGTTAATCATGTTGGGCACGTTCCGATGGAGCACGCAGAGACGGCACACACCCATGCGCTCCAGCGACGCCACCGGCAGGTTGACGCTGTTTCTGATGTTGCCGTGATGCAGATAGTCCCAGATTTCCTGGGCGGCCATCACCGCGCAGTTCTCCTCGCTCTCCGGGGTGCAAGCCCCCAGATGGGGCAGACAGATCACGTTTTTTGCGCCGATCAGCTTCTCGTTGGGGAAATCGGTGACATATTTCGCCACGCGCCCATCCGCAAGGGCGGAGAGCATGGCCTCGTCGTCCACCACCTCGGCCCGGGACTCATTCATCACCCGCACGCCCGGCTTCACCTGACGGAGGGCCGCGGAATCCAGCATATGGAAGGTGTCCTCGGTAAAGGGCACGTTGATGCTCAGGTAGTCGCTTTTTGCCAGCAGCTCCCCCAGTGTCTCGCAGCGCACCACCTCCCGGCTCAAAAGCCAGGCGGCGTCCACGGACATGAAGGGGTCAAAGCCGAGAACGGTCATCTCCAGCTCGATGGCGATATTCGCCACCAGCGCGCCGGTGGCTCCCAGCCCCACCACGCCCAGGGTCTTGCCCTTCAGCTCAGGCCCGGCGAAGGACTGCTTGCCCTTCTCCACCATGGCGGGAATGGCGTCCCCCGCGCCGGCAATGGACTTTACCCAGTCCACCGCTCCAAGCACGTCCCGGGAGGCCATCACCATCTCGCACACCATCAGCTCCTTCACCGCCTGGGCGTTGGCGCCGGGGGCGTTGAACACCACGATGCCCCGCTCCGCGCACTCCTCCACGGGGATGTTGTTGGTGCCGGCTCCCGCGCGGCCGATGCACAGCAGCTCCGGAGGAAAATCCATGCCGTGCAGCTCGGCGCTGCGCAGCAGCAGCGCGTCGGGGCTCTCCACCTCCGCGCCTACGGCGCAGCCCCTGTTTTTCAGGATGTCCGTGCCCAGCGGGGAGATGGTGTTCATTGTTTTAATCTTATACATGGCTACCCTCAAATTCCTTCATATAGTCCGCAAGCGCCCGGGCGCCCGCAAGGGGCATGGCGTTATAAAGGGAAGCGCGGATGCCGCCGGTGAGCCGGTGTCCCTTCACATTCAGCAGTCCCCGCGCCGACGCGCCCTTCACAAATTCCCTGTCCAGCTCCTCGCCGGGGGTACGGAAGGTGACGTTCATGTCGCTGCGGGAATGCTCCTCCGCGTGGGGACGGTAAAACCTGCTGTTGCAGAGCACGTCGTAGAGCAGCGCGCTGCGCTCCTTTTTGCGGCGCTCCATCTCCGTGACGCCACCCTGCTCCTCCACCCACGCAAGGGTGAGACCCAGCATATAGATGCACCAGGCAGGGGGCGTGTTCAGCATGGAGCCGGTGTCAATCATTTTGGCGTAGGACATGATCTGGGGCGTGATGGGCAATTCCCTGCCCGCCAGCTCCTTTCCCACGATGACCACGGTAAGTCCCGCCGGGGCCATATTTTTCTGGGCGCCGGCGTAGATGAGGCCGTAGCGGGACACGTCCACCGGGTGGGACATGATCTCCGAGGACATATCGCACACCAGCGGCGCGTCCGTGCGCGGCACATAGTCCCAGGCGGTGCCGTAGATGGTGTTGTTGGCGCAGTAGTGGAAATAGGCGGCGCCGGGGGTGAGGGACAGCTCCTCCTGCCGGGGGATGTAGCTGTGTCCCCGGTCGCCGCTGTCGGCGGCGATATGCACCCCGCCGTACTTGGCGGCCTCCTTCGCGGCGATGCCGGAGAAGTTGCCGGTGACGGCGTAGTCCGCGCAGCCCCCCTCCCCCATCAGGTTCAGGGGCACGGCGGCGAACTGGGCGGTGGCTCCCCCCTGCAGGAACAAAATCTCGTGGGTATCCGGCACGGAGAGCAGCCTCCGGAAGCGCTCCTGGGCGTCCGCGAAAATCTCCGCAAACTGACTGCCCCGGTGGGTCATCTCCAGCACGGACATTCCGCAGCCGTGCCAGCTCAACAGCTCGCTTTGGGCCTTTTTGAGCACGCTCTCCGGCATGACAGCCGGGCCGGCGGCAAAATTATAGGGTCTTTCTGACACAGCGCCCACTTCCCTTGCACTTATTTGGAATAATTATACCGTTTGTACGTTTTTTGTCAAACGATAACACCCACAAGCATTTCCCCGCGAACGCCTGTAATTTGAACATTTTTCACAAGTCCCCGCAGCTCCTGCCCCTCAGCGGACACCAGTGTGTAATTATCCGCGTGACCCTGCCACGCGCCGCCCTCTCCCGTCTCGAACAGCACCGGCAGCGTCCGCCCCACGCAGGAGGCGAGATAGTCTTGCCGCAGCCGCTCCGCCACCCCCTTGGCCTCCGATGCCCGACGGGCCTTCACCGCGTGGGTCAGCTGGTTCGGCGCGCGATCGGCCGGGGTGCCCGGACGGCGGGAATAGGGGAAGATGTGCATGGCGGCAAAGCCGCACATTTCCAGAAACGCCAGCGTGGCTGCATGGTGCTCCTCCGTCTCGCCGGGGAAACCGGTAATCAGGTCGGCGGTGAGGGCACAGTGGGGAAAATAGCGCCGCAGCAGCTCCGTGGCCGCGTAAAACCGGGTGGTATCGTACTTCCGGTTCATGGCCTGCAAGGTCTCATCGCAGCCGGACTGGAGGGACAGATGGAAGTGGTCGCACACCCGCCCGGTGGCAGCCAGCCGGCGGCAGAAGTCCTCCGTGACCACCGTGGGCTCCAGCGAGCCCAGACGCAGCCGCAGCAGCGGCGCGGCGGCGGCGATGGCGCAAACCACGTCGGTGAGGGTGGGCGTGCCCGGCAGATCCGTGCCGTAGGAGGCGATCTCAATGCCGGTGAGCACCAGCTCCCGGTAGCCCGCCTGCTGCAGCTCCCGCGCCTGCTCCGCCGCCCGCTCCGGCGGCAGGGAGCGCACCCGACCTCTGGCGTATGGTATGATGCAGTAGGAGCAGAAGTTCTCGCACCCGTCCTCGATCTTCAGATACGCCCGGGCGTGGTGCTCGAAGGCCCCGGCGGGCAGCTCCTCGAAGACATGGCGGGTGAAGGGCTTGTCCACCTCAGACACCCGCTCCCTGTCCCCAAGCGCCCGCTCGATGGCGTCCACCAGACCATGACGGTCGCCGCTGCCCAGCACCAGATCCGCCCCCAGCGCCTGCGCCGCCTTCTCGTCAATCTGCGCCCAGCAGCCGCACACCACGCTGAGGGCGCCGGGGTTCTCGTCCATCAGCCGGCGCACCGCCTGCCGGGACTTGCGCCCGCTCTCCGCCGTGACGGCGCAGGTGTTCACAATGACGCAGTCGGCCCTCTCCCCGGCTGCGGCGACACTGTGCCCCCGCTCCGTGAGCAGTGTCTCCACCGCCTGTGTCTCATACTGGTTGACCTTGCAGCCCAAGGTGTCTATAATGTATTTCATAAAAATTACCCCCCGCGAAGAAAAGGAATGGTCGAACGCATGGAAATCTATCTGGATAACGCCGCCACCACAAGGGTTTGCCCTCAGGCGGCGGACGCGGCATACAAAATGATGACGGAGACCTACGGCAATCCCTCCTCCACCCACACCAAGGGGCGGGAGGCGAAAAAGGCGCTGGAGGCCGCCCGGGCGCAGGTGAGCGCCGCGCTGGGCTGCGCCGAGAAGGAGCTGGTGTTCACCTCCTGCGGCTCGGAATCCGACAACTGGGCCATTCTCCGGGGCGCGGAGGCCATGAAGCGCAAGGGAAAGCACATCATCAGCTCCGCGGTGGAGCACGACGCGGTGCGGAAAAGCCTGGACGAGCTGGAGCGGCAGGGCTGGGAGATCACCCGCCTTGCCCCCAACAATCTGGGCGGCATCGACACGCAGGCTGTTCTTGCCGCGCTGCGGCCGGACACCGCTCTGGTGACGCTGATGATGGTGAATAACGAGACCGGTGCGGTGACGGACATCGCCGGCATCGCCGCCGGGATGAGAGCCGCCGGAAGCTCCGCGCTGCTGCACACCGACGCGGTGCAGGGCTTTCTCAAGCTGCCCTTCTCGGCAAAGAAGCTGGGCGCGGATCTCATCAGCATCTCCGGCCACAAGATTCATGCCCCCAAGGGCATCGGCGCGCTGTATCTCCGCAGCGGACTGCGTCTCGCCCCCTACATTCTGGGGGGCTCTCAGGAGGATGGCCGCCGGGCGGGCACCGAATCTCTGCCCCTGATCGCCGCCTTCGGCGCAGCGGCGGAGGCGGCGCGGGCGGAGTTTTCCCACTACGCCCCCCGCATGGCTGCCATGAGAGACGAGACCGCCCATCTGCTCACCTGTGAAAACCCCGGCCTTTTGGTGATCGGCGGCGGCGCGCCCCAGATTCTCAGCATTTCCCTGCCCGGTTATCGCAGCGAGGTGCTGATGAACTTTCTGGAGGCCAGAGGCATCTATGTCTCCCGCTCCTCCGCCTGCAAGAAGGGCGGACGCAGCCACGTGCTGGAGGCCATGGGCCTGCCCGCCCCCGTGATCGATGGGGCGCTGCGGCTGGGTCTCTCCCGCTTCACCACCCTGGCGGAGCTCTCGGCGTTTCGCGCGGCACTGGGCGAGGCGCGGCAAACCCTTGCCCACAACTGAGGATAATTCTAAACGCCAGCCGCCCCGCCGTCAACCGCAAAAAGCGACAGCCTCCGCATATTTGTGTGGTTATGTTAACCACTTATGAATAATTTGTGACTTTATTCGACCTTTACACCGGTGGATAACTCTGTGGAAAATGTTCAAAACCTTGAAATCAGGCGACTTTTCCAAAAATGCCGGGAACGTCCCCATGCACTTTTTGGGTGAATACGGCATAAGTTATTGTCTACCGGCATGGACGGACAGAGACAGGCATAGGATGTACCAAAACCATTTGGGGAGGATATCCTTCATGAAAAAGCCTGTCTCTGTCCTTTTGTGTCTCCTGCTGCTGACTGCCCTTAGCTCCCCCGCTCTGGCCTCCCCGCCGGAGGGCGGGGATGTGCTCTCCCTCTCCTCCCCCTGCGCCGTGCTGATGGAAAAGACCACCGGTCAGGTGCTCTACGAGAAGGACGCCCACCGGCGGGGTGTGCCCGCCAGCGTCACCAAGGTGATGACCCTGCTGCTCATTGCCGAGGCGGTGGACGACGGCACCATCGCCCTCACCGATATGGTAACCGGCTCCGCCAAGGCCGCCTCCATGGGGGGCAGCCAGGTATGGCTGGAGGAGGGGGAGCAGCTGAGCGTCAGCGACATGGTCAAGTGCATCGCCGTGGTCAGCGCCAACGACTGCGCCGTGGCCATGGCGGAGCACCTTGCCGGCAGCGAGGAGGCCTTTGTGGCCAAAATGAACCAGCGGGCGGAGGAGCTGGGCTGCGCGGACACCCACTTCACCGGCTGCACAGGGCTGTTTGATGACGCGGCGCACTACACCTGCGCCTACGACATCGCCCTCATGAGCCGGGCGCTGCTCTGTCACGACTGGATCAAGAACTACACCACCATCTGGATGGACTCCATCCGGGACGGAAAAAGCGGTCTCACCAACACCAACAAGCTGGTGCGCTTCTACGAGGGCTGCACCGGGCTCAAGACCGGCTACACCTCCGGGGCCATGTATTGTCTCAGCGCCAGCGCCATGAGGGACGGGGTGGAATACATCGCGGTGGTGATGCACGGAGAGAGCATCGAAAAGCGCAACGAGGACGCCAAGGCCCTGCTGAGCTACGGCTTCGCAAACTTTGCCCTCTGCTCCCTGCGGGGCGGCGGCGCGCTGCCGCCGGTGAAGATCGAGCTGGGCGAGGCCGAGTCCGTGCAGCCGGTGTTCGCCGGGGCGGAAACGCTCTTGCTGCCCAAAAGCGAAGCAAAGGACATCAGCTACTCTCTGGATTTGCGGGAGAGTGTGGCGGCCCCCGTATCAGCAGGGGCGCTTCTGGGTACCCTTACTGTGACCAACGCGGGGGGCGTGCTGGCAACGGTGGACCTTGTGGCAAGCGCGGACGTGGGACGGCTCAGCGTGTGGGGCGTGCTGATGAGAATGCTGAATATTCTCACTTCTTCCGGGTAGCAGACCCACTTCGCCGCTGATTACAACCCGTTTTCCGTCCCCATCCCCCACAAACCCCGGCGCAGCGCAGGAACCCACTTGTTTTTTCCTCACAGTGTAGTATAATTATTGCACTTCATTTTTGGGGGAACAACACATGATAAAGGTGGATCTCAGCGGCGCTGCCGCATTCTTTGACGCGGCCGGCCCTGACTACGCGGCTGCCGCGGCCGCACACAGAAAGCTGGACGAGCGCAGCGGCGCCGGCGCGGAGTTTACCGGCTGGCTGGAGCTGCCCCAGCGCATGGCGGCGGGCGAGCTGAAAAATGTGCTCAGCGCTGCCGCCAAGATTCGCGCCCGCTCCAAGGCGCTGGTGGTGGTGGGCATCGGCGGCAGCTATCTGGGCGCCCGGGGCGCCATCGAGCTGCTGCGTCCCGTTCCCGGCCAGGGGGACCCCCGGGTATTCTTCCTGGGGAACGGCCTGTCGCCGGACTATATGAGCGACGTGCTGACCCAACTGGGTGATCTGGATTTTGACGTGAACGTGGTCTCCAAGTCCGGCACCACGCTGGAGCCCGCCGTAGGCTTCCGGGTCATACGCGCGCTGCTGGAGAAGAAATACGGCGCCAACGCCAAGAAGCACATTTTCGCCACCACCGACGCCCATAAGGGCGCGCTGCACGGCATGGCCGAGAGCGAGGGCTGGGAGCGCTTCACCGTGCCCGACGACGTGGGCGGACGGTACAGC
>CAZCDJ010000086.1:8328-8543 GCA_964497655.1 uncultured Oscillospiraceae bacterium | reverse complement strand
AATCAGGGCGTTCTGGCTCTGCTCAGCGACTCCACCAACGTGGAAAAGCCCGGCCACAGCGACAGCGAGCGCAAGGTGGGGGAGAGCTTCGACGGTCTGTTTAAGGGCTGCAACAAGCGCATCATTGTCACCACCTTCGCCTCCAACATCCAGCGCATCCAACAGATTATCAACGTGGCTGCCCGCAACAAGCGCAAGGTGGCCGTCACCGGACG
>CAZCDJ010000086.1:4953-8292 GCA_964497655.1 uncultured Oscillospiraceae bacterium | reverse complement strand
ACCGAGCTGGGCTATATGGATATCCCCGCCGGCACGCTGGTGGACCTGAATCAAATTAAGGGTATGCCCAAGGAAAAGGTGGTCATCATCTCCACCGGCAGTCAGGGCGAGAGTATGTCCGCCCTGCACCGCATGGCCTTTGGCGAGCACAAGCAGATTAACATCGACGCAAATGACCGCATCATTATTTCCGCCTCCGCCATTCCCGGCAACGAGACCACCATCTCCAAGGTGATCGACGAGCTGTTCCACAAGGGCGCGGAGGTGATTTACGACAAGCACACCGACCTGCACGTCTCCGGCCACGCCTCTCAGGAGGAGCAGAAGATGATGATGGCTCTCACCAAGCCCAAATTCTTCATTCCCGTCCACGGCGAGTACCGGATGCTGGTGAAGCACACGGAGCTGGGTCGGATGATGGGCGTTGCCTCCAACAACATGGTCATCGGCGAAAACGGCAAGGTGATCGAGCTGACGCGCAAGTCCATCCGCTGCGAGGAATCCGTGCCCAGCGGCCGGGTGTTCGTGGACGGCACCGGCGTGGGCGACGTGGGCAGCGTGGTGCTGCGGGACCGGAAGCTGCTGGCCCAGGACGGCGTGATCATCGTGTCCCTGGCCATGTCCTCGGAGGACGGCGGCGTGCTGTCCGGCCCGGACATCGTCACCCGGGGCTTCGTCTATGAGAAGGACTCGGACGCGCTGGTGGACGAGATGAAGCGGGTGGTAAACGAGAGCATCGAAAGCTGCCGCCGCCAGCGGGGCGGGGACTGGAACACCCTGAAAAACAAGGTGCGTGCCAACCTCACCGGCTATCTCTACAAGGCCACCCGCCGCAGTCCCATGATTCTCACGGTCGTCACCGAGCTGTAATTTAATTCAATAGAGGGGAGACGGGGAAAATGAGCTACGATTTCACCACCCTCTGGCCGCCCTACGGGACGGAGGAGCCCATGTGGCAGCGCCTGCGCGCCCACGGGGAGCCCAGACCCGACGACGTGGAGCTGGAGGTGGCGGAGATGAAGTTTCGCATCCCGCCGGAGATTACGGAGGCCTGCGTCACCCAGGCGCGGCAGGGCACCTTCGGCTACGGCGGCGCCAGCGACGCGCTGCGGCAGAGCATCGTACGCTGGATGGAGCAGCGCCATGGCTGGCAGGTGCGTCCGGAGTGGATTGCCCAGACCTACGGGCTGGTGTCCGCCATCGGCTACGCCGTGCGCTCCCTCACCGCCCCCGGGGACGGGGTGCTGGTGAATTTCCCCGCCTACCGTCCCTTCCCCACCACCGTGGAGCGGAACGGTCGCCGTCTGGTACGCAGCGATCTTACGCTGCGCGGCGGCAGGTACCAGATGGATTGGGAGGACATGGAGCGGAAGCTCTCCGACCCCTCCGTCACCGCCTATATCCTCTGCAACCCCCACAACCCCACCGGTCGGGTGTGGACCCGGCAGGAGCTGACCGCCGTGGGGGAGCTGTGCCTGCGGCATGGCGTGAAGGTGATCTCCGACGAGATTCACTTCGACATCACCTATCCCGGCCATCCCCAGACCGTGTTCGCCTCTCTGGGCGGGGAGATGGCGGAAAACGCCGTCATCCTCACCGCCCCCAGCAAGAGCTTCAACATCGCGGGCATGACCGTGAGCAACGTGATCGTGCCCGGGGAGGCGCTGCGCCGCCGGGTGTGGGACACGCTGGAGACGGACATGGGCCACTACATAAACGCCTTTGGCTTCGCCGCCTGCGCCGCCGCCTATGACCGCTGCGCCCCCTGGCTGGAGGAGTGCCTCACGGTGCTCAAGGGCAACTGCGACTATCTCCGGGAGTTTCTCGCCCGCCGTGTGCCGGTCTTTTCCTGCCGGGAGCAGGAGGGCACCTATCTTGTGTGGATGGACTGCACCGCCTCCGGCCTCAGCGGCGAGGCGCTGGATCGCTTCCTCTGGGAGGACGCCCGCTTCTTCAGCGAGCCGGGCGGCATCTTCGGCGCGGGCTATGAGAGCTTCCACCGGGTAAACGCGGCCTGTCCCCGGGCGTATCTGGAGGGGGCCTGTCTGCGTCTGGAAGCCGCCGCGAAAGCGAGGGGCCTGATTTGATTCCGTATTTTGACGCCCACTGCGACACCCTCACCGCCGTTTACGAGCGGGGCGGGAGCCTTTGGGAGAATGGATTGATGCTGGACGTGCGCCGTCTGGGCGCTTACGCCCCGGCGGCGCAGTTTTTTGCCGTGTGGAACGGGCATTACCCGGAAAAGGCGGCGCTGCTCCGGGCCGAGGCGGAGAAGCACCCGGACAAACTGACCCTCTGCCGCAGCGCGGCGCAGGCGCGCGAAGCTGTCGCCGCGGGCCAAGTGGCGGCGCTGCTCTCCGTGGAGGGCATGGAGCAGCTTGCCTGCTCCGTGGACCGGCTGCGCCTTGCCCGGGAGCGGGACGGGGTGCTCATGGTGAACCTGTGCTGGAACCAGGATAACGCCCTGTGCGGCGCGGCCATGGACGGGCAGGGGGGACTTACCCCCGCCGGGCGGGACTTTGTGCCCGCCGCCCAGCGGCTGGGCGTGACCATCGACCTGTCCCACGCCAGTGAGCGGGCCTTCTGGGACACGCTGGAGGTGTGCGTAAAGCCGCCCCTTGCCAGCCACTCCAACGCCGCCGCCCTGTGCGCGGACTTCCCCCGGAACCTGACCGACGCCCAGTTCACCGCGCTGGTGCGAGCCGGCGGCGGGGCGGGCATCAACCTGTGCCCGGACTTTCTGGGGCTCAGCCGGGACAGCGCCGCCGTCTGCGCCCACATTGAGCATTTTCTCGCTCTGGGCGGGGAGAGGGCCGTGTTTCTGGGCTGCGATCTGGACGGCATCGACGATACCCCCCGGGACATTGCCGGGGCGGAGCACATGGGGCATCTCTATGAGGCTCTGCTGCGCCGGAACCTCCCCGAGAGTCTGGTGAGGGATATTTTCTACAACAATCTCATGGACATTTTGGAGCGTACCGCATGAATATTCAGATCTACGGCAAAAGCAAGTGCTTTGACACCAAAAAGGCCGAGCGCTGGTTCAAGGAGCGCCGGGTGAAATATCAGTATATCGACCTGCCCCGCTACGGCATGGGCCGCCGGGAGCTGGAGAGCGTCCGCGCCGCCGTGGGGCTTGCCGCCCTTGTGGATGCCAAGGCGCCGGACGGCGACCTGATCCGCTATCTGGCTACCGACGCCGACCGCTTTGAAAAGCTGCTGGAATACCCGGACAACATCGCCACACCCATAGTCCGAAACGGCAAAAAAGCTACCGCGGGCTACGCCCCGGAGGTCTGGAAGGACTGGGTGTGAACGATCTCCAGAATAAAGATTCCG
>CAZCDJ010000086.1:0-4943 GCA_964497655.1 uncultured Oscillospiraceae bacterium | reverse complement strand
TCGTCCGCAACGGCAAAAAGGCCACCGTGGGCTACGCCCCGGAGGTGTGGAGCACCTGGGAATAACGCGCCCCCGTCGTCCCGACGCAAAAACATCCCCGCCGAACAACATCGGCGGGGATTTCCTATTTGATTGCCGCGGCCTTCGCCTTTCGCTGGCGGCGGAAGCTGCCGGCGGTGAACACGATGAGCCCCAGCCAGATGAAGGCGAACAGCACCAGCTTGCTGCCGGTCATTTTCTCCCCCAAAAACAGCACGCCGCACAGCAGGTTGATGGTGGTGCCCGCGTACTGCAAAATGCCCACCACCTTAAACGGCAGGTCGTTCACCACAAAGGTGTAGAGAATCATGGGCAGGGCGGTGACCAGGCCGCTGCCCATAAGCAGCGGAACGCTGCCCCAGCTCACTGTGGCAAGGCCGCCCTCTCCCCGGCACAGCAGCGCCGCGCCCAGCAGGGCGAAGGGAGCCATCAGCGCGGTCTCCACCGCGATGCTCACAATGGGGTCGGCCTTGGCGAACTTGGTCACGGTGGCGTAGGCGGGCCAGAAGAAGGCGAACAGCAGGGCAAAGGCGGGGAAGGAGCCGTAGCTCACGGTGCTCACCACCACGCCGATGCAGGCCAGCGCCACGGCGGCGTACTCCATGGCGTCCCCCTTCTCCCGAAACAGGAACACCCCGGCAAGGAAGATAATCATGGGGTTCATGTAATAGCCCAGGGTGGCGTCCAGCACCCGTCCGCCGGTGACGGCCAGGATGAACAGACCCCAGTCAAAGAGCAGCAGCACCGCGGCGGGGGCGAAAAGCTTCATCAGCGCGGCGCTTTTGAAGGCGGCGACGATTTCCCGCCCCCGCCCCGCGCACAGCAGGTAGCCCCAGGTGAAAACCATGCTCATGAGGATGCGGACGCACAGGATGAACAGGGAGGAGAAGTCTGCCAGCAGCGCCCAGTATAGCGGCTGGAGACCCCAGATCAGGTAACACGCCAGCGTGGCCAGCAGGGGGGCTGCTTTCTTCATGCTCTTAAGCCTCAGTTCTTTTCAAACGCGATTTTCGCGCTGCTGTCGCTGGACATAATGCCCACATAGGTGTTGCCCACGGACAGGTCAAGCTCGCTGCCGTCGCTGAGGTAGTACCGGAAGGCGGAGGTGCTGCTATCCCGCTGCCAGGTGATGGGCACATACTTGCCCCCGCAGATAAAGTAGCCGTCTCCCTCGCCGGTGAGCTTCACGCTCAGGCGGCCCACGCTGTCCACCACGGAGATGCTGGTGGTAAGCACCATCAGGTTGCGGAAGGTCATGTTATCGCCGGTGTTGCCGTCCACATAGTTGGCGCCGTACTCATAGGCGGTGTAAAGCCCGGTGGCGGCGTCGTAGGTGAAGCTGGTGGTCTTGTAGCCGTTGAAGGACACCTTCACATACTCGGCCTTCTCCGTGCACTGATCGGCGGCGGTGTCGCTGAAGCTCAGGTGGTAGTCGTACGCGCCGTCGTGGTCAAAGTGGAAGCCCTCCTCCGTGGCGGTGGCCAGCAGCTTTTCCCCGGTGGTGAACATACTGTGCTCCACGCCGTACTGCATCCGGGCGCTGTCCCGGTAGAAGGGGTTGTTCTGATAGGAGCCGCGCACGCCGTCCAGATGCTCCTGCCCGTTGGACTTCAGCAGGCTGTATCCGGCGTCGCTGCCGCCGGCGTGCACCACCAGCGCGTCATAGCTGAGGGCGATATCCGCGTAATAGGGGCGGATGGAGCGCATACTGCCCAGCGCCTCCACGTCGCTGATGTCGCTGAAAATAGCCATCATGCGGGTGACGCCGCCCTCGGCGGGCACCTCATAGAGGATGTCGGCCTTGGACACGCCGCACTGGGGCAGCGCCTGCTGCAAATTGTTGATCATCACGGCCCAGGGGCGCTTGGCGCTGATGTCCTCGTCCATGCCCACGCCGGAGAGGGGGTCGATGTAGGGGGCCTTGCTGGGCTGGGGCTCCGCCGTGGCGGTGGGGGAGGGCTCCGCCGTGGCGGCGGGGGTGGCGGAGGCGGAGGGAGTGCCTACGGGGGTAGCGGTCTCGCCGCAGGCGGCGGCCAGCAGAAAGACGGCGGACAAAAGAATGCAAATCAGTTTTTTCATGGAACTAAGACCTCACAGAATCGGATATAGTCTGGCGAAATTTGTCGGTTGACCGACATCTTTGTATCATACTATCAGGATGCCCGCTTGTCAAACAGACATTAGGGTGATAAAATAAATTTATTATGACAAAGGAGATGTCGTCATGTACGATGAAATAAAGGAGAGCGCCCGCTCTGCCATGGCGGAGCTGCTGCTTGCCGCCGAGCCCCGGCCCGGCGGGCTGGTGGTGGTGGGCTGCTCCTCCAGCGAAATCATGGGGGAGCGCATCGGCAAGGGCAGCGCGCCGGAGGCGGCACGGGCTGTGGTGGAGGGCATTTTGCCCCTGCTGGAGCAGCGGGGCGTGCGCGCCCTGGGCTGCGAGCACCTGAACCGGGCCCTCATTCTGGAGCGGGAGGCGGCGGAGAAGCTGGGCTACGAGATCGTGTGCGTCATCCCCCAGCCCAAGGCGGGGGGCAGCTTCGCCACGGCGGTGTGGGCCGCGCTGCGGGACCCGGTGGCGGTGGAGCATGTGCGGGCGGACGCGGGGCTGGACATCGGCAACACCCTCATCGGGATGCACCTGAAGGACGTGGCCGTGCCCCTGCGGCTGGACACAAAAAAAATCGGAGAGGCGTGGGTCAACGCGGCCCGCACCCGGCCCAAGCTGATCGGCGGCGTCCGCGCCGTGTACCCGGATAAGGTCTGACCCGCAGCCCCGGCTCAGCCGGGAAAACAAAAAATCCGCCCGCCGGAAAATACCGGCGGGCGATTTCTTTTGTATGGGGTGGCTCAGCCGATGAGGGTGAGCACCAGGGTGAGGATGACAAACACCAGCGCAACCCACTTGGTGGCCTTGGCCAGCATGGAGTCCAGAGTCTTGGCCTTACCCTTGGAAAGGAAGGTGTCCGCGCCGCCGGAGATGGCGCCGCTGAGTCCTGCGCTCTTACCGGACTGCATCAGGACGATGACGGTGACGGCCAGGGCGGAAATAAGCTGAACAATGGTGAGTGCGAGCTGCATTATGTTCAATCCTTTCGGTTCATTTGTATAAGCGCATGTGTTAATATACCATATCATGTGGAGCATTTCAAGCACAATTTACAGAATTCACGCCTTTTTTTCCCGCACAAGCCCCACCACCGTCTCGATGTGGCTTGAACGGTCAAAAAAGATATAGACAGATAAGCTGAAGTTTATCGAATATCCTGTAACATTTTTAACAGCACTGAGTTTGTCCCATTTTCTATAATATAGTTATAAACAACCTCTCTTTGCAATGCTTTTAAAACTAAAGCTTTATCCAATTGAGGCAGCACTTCTGTCATAGTATGTTTTGTGATGGTGTTCATTTTTTTAAGCATCTCAGTATCTTTTTGCTTTCGCTGCGCATCTTTTGGTGGAAATCCTATCCCAAAAGGACCATCAAAAAGTTTATTTATCGTACATTCCAAATTGATTTCCCCAGCCCAACCAAAGTTTAAACCTAATGGAAGTGAGACAGCATTTCCATTATTTATCCTTCCAAACAAATATGCATCAGAAGGATTTTCAATATAACCACAAACAAGTCCTGGCAAACTATTACAAGCCAACATCATTCCTTGTCCTGATGAACATCCTGTTACTACAAAATCTACTGCACCAGATTCAAATAACAGACTTATATTAACTGCAGTTTCAATATATGAATATGATACCATTTCGTCCTTATATATACCAAAATTGATTACTTCATCATTTTCTTTATTAACAGCTTTTGATACACTATCAAAAAGTATTTCATTTTTATCTTTTTGCGAACTTGCTTGAATTACTGCAATTTTCATGTGTCCTCCCCATCGAACTGGAACTTAAGTTAATCCCTTGTTGTTTATCATTCGCCTAACAGATCTGCTTTGTACTCCAATACCTTCAGACCTGCAGTACATGCAGGGCAGTCACACCATTTTGCACCTTTTGCCCTGATTTCTATAGCATGGGAACGGATATTGTTTGCTGTTTCTTCACCAAATTTCTCTTTTGCCATATCGCTTCCGAATAGATTGACGACGGTATCGATATCCGTAACAGCATTCTCTAGTTCGAAAACATATTTTCTGGAAGCTTCTACTTCTCTTTCTGTGCCGACTGCATCGAGCCACTGCTCTGCCGCAGCTTTTAATCCTTCGTAGCAGTGCACAGACAACAATTCCTTAGTTCTTTCAATAATGATTTTTTGGTTTTTCATGACATTCCTTCCTTTTTATGTGTATATTTCCGCAATTTTACCGGTCGTTGCGTGACATCAATACTACGCACTCAACGTGGCTAAAAGCGCCCGTTTGAATGTCTTGAGTGTATTTTCGAATTTTCTTGTGCAAGGAAACACGTCCACACTGTTTTTTACATTTTACTCGTTAAAGGAAATACGTCCATTCAATTGCTTGTGCAAGGAAATATGTCCACTAGAGTATAGAACCACCTAAATCACTAAACGACCGTTTTCTTTTCTCCACTCGTATGTATCCCACAAGTAGTTAACAAGTGTAATACTACTCCCAACAGCTAATTTTGCGTGTCGCACAGTCAACCCTTTATAACTTGCACTTTTTCCATGGCCACTTCCATAGGCATTTCGTAACTCTGCAATATTGCCAGCGACCCCATGCAGGTTACCTAAAATTGCTTTAACAGTCCTACTTTCAGATGTGCTCTCATCAACATTATCTGTTGAGATTTCTAAAAGTTTCATAGTCGCCTTTACCAGTTGACTTACATTCCAGTCTTTATCAATGGTTGCTTGGCTTTCTTCAAGAATTGTTTTGCAACAGCTCTCAATGAACTCTTTTGACTTTCCAATGGCC
>CAZCDJ010000085.1:0-8558 GCA_964497655.1 uncultured Oscillospiraceae bacterium | reverse complement strand
CACCTCGGGCATGAAGTAGCAGGTGTAGCCCAGTGCCAGCCGACCCTCCTCCTTGCCTTGCTTCACCAGCGCGTTGTAGGCGTCCTGAAGCAGGTCCTCAAAGTAGATCAGGTGTTTCAAATCTCGCATTTGCAGTCCCCCCAATTATTCTGTATTCCATTTGTGCATTTTGCATATATTCCCCCAATGCAAAAAGCAAGCTTACCCTAATAATACCAATATGACACAAAATTGTCAAACAGTATTTCTCAACAAAATAGCATAAATAGTTCAAAATCAGGCTGTAACAGCCAAAAAACAGGGATAAAAATTGCAAATTTAACATGGTCGAGATTTGACCACAAAATGACAAAATGCACAAAAAATTTGCTCCCACGGAAATATCAGTGAATTTCCGTGGGAGACAGCCCAAATCATTATTAATTTACATTAAATGTCTGGTCAGTCCAGAAGTAGATCAGTCCGGGGCGCCCACTTCGCGGACGGGGCGGTAATTATAGTTGTTTGCGTCAATAAAGCTGAGCACGCCGGAAAGGCTCCGGTCACTGGCCTCGCAGCAGAGAATCCGCACGTCGGCCCGCACCCGGCAGAAGCCCAGAAAGACGGTGATGAGGGAGGAATAGGCCACGCCGCTGCCCTCCTGAATCCCGTCCACGCCGTAATCCCAGAACACCAGACCCTCGTCTTCGGCGGCGGCGCGGCAAAGCTCCTCGCTTTCCTCGCTGTCGGCGGCAATGAGCACGGTTCTCACCCGGGCCGCGTCAAAGAGCAGGGCGGAGATCTCCGCGTACTCGGCGGCGGGGGCATAGGAGCACAGCGCGCCCACGCGGTGTCCCTCGCCCACAATACGGCGCACTGTATCCGGGTCGGCGCGCACGTCGCCGGCGGAGAGGAAGAAGCAGGCGGTCACACTTTTCGCCTTCAGCGTATCCAGCATCGCGTCGCTGGGCAGGCCCTGAAAGCTCAGGTACAGGTCGCAGCCGGAGGTGCCGGGGGTGGGGGAGGCGTCAGGGCTCGCGGAGGTGCCTCCGGGACTGGTGACGCCGGTGTAAGCATTGTAACGGGTGGTCATCAGGGAGCTGGCGGCGGAGAGAAACTGCCCGTCCGAGAGCACCACGCTGCTGTCCTTGATGCGGCACACGTCGCCGCTGCCGGTGCCGTTGATGTAGCTCCAGGTGAGGCCGAATTTGCTGCACACAAAGGACACGGACACATATACGGTGCCGCCCCGCATGATGGCGGAGGTGGAGTAGTATTCACCGCTGCCGTCGTAGGTGTTGCCGCTGGCTAGGTCAAAGTAGACCTGGGTGGTGGAGGTGTAGAGAGAGGCGATGGAGCCGGTGGCGTAGTAGGAGTGGTAGATGCGGAAGGTCTCGAACACGGAATAGGGCACATATACGGTGGAGCGCTGGGTGTAGGCCAGATAGCCCAGATCCGGCAGGGTGTCGTTCAGGGCGATGAAGCAGATGTCGGAGGCGGCGCCGGCGGTGGGGGACAGGGGGAGGCTGAGAAGCAGCGCAAGGCAGAGCGTCAGCGCGAGAATCCGTTTTTTCAAGTCGGCGCCTCCTTTCATGGATACGGGGTCACATCAGTAGCGTGACCGTTTTTTTGTATTATAGCACCCGGCGGAAAAAAAGCAAAGACCCGCAGGCAAAAATGGGCGCTTACAGCAGCCGTAGAGCCTCCGCCGCGGCTTTGGCCTCGCCGCGGCGCTTCACTCCCGGCTTTTGCAGAATGTGATTGATGTGGGTCTTTACCGTGGCCAGCTTGATTCCCAGTGTGTCAGCGATCTCCTGATTGCTGCGGTTGAAGCAAATGAGCCGCAGCACCTGACGCTCGGCAGGGGACAGGGGCTCACGGAGCCGGGCCATGGGGCGGAGAAAATCCGGGTAAAAGACAGCCTGTGTCCGGGTGTCCGCCGTCAGACGCCTGAGGTATGCCCTGTCTCCCTGCCAGCCGCAGCCGGTGAGCAGGGGCAGCACCGCCCCGCCGTATTGCGCCACGGGCCGGATAAAGCGGTATTCGTAAGCGGTGTCCAGCACGGCGCAAAATTCCTCCCGCCAGTCCCCGGCGCCCTGCCGGAAGTGACAGAGGGCAGTCAGCAGGCGGAAGTGCAGCCCGTCCATGGTGCGTTCGCAGCGGTCGCAGTAGGGCAGCAGCAGCGCCAAAACCAGCAGGGCGGAGTCGTAATCCCCCCGGGAGATGTCCACCATAATCCGGGTCTGATAGCGGTAGCGCCACAGCGTACGCAGCTTGGGCAGGGGGGAGGGGGCCTGCTCCTGATACCACTGCTCCGCCTCCTCCTGCATTCCCAGATACAGGAATAACCGGGCCAGCATGGCGTCCATGTTAGGCAGAAAGCGGTTCTCCCGCCGGCGGGCAAAGCTCTCCCGCAGTGCGCGGAGCGTTTCCAGCCCGGCGTCCGCCTTGCCCTGAGCCACCTGCAGGCGGATCAGCAGGCCCATCACGGCAAATTCAATGTCCGGCGTGCCGTCCCGGTGGATTTCCGGTATCCGGGCCGCCAGCGCCAACAGCCGGGGGGACACGTCCTCCCCCTTCTCGAACTGGCTCTCGCAGAGGGCGCAGTCGGCAAGCCCCACTCCGTCCCGGCCCAGAACGGCCTCCAGAGGCTTGCGGAGGGTGCCGTACAGCTGCTCGTCCCGCTTGGACCACTCGCAGAAGTCCTTGCCGCCGTTCATCAGGCTGGGCAGGGTGCCGGTGACGGAGATGGCGGGCAGGGAAAGCTTCCGGCGCTGCAGAACGTGATATGCGTTGGTGAACTGCTCCGCCAGTCCCTTGCTGCCCCGGTGGGGCAGGACAATCTCCAGATAGGCCAGCCTGCCCCGGGCTTCCTGATATTCCCCGTCGCCCCGCTTCAGGGTGGCGGTGTAGGCCCGCAGCGCGTTGTACCACCGCTCGCTGGTGTCGTAGTCCATGTTCAGGGAGGCGAGCAGGCTCATGCCGCACATGAGGGAGGTGCTGCGGAGCACATCCTCCTCCGGCAGAGCCTCATAGTATTTTTCCATCTCGTAGTAGTGGCCCGCGCCCACATGGGTCTCGGCGTTTTTCACCAGAAGCTGAGAGATCTTCTGGTGGTCGCCGCTGTGGGCATAGCAGTCCATGGCCAGGGGTAATCGTCCCGCAGCTCGTAGTACAGTCCCGCGCGGCCGTAGATCGCCCGCTGCTCCCCGTCGGTGTAGAGCTGGTTCATCTCCCACAGCAGGAATTGCCGAAAGATGGGGCGAAAACGGTATTGCTCCAAGCCGTCAAATTCCAGCATGCTGGCGTCGTGTAGGATGGCGGAGAGCTGATCGCCCACCGGGTTGTCGCCGCTGACCATCCGGGCCAGCTCCGGGTCGAAGCCGTCAAAGGGAGCCAGATTCATCAGAAGCTGCCGCAGGGGCGTGGGAAGGGGGCGGAACACCGCCTCCTCCATGAAGTGAAACAGCTCCCGGCGCATGGCGTCCGCAGTTTCCCCGTCGTATGGCGCGCCGTCCCTGAGATAGCGGCACAGCCCGGAAACCACCACGGGGTAGCCCTTGGTGTCCCGCAAAATGGCGGACAGCTCTGCCTCGGAGACCGCCGCGCCTCCGGCGCACAGCACCCGGCGCACGCTCTCCCGGTCCAGAAACAGCCGCTGGGCGTCGATCACCGTGAGCAGCCCCTCGAAGCGGAAGGGCATCAGCCAGCCGGGGACAACGCCCCGGCTGAGCAGCAGAAAGTGCTTGTCCGGGTTTTCGCGGATCCAGTCGCAGAGCTGCCCCTGCGCTCCGGCGTCCTTAAGCAGATGCAGATCATCCACCACCACCGCCTGACAGTCGGGCGGGGGAGGGGTGTAAAGCGAATTATCCTCCCCGGCGCTGTAAAAGGAGGTCTTTATCTTCTCCAGCAGCGCCCGGGCGGTCGCCGTCTTGCCCATGCCGAAGGGGGCGCTGAACAGAATTATCCGGAATTTGTCCCAGCTGTTATCAAATAGCTTCTGCAAAGCGGGGGATATGACGGTGTTGGGTCGTGCGTCCATGCGGAAACCTCCGAGGGCTTGGTGTTTTCCATCAGGCAGTCCGATCCGCCGGGGAAAAACCCGCCCGGCGCATGGGCTGCGTCCCATGGAAACGGTAATAGGAAGAAAACACCGCTCTCCGCAGAAAACGGTGTTTTTGTGAGATAATAAAAAAAGACACATTCCGAAGAATGTGTCTTTTCTGGAGCTGCTGCCCGGATTCGGACCGGGGACCTCATCCTTACCAAGGATGCGCTCTACCGACTGAGCTACAGCAGCATTCATGCTCCCGGTTAGGGAGCATGTGGCGACCGAGAAGGGACTCGAACCCTCGACCTCTAGCGTGACAGGCTAGCGTTCTAACCGACTGAACTACTCGGCCACAAGCGCTTTGTTAATATAACAAATCCTTCGCGGTCTGTCAAGAGTGTATTTCAATTTTTTTCGACAGGGAGGATGGAGACGATTCTTTCCGCATTGCATTATTGTGCGCGGTGAGATATAATTTATGTATCTCGGTTATTGGCGAAAAATGAAGGAGGCCATGCAGATGACAGATCAGGAGCTGCGGCACACAGCCGCAAAGGCCCGGGTGCTGGGGATGGAAATGGTATACAAAGCCGCGTCGGGACATATCGGGGGCAGTCTTTCGGCCATGGATATTCTCGCGGAGCTGTATTTTGAACAGATGAACGTGGACCCCGACCGCCCGGATTGGGACGGACGAGACCGTTTTGTAATGAGTAAGGGTCATTGCACCCCCGCGCTGTACTCCGTGCTGGCGCTGCGGGGCTATTTCCCGGAGCAGGAGCTGGAGCTGTTCCGCTCCATCCGGGGCCATATGTCCGGTCACCCGGATATGCGTAACGTGCGGGGCGTGGATATGTCCACCGGCAGTCTGGGACAGGGCATTTCCGCCGCTGTGGGCATGGCGCTGGCAGGCAAGATGGACGGCAGCTCTTACCGTGTGTGGGCGCTGCTGGGGGACGGCGAGTGTGAGGAGGGCCAGGTGTGGGAGGCCTTCGCCTCCGCCGCCAAGTACGGTCTGAGCAACCTTTGCGTCACCATTGACGTGAACGGCCTGCAGATTGACGGCGCCACGGCGGATGTAATGCCCATGGAGCCGTTTGACGAGAAGCTGCGTGCCTTCGGCTGGGATGTGTTCTATGCCGATGGCCACGATTTCCCGTCCCTCCGCGCCGCCTACAATGAGACAGGGAAATCCGGAAAGCCCTGCGCCGTGCTGGCAAAGACGGTGAAGGGCAAGGGCGTGTCCTTTATGGAGAACGATGCCGGCTGGCACGGCAAGGCGCCTGATGCCGAGCAGTACGAGCGTGCTATGACCGAACTGAACGCGGCGCTGACCGCATTGGAGGGCTGAACCATGGGAGAAAAGAAAGCGACCCGCGCCGCCTACGGCGAGATGCTGGTGGAGCTGGCGCAGCAGTACCCGGAGCTGGTGGTGCTGGACGCCGACCTGGCCGGCGCCACCATGACCAAGGGCTTTTCCAAGGCCTATCCCCGGCGGTTTTTTGATATGGGCATTGCCGAGTGCAACATGATTGGCGTGGCTGCCGGGCTTGCCGCCTGCGGCAAAAAGCCCTTTGCCAATTCCTTTGCCATGTTCACCGCAGGCCGCGCCTTTGAGCAGGTACGCAACAGCGTGGCCTATCCCCACCTGAACGTGAAATGCGTGGGCAGCCACGGCGGCCTCTCCGTGGGAGAGGACGGCGCCACCCACCAGTGCTGCGAGGATCTGGCGCTGATGAGCGCCATTCCCGGCATGGTGGTGGAGGTGCCCTGTGACGCCGCAGAGATGCGCGCCGCGGTGCAGGCTCTCATCGACTACGACGGCCCCGCCTATCTGCGTCTGGGTCGTATGGCGGTGGAGACCGTCACCGACGACGTGCCCGGCTACCGGTACGAGCTGGGCAAGGGCGCGGTGCTGCGGGACGGGACCGATGTGACCATCGTGGCCTGCGGCCTGATGGTGCAGCGCGCCCTGGCTGCCGCGGAGCTGCTCTCCTGCCGGGACGTCAGCGCCCGGGTCATTGATATGCACACGGTGAAGCCCCTGGATACCGCGCTGCTGCTCACCGCCGCCCGGGAAACCGGCTGCCTTGTCACCACCGAGGAGCACAGCGTCATGGGCGGTCTGGGCAGCGCCGTGGCCGGCTTCCTCAGCGAGCATTACCCCGTGCCCGTGCTGCGCCACGGCGTGAACGACACCTTCGGCCGCTCCGGCAAGGCCGAGGAGGTGCTCACCGCCTACGGCCTCACCGCCGAGGGCATCGCCGGCCGCGCCATGGAGGCGGTGGCCATGAAGGCGGGCCGCTGATGGTCGTCACTGTTTTCGGCGCGTCCAGCTGCGAGCTGCGGCAGATCTACTACGACGCCGCCTTCGAGGCGGGGGCCATGCTGGCCCGCCGGGGACACACCATGGTCTACGGCGGCGGCGCGTCGGGTCTCATGGGCGCAGCCGCCCGGGGAGTTACCTCGGAGGGCGGAAAGCTCGTGGGCGTCGCGCCCCGGTTTTTCGACCAGCCGGGCATCCTCTACGAGGGCAACACGGAGATGATCTTCACCGATACCATGGGCGAGCGCAAAAAGCTGATGGAGGACATGGCGGAGGCCTTTCTCACCCTGCCCGGCGGCATCGGCACCTTTGAGGAGTTTTTCGAGGCGCTGACCCTGAAGCAGCTGGGCCGCCACGCCAAGGCCATGGCGGTGTACAATGTGGACGGCTGCTACGACGCGCTGGACGCCATGATGCGCCGCAGCGTGGAGGAGCACTTCACCCCGGCTGACGGCTACGCCCTCTATCGCTCCTTCACCCAGCTTACCCCCATGCTGGACTATCTGGAGAGCTATGAGGCCCAGCCCGCAGAGGTTTGGATGGAGAAAATCTTCAAGAAAAAATACCCCGGAGAGGGCTGAATATATTTGCCGGGCGTCCGCGTCCGGCAAATTATTTACGACAAGATGTAAATTATACTTGACAATATGTCGCACGGGTGCTATGCTGTGGCCACAAGGAACAAGGAGGAAAATCAAAATGAGTGTTGAGTATATTCTGGGACTGGCGCTGGGGATTATCGTGGGAATTTTTGTGGTGTGGCTGCTGGTATCGGCGCTGAAGCGGCGGGACGGCGGACCGGTCATGTCCTTCGACTTTGACGAGCGGCAGCACCTGGCCCGGGGCAGGGCGTTTAAGTACGCGTTTCTTACCCTGTGCGGCTATAACGCGCTGCTCGCGCTATTTTCCGCCATGTGGGACGGGGAGCTGCCGGTGTCCTTCCTGTGCTTTGGCGGCATCGCGCTGTCCCTTACGGTGTTCGCCGTCATTTGCATCTTCACGGACGCCTACCTGTCCCTCATGGAGAAGCCCAAAACCATCGTGTCCATTGTGGCGCTGGGCTGCGTGCTCAATCTGGTAATCGGCATCGTGAACGCCGGGGTCGTCTATCGGGAGACGGGAAGCATCGTCAATCGGGGCGTGGGCGCGGTGAACCTGCTGTGCGGCGTGATGCTGCTGGTGATTCTCATCGCGCTGGGAATCAAGCGGGGTCTGGATCAGAGGACAGAGGAATGAGTAAGAATCTTCGCCTTAAATCCGCCCGGGCGGGGATGGATCTGAGCCAGCAGCAGCTGGCCGACGCGGTGGGCGTGTCCCGCCAGACCATCAACGCCATCGAGAAGGGGGACTATAACCCCACCATCAACCTGTGCATCGCCATCTGCCGCGCCCTGGGCAAGACGCTGGATGAGCTGTTCTGGGAATAAACGAGACTGTCCCCGGCGGACAAACCCGCCGGGGACAGTTTATTTGTAGCTTCAGCGAAAGCTAACCACCGGCTCTGCCGGTGAGGATAAAAAACTTTAGATACAAGAAAACCTCCTTTTGTTAAAGTATATGCAGGTTTGCCGACCGCATAAAAACAAAAGGAGGTTTTGTCGTGAACGACATACAAAGTTTATCACATTCCAAGTGGAGATGCCAGTATCATATCGTATTTGCACCAAAGTATCGCCGAAAAGAGATATATGGGAAGATAAAGGCGGACATAGGAGTAATACTAAGAGAACTGTGTAAGCAAAAGAATGTTGAAATTATTGAGGCAGAGGCGTGCCCGGACCACATTCACATGCTGATAAGTATTCCTCCGAGCCTGAGCGTAGCGCAATTCATGGGTTTTCTCAAAGGGAAAAGCTCTCTGATGATTTTCGATCGACACGCCAATCTGAAATACAAATACGGAAGCAGGCATTTTTGGTGCAGGGGTTATTATGTGGACACAGTCGGGCGAAACAAGACTGCAATAGCAGAGTATATCAAAAACCAACTTCAAGAGGATATCATGGCAGACCAGATATCTATCAAGGAGTATGTTGACCCGTTTACGGGTAGCAAGAATACGAAGGCATAAAAACAGGCCGCTTTAGCGGCGGCCTGTAAACATTATGCGGTTGGCGAATCTTTCAGCGCCTCTTAAGAGGCAGCTAGTAATATGCCCTTCTAGGGCTAGTGCATACCACCAGTTTAACTGGTGGTTTTGAT
>CAZCDJ010000084.1:1633-8675 GCA_964497655.1 uncultured Oscillospiraceae bacterium | reverse complement strand
ATGCGCGCCTTGATCTCCGCGAGATTCTCCCCGGAAATCAGGGCCACAAAATGGTCGCCGTAGATGCGCCCGCACAGCTCCCCGGGGCGCAGGTCTTTTTCCACAATATGGGTGAGGGCCACCAGCAGCCGATCCGCCTGGGTCTTGCCGTACAGGGCGTTAACATACTTGAAGCCGTCCACGTCGAAGTCCATCAGGAACCAGTGGCGCTGGGGGTTGGCGTCCAGACTCTGCCGGGCGGCGGCGTCAAACCCGCTCTCGTTGTAAAGCCCGGTGAGCGCGTCCATTCGCAGCAGCTCCGCCGCCTGCTCCGCGGCCGCCTTGTCCTGCTCCGCGTGTCTGCGGGCCAGCTTGGACCGGCGCACAAGGGCGGCGGACAGAAGGACGATGAGAATGCTCAGCCCCACCAGCACCAGAAAGGCCACAATGACCACGGTGGTGGGGATGCGGTTCACCGCCGCCTCAAAGCCGCTGCTGTCCCGCACGGTGTTGTCCAGCATGATGCGGTTGATGTCCGTGGCGGACAGGTTGGAGATGGCTTTGTTTAAAATGGACAGCAGCAGCGTTTGATCCGGGGACGCGTCGCTGACCGCCATGCACACGGGGATGGACTGGCCCTGCAGATTGGTGCGGAGGAAGCGGCTGTATCTGCTCAGGGCCAGATAGTAGTTGGCGGTGTAGGCGCTGACCACAATGGCGTCCACCTCTCCCTGCCGCAGCGCCTCAAAGCAGTCCAGAGAGGTGGTGTAGTAGTGGTAATCGGTGGCGTCCTCGCCCTTGACGGCGGTGTTAAAGAGGGGAAAATCCGCCAGCGTGCCCACGGTCATCTCCTCCGCACCCACCTGGGAGCGGCTGACCATCACAAGCTGCATGGACAGATAGGAGTCTGTCATGCCCATCTTGTAGTCCCGGGCGTGGAGCAGGTCGTAGACGCAGACGGCAAGCATATCGTACTCGCCTTGCCCCGCCGCCTCCAGCGCCGCCGCGTGGCTGTCCACATGGAGGTACTCAAATTGCAGGCCGGTGCTCTCTGAAACTCGGGACAAAATGTCCGGCACCACGCCGGTGGGCGTGTCCGAGTTCGGGGAGGACTGAATCAACGGGAACCAGGCGTCGCTGTAACAGACCCGGACAGGCTCCGCGGCGGAGATCAGCGCCTGCTCCTCCGGGGTGAAGGTGGCCTGCCCCGAATAGGTCTGGCGGTATTTGTTGGAGAGGGTCTGGGAATAGTAGGGGTCCTGCACCAGAATGGCGTTCATGGCCTGATTCAGCGCCGTGAGCACCCCGGTGTTTCCCTTGGTGGTGGCGAAATAGAAGGGGCGGGGGGAGAAGCTGGCAATGATGCGGGTGTCCTCCGTCGGCTGATAGCTGGCAAGCACGCCCGCGTCGGCCGCGCCGGAGAGCACCGCGTCGATCACGCCCTGAATGTCGGTGTAGTTGGTGAAGCCTCCGATGGCGAAGCCCATGTCCGCCTCATATTCCATCAGATCCTCGTCGTTCAGCGTGTCCAGATTCGCCGCCACCCGGATGCCGTTCAGGGCGGTGAGGTCGTTGCTGCCAAGGGGGCTGTCTCCCCGCACGAACAGGGAGGTGAAGATTTGCCCGGCGGAGAGGGTGGAAAAATCGTAGACCTCCGCCCGTTCCTCCGAATAAAGCAGGCAGCCCATCAGATCCAGCTGGCCGTTTTCCAGCATGGAGAGGCTGTCGCCCCAGGTCATCTCCGTGCCATTGGTATTCTCGGTGACGAATTCCAGCTCCCAGCCGTTTTTCTCCGCCATTTTCATCAGAAATTCGTAGTTATAGCCGCTGGGGTTCCCGTCGCTGTCCAGCCCCTGATAGCCGGGCTGGAGAAACCAGCCCACGCGCACGGTTTCATGGGTGTCCGCCAGCGCGCAGGGAGGAAGCAGAACAAGGAGTAGCGCCAGGGCAAGCAGCGCCGCGAAAATGCGGGGCAGTTCATGTCGTTTCAGGGACATTCTATCTTCCTCCAGTGTCCAAAAATCCTTCCAAGGCGCGCGGGGAAGGTCGCGCGGTGGGATAAATAGACCATTCTATTGCAGCATATTGCTATTTTATACTATTTTTTGTCAAGGTACAAGTAAAGCCTGAAAAAAACAGGAAAACAGCATCCCGGAACCTGCGGAGGCATTTCCAGCTTGTCTTTTCCCCGGCGCCGGGCTATAATCCGGGTAGAAAGCGCTGAATTTCAGGAAGGGAGAACGTTATGGCAGAATATAACAAGGTCTCGCCGCCGATTGCCGCGCGGCTGCGGGAGATCGTGGGCGAGGGCCGGTTCCAGAGCGGGGAGCAGATCAAGGAGGAATATTCCCACGACGAGATGCCCATCTACGGCAGATTTATGCCCGAGGCGGTGTGTCTGGCGGAGACCACGGAGGAGGTATCCGCCATCCTGCGCCTGTGCAGCGCGGAGCGTATTCCAGTCACCGTGCGGGGCGCCGGCACCGGGCTTGTGGGCGGCTGCGTGCCCATCTGCGGGGGCGTGGTGCTGTGCCTCACCCGGATGAACCAAATCCTCTCCTATGATATGAACAATCTGGTGGTGCACGTCCAGCCGGGCGTGCTGCTGCGGGATCTGGCCTCCGACGCGCTGGCCCACGGGCTGATGTATCCCCCCGATCCCGGCGAAAAAACCGCCACGCTGGGGGGCAACGTGTCCACCAACGCGGGCGGGATGCGGGCGGTGAAATACGGCGTGACCCGGGACTATGTGCTGGCGATGACCGTGGTGCTGCCCAGCGGAGAGGTGATGCAGCTGGGCAAGACCGTGTGCAAGACCAGCTCCGGGTACAGCCTGCTGCACCTGATGATCGGCAGCGAGGGCACGCTGGGGGTCATCACCGAGCTGACCCTGAAGCTGGTGCCCAAGCCCGCCCGGGACGTGTCCCTCATCCTGCCCTTCCGGGATATCGCCACGGCGATTGCCGCGGTGCCCGCCATCAAGCTGGCAAATCTGGACCCCCAGTCCATCGAGTTTATGGAGCGGGACATTGTGGACAGCTCCGCTGCCTTCACCGGCAACGCCGTGTTCCCCACGGTGGTGAACGGGCAGGAGGCGGGCGCCTACATCCTGGTGACACTGGTGGGCGAAAACGAGGCGGAGCTTACCGTGAAGATGGACCGGCTGGGTCAGGTGGCTGAGAAGGTGGGCGCCTACGACGTGCTGGTGGTGTGGACGGACGGCCTGAAAAAGGACGTGTGGGCGGCGCGCAGCGCCTTCCTCACGGTGATCGAGGCGGACACCAAGCTGTTGGACGAGATGGACGTGGTGGTGCCTGTGGACAAGATCGCGGACTTTCTGGTGTTTTGCCACGACGCGGCGGAGGCACAGGGGCTGCGTCTGCGCTCCTTCGGGCACGCGGGGGACGGAAACCTGCATATCTACTGCTGCTCCAATGAGCTGGAGCTGCCGGAATTCCAGCGCCGCACGGCACTGGTGATGGACGTGTGCTACGCCCAGTGCGCCCGGTTTGGGGGGCAGGTGTCCGGCGAGCACGCCATCGGTCACGCCAAGCGGACGTATCTGCGCGCCTCCGCCGGCGACACGGCCTACGGTCTGATGACCGCCATCAAGCGGGTCTTTGACCCGGACAACATCTTAAACCCCGGCAAGGTCTGCGGGGAGATCGGAGAGGAGGGCGCGTCATGCTGAACATTCTGGTGTGTGTGAAGCAGGTGCCGGACGTGAATCTGGTGAAGATCGACCCGGTCACCGGCAGCCTGATTCGGGAGGGCGTGCCCGCCATCCTGAACCCGCTGGACGGCAGCGCGCTGGAGGCGGCGGTGCAGGTGAAGGAGCGCTGCGGCGGCACAGTCACCTGCATCACCATGGGGCCGGACATGGCGGCGGAGGCTCTGCGGGAGTGTCTGGCGGCCGGGGCGGATCGGGCGGTGCTGCTCTCCGACCGGGCCTTTGCCAACGCGGACACTCTGGCCACCAGCTATGTGATTGCCACGGCGGCGGCAGGTCTTGGCAGCTTTGACCTGATCTTTTGCGGCAAGGAGTCGCTGGACGGGGCCACCGGTCAGATGGGCGCCCAGCTATCCGAGCGCTTTGATGCCAGCCTGCTCAGCTCCGTCCGGCTCATAGAGTCCGTGGACGAGGAGCGGAAAACCGTCACGGCTCTGCGGGAGCTGGAGACGGGGGAGGAGCGCACGGAGGCCCGCTATCCCTGCCTGCTCACAGTGGAAAAGACCGACTACCGCCCACGCATCCCCAATTTGAAGCACTGGAGGGCCAGCCGCACCGCGCCCATTGCCCGCTTCGCCGCCGGGGACATCCCCGGTCTGGACGGGGAGCGGATAGGGGATGCCGGCTCCCCCACCAAGGTGCCCCGCACCTACCCGCCCCAGGTTGGCGAGGCCGGGCTGATGATCTGCGAGGGCAGCCCGGAGCGGGACGCGGCAAAGCTGCTGGAGCTTCTTTCGGAGGTGATCGCATGAGCGGAAAACAGGATTACAGGGATATGTGGGTGTTCATCCAGCACGACGGGGCGGAAATCCACCCGGTCTCGCTGGAGCTGTGCTGCGAGGCGCGCAAGCTCTGCGACGCGGCGGGGGAGCAGCTGGCGGCGGTGATTGTGGGCGACCTGCCGGAGCGTGAGTGGGACAGGGTGCGGCTTTGCGGCACGGATCGGATTTACCATGTGACCGGCACGGGCTATGACTACCCCAACACCGACGCCTATACCCAGCTGTTCACGGAGCTGTGCCGCAGGCACCGCCCCTCGGCGGTGCTGGTGGGCGGCACCATCTTCGGGCGGGACTTCGCGCCCCGCTTCGCCTGCCGGCTGGGAACGGGCTGCACCTCCGACGCCACGGAGCTGATTTACGACCCCAAGACCGGGGACATCGAGTTTGTGGAGCCCGCCGTGGGCGGCAAGATGATGGCGGTGATTACCGTGCCGGAGCTGCGGCCCCAGGTGGGAACCATCCGCCCGGGCACCTTCAAGCACCAGAGCACCGGCGCGCGCCCCTGCGTGTGCACGCAGGAGCACATTGACTTCGACCCGGCGGAGATTCGTACTAAAATTCTGGACTTCCGACCCGACGAGGCGGACGACAGCCTGTGCATCACCGACGCGGAGGTGCTCGTGTGCGTGGGGGCGGCCGTGAAGCCGGACTCCCTCCCGCTTTACCGGGAGCTGGCGGCGCTGCTGGGGGGAAAGCTCTCCTGCACCCGCCCGGTGTTCGACCGGGGGCTGCTGCCCTTTAAGCTGGTGATCGGCCAGTCCGGCGCGGTGGTGAAGCCGAAGCTGTACCTGGGCTTTGGCATCTCCGGCGCGGTGAACCACATGACCGGCGTGGCCGACGCGGGCAAGATTGTGGCTGTAAACCGGGACAAGGACGCCGCCATCTTCCACTACTGCGACTACGGCATCGTGGGGGACATGGACGAGATTTGCCAGCAGATGATTGCCGGGCTGAGGGCCCGTCAGGGCTGAGAAGCAGACGAAAATGAGAGGAACCTGACAGGGAGTTCACAGAATCTGTCAGGTTCCTTTTTGCTGGAATCTGTGGTATGCTAATGGTCGCGTCCTTGGTGGCGCGCAGAACCCGGCCGGCAAAGACCGGCCTTGAAAAACGGAGGACAACGTGGAACAAAAGACAATATGCCGGTGTCAGTTCATCAGCCGGGAGTGGCTGAAGGTGCTGGCCATGCTGTTTATGACGCTGGATCACGCGTATATGACCGTGGTGACGGTGCCGGGCTTCACCTGGATGACCCAGATCGGCAGGCTGGCCTTTCCCATCTTCGCCTTTCAGATTTCGGAGGGCTACGTCCACACCTCGGACAAGAAGAAGTATATGCGAAATATGCTGCTCTTTGCCCTGCTCTCGGAGATCCCCTACAACCTGATGATGGGCGGGGAGCTGTATGGGCCCTTCCATCAGAACGTGATGTTCACCTTCCTCATTGCGCTTGCGTGCCTGTGGCTCATCGACCGGGTGCTGGCCATGGGCTGCCACCTGATTTTCAAGCTGGCGCTGCTGGGCGGCATCTGCGTGCTCAGCGTGGTGGCGGGCACTCTGGCCTTTGTGGACTATCTGGGCTTTGGTGTGCTCACGGTGCTGGTGTTCTATCTGGCCCGGCTGATGCCCAAACGGTATCTGGAAATGGGCGTGCAGCTTGTGGGGCTGTGGGCCATCAACTGGGTGGCGCTGGGGGGCAAGGTGATTCTTCTGCCCGGCGGATATATGCTGCCGGAGCAGGGGCTGGCCATATTGAGTCTGGCCTTCATCTGGCTCTATAACGGCAAAAAGACCCTCACCGGCAAGCCGGAGAGAGCCTTCAAGTATTTTTCCTATCTGTTTTACCCCGCCCATATTCTCCTGCTCAGCCTGATTTCCATGTATCTGCTGTAAGGATAACCTTCTGCCCAGGACGCTTAGCGTTTCAAAGAAGTCCGGGGACACGCCGGGGCGGGAAACGGGAGCTGACTCCACTTCGTCGCTGCGGTGACGAAGCTCCGCGAGATTTTTTGATAGACGAAAGAAGCGTCCTGCCGGGGCAGGACGCTTCTTATCTGTATTCTCAGGCACGCTGGGCCATGCGGGAGAAATAGCGATGTCCCACATTGTTGGCGGCGATGATTGCGCCCTTCAGGGAATCCTTGCTCACGGCAAAGGGCTCGTGGTGGATGAGAATGTTCTTGTTCAGGGTGTGCTCCGCGATGGTCTCCAGATTGTCCGCAGTGCACTCAATGCCGATCTGATCCAGCGTGATGGGCAGATCCGCGTTGTAGAGGAAATCCACCACGGAATTCACGGTGTCGGTGGGGGCGTTTTCCAGCATGAGCTGGCAAATCAGGCCGAAGGCCACCAGCTCGCCATGCAGATACTTTTTGCTGCCGGGGATGTTGGAGAAGCCGTTATGGAAGCCGTGGCTGCCGGCCAGACCGCCGTTGATGAAGCCCAGCCCGCTAAGGAGAATATTGGCCTCAATCACGTTCTCCACCGCCTCGGTGACCACATGGGACTTCACCGCCTCCAGCGCGCTGAGGCCGTCGGCCATCAGGATCTG
>CAZCDJ010000084.1:0-1533 GCA_964497655.1 uncultured Oscillospiraceae bacterium | reverse complement strand
AAGCTCGTCACCTCATATGTACAGCCACATTTGTCGGCAATGGCGTCAATTGCGCCGGAAATCATGTCGTACACGCCGCCGTCAATGAGGAACAGCAGCCGGGTTCCGTACTTGCTGCCGTAGGCAAAGATGTTGGCCAGCTCCCCCGGGCCCTGAATGTACTTCTGCGGGCAGCCGTACCCTCTCGAGGTGTCCTGAAGCAGCACGCCGCTCCGGTTCATTATTTTTGTATCGCTCACAATTATCATCCTCCTAAGTCAATGTGAAAATGTGCCGCGTTTTCTGCGATGCGAAAATTATACTTACGCCCCGCCCGAAAGTCAAAGGCAAAAAACGCAAACGTTTGACTTGTTCGGAGACGGCCACAGAGCTACACCCGGGCGCAGGAATCGCGCTTGGTCAGGTGGCTGGGAATATACATCTTCACGGGGGTGAAATGGTTCTGCATGATTCTGTCCACCAGCAGCTTGGCCACATGGTTCCCCATCTCCTCGATGGGGATGGAGATGGTGGTGAGCATGGGCTCCAGATAGCGGATGTTCTCCACGTCGTTGATGCCGATGATGGAAATTTCTCCGGGGATGGAGATGCGGTATTCCTTCAGCGCCTTGATGACGCCGATGGAGGACACATCGTTGGCGCAGAGGATGGCGGTGCAGTCCAGCCCCTGGTCCAGGGCCTTACGCAAACCCTCATAGCTGTCGCTGGGGGTGAAGAGCACGTCCACGGTCAGGTTCGGGTTGGTGTCGATGCCGTATTCCCGCACCTTGTCCAGATAGGCGAGATAACGCTGTTCGTCCTTGGTTTCCCCCAGATAACAGATCTTTTTGTGGCCAAGAGACACCAAATAGTCCATGGCGGAGGTGACTGCGCTGTATCCGCTGCAGATTACGCCGTCAATCCCCAGATCCAGATCCTGCAGTCCGGTGTACACCAGATGGCGGTAATTGGCCTTCACAATCTTCAGACTGGCGGCGTCAATTCGGCCCAGAATGATGGCGGCGTCCCGGCGCTTGGACTCGGCGTTCGTGTGGTTGTTCAGGTCGGAAAGGCCGAACTGGGAGCGGAGGCTGTATCCTTTTTTAAAGAGACTTTCCTCCATCACATGGCGCAGGGAGGACAGAAAGGGGTCGATAAAAAAGTCCAGCTCGCGGGCAAGGATGCAGTCGATGGCCTGATCGGTGGGGCTGCTGCTGGACTCCTGCTTACGCAGATTGCGTGCGGATTCGTTGGCGGAATAGCCGGTTTTGCGTACCGCCTCCCAGATTCGCTCCTTGGTTTTTTCGGAAGCGGGGGAGGGGCCGTCACCGTTTAGCACACGGGAAACCGTGGAAGGGGAAACCCCGGCCAGCTTGGCCACGTCCTTGATCGTACTCATAAATAACCTCAATCTATCATTTTTTAGTGCCTGAACATACGGAAGATGTCTCTATAATATATGCTTTTCTCACGGAAAGCAATGTTGTGTACGCAGAACGCAAATTTTTGCGGAATTGCACAACAAAATCGTTTGCGTATTTTACACTTGACGGA
>CAZCDJ010000083.1:0-8743 GCA_964497655.1 uncultured Oscillospiraceae bacterium | reverse complement strand
TGCGGCAGGAGCACACGCCCACGCCGATCTGACCCTCGTACTTCTTCAGCCAGTAGGAGAGATGCTCCAGATTCTCGGAGTGGCTCTCGGCGGGAATGGCCTTCTCCACGGGAACCACGTGCATACCGATGCCGGCTCCGCCGGGAGGCACCATCTCGGTGATGCCGGCCAGGGGCAGGAAGGCCATGCGCTCAAAGAAGTCCGCCACCTCCGGGTGCTCCTCGGGAATCTGCTTGTCCATGACCATGATCTCCGCGCTGCCGGGCACGAACATATCCAGCACCCAGCGCTTCTCGCCGCCGGGGTTCTTCCCGTCCAGATTTTCGTGGTGGTACTCCAGCAGGCCGATGTTGGAGAGCTTGGCAAGGCAGTCTGACAGCGTGGCCTCGTCCATGGCGGGAATCCGCTGATGAATCTGCGCGAAGGTGATGGGCTTGCGCTTTTTGAACACCAGCGCCACGTCCAGCAGCGCGTCGGCGTCGTTGGGGAACTTGGCAAGTCCGGCGGAAATGCCCCAGTACTCCGGAGAGTTGGCGGAGATTTTCTCCTTCCCCAGCAGCACGGCAGCCCGGTCGGTGATCTCCTTCCCCAGCTTGAAAATCTTCTCGTCTCTTGTCATAGATTTGAAAACCTCGTCTTTCTGTTCATATTCGCAGGGATTGTTTATTAATAGACAAGCCTTAATAGCGTTATTCTAAAGGAAAGAGGAAGCGAATTCAATCGGTTCTCACACAATCTCACAATCGCACAAAAACCCCGGCCGGTGTTTGACAACTGAGTGTCAGGAAAAGTTTGGTGGAAATGGGCAAAAAGGAGATAGTGTCCATAAATTAAGGACAACCTGTCCAAAATCGCGAAAGCATTGAAAAATAAGGCCCCCGCAGGGCGAATAAAAGCGCCGCCGACTGTGGTCGGCGGCGCGCAGCTCAGGTGGCGGCTCGCTTGTACTGCTCCTCGTTCCAGCGGTATTCCGGGGCCACGTTCAGCACGGCCTCCGCCGCCCGCCGGGCGCGCTGGCGCAGGCAAAAGCTGCCCTTGTGCCGGCTCCAGTCGTACACGGTGTAGAACACGGCGCTGACGGAGAGAGGGCCAATGACCTCCGGCGGCTCGGGACTGAGAATCACGCCCATGGTCTGGGCGTTTTTGGTCAGCTCCACAATCCAGTTGTCAATGGAGTGAACCTCGTCCACAATGTCCAGCTCGTCCATCAGATCCAGTCCGAACAGGGAGCCGGCCAGCTCCGGGCCGAAGGATTCGGAGATGGACAGGTAGCGGCAGCAGAGCACCCACATCCGCTCCAGGTCGTTTTTGGCGGAGATGATGCTGCCTGTGAGGCCGGCCTGATCGGCGTTGGCGTCGGCCAAAATGCGGCGAATGATGTCCCGCTTGCCGGCAAAGACCAGATAGAAGGAGGAGCGGGCCACCCCCGCCGCCTTGCAGATGTCGCTCACGGACACGCTCTCATAGCCGTGGGCCTTAAACAGCTCCACGGCGGCTTCGATAATCCGTTGGGAATGCTTTGAATTTACGTCGGGCATGGCGCACCTCCCGTACAGTGTGTCCCGGGTTTGAGGACACTATATCCTGTATTGAAGAATTTGTCAATTGCGCCCCGTTCGCCTGCCGATAAAACGGCCCGGAGCCGTCCAGGTGGGCGGCTCCGGGCCGGGGGATTACAGGCTGCGGGCGGCGTAGCGGGTCAGGTCGTAGTGCCGCTGAAAGCGGGCGGGGGAGAGACCGTGGCGCATATAGTCCAGCAGCAGCTCCGCGCAGGCGCGGCTGTCGCTGCCGGCGTTGTGGTGGTCCAGGGACAGGTCCAGATAGGCGCACAGGGTATTCAGCTTGTGGTTTGCCAGCTCCGGGTAGCAGGCGCGGCCCATCTGGCAGGTGCAGACGTAGGGGGCGCTGGGCTGCCAGGGGATGTGATAATCTCCCAGACACTTGGACAGTACGCCCAGATCAAAGGTGGCGCTGTGGGCCACCAGCACGCCGCTGCCCATCAGCGGCTGGATGCGCTGCCACAGCGCGGGGAAGGCGGGCTTCCCCGCCACCATGGCGGGGGTGATGCCGGTGAGCTGGACGTTAAAGTCGTCGAAGCGGGCCTCCGGATTCACAAGGGTGTAAAAGTCCTCCACGATCTCGCCGCCGTCCACCACGGTGATCCCGATGGCACTCATGCGGTTGTTGGCGTAGTTCGGCGTTTCCACGTCGAAGGCGATGTAGCGCTGGGCCATAGGCGTTTCCTCCCGGTATCCCCGCCGGGGGCGGGGAAATGACAGAATAATACCATATTCTATCACGTTCCCGCCCAAAAGGAAAGCCCGTCCCGGCAATGCGCCATGCCCGGTTTGTATTGGAGGGGAGGAATGAACGGCCCGACTGGATAAGATGCTTGTGCGCGAGCTGGTGGACACGCGGAAGCGCCTCTCCAAGGCGGAGGTGTGTTTCGCGGACCGTCTCTGTGCGCGAAGTAAATATTTAGGGAGAAAAAATGGGTGGAATTGGGGAAGATCGGGTTGCAGGCTGATTTTTTCGGAAAAATGTTTCGAAAAAATGCTTGACAGCCTTGTCGTGGTCTGGCTATGATGAGGTAAATATCTTTATGGAGGTATAACATAAGTGTCCGCAGACGAAGGAGAAATCAAGGTAAAAAGCCTAAAAAAGGCGATTGATGTGTTGAACTGCTTTATTGAAGTGCAGTCGCTGGGCGTTACGGAGATCAGTGAGCGGCTTGGCCTGTACAAAAGCAATGTCCACGATATTCTGTCAACGTTTCAGGCGATGAACTACGTTACCCAGAGCAAATCCACGGGAAAGTATTATCTTGGCCCGCAGATTCTCCGTCTTAACAACGCCCTGTCGGAGAGATACAGCTTTTTGAAGGTGGCATCCTCGGCAATCCATTCGATCTCCAAGGAGACGGGAGAGGTGGTCTACCTGACCTCACAGGTGGATCGCTGCGTCTACTATCTGGACGTGGCCTGCCCCGCCAATACGCGTATGCCGCTGTTTAACCTGCGCAGCAGCACAAGCGACTATCTGCACTGCACCTCCAGTGGAAAGACCATGCTGGCCTTTATGTCCCAGGAGGCGCGGGAGACCTACCTGAGACAGCCGCTGGAGAGAATGACGGAGTATTCCATAACGGATGTGGACGAGTTGCGTCAGCAGCTGGAGGAGATTCGCGTCCGGGGCTACGCGGTGGACAGAAATGAGAACACCCTGGGGGTGAGCTGCGTGGGGGTGCCGGTGCTTGCCATGGATGGGTGCTCCATCGGTGCAATTAGTATCAGCGGTCCTTCCTCCGTTTTCACAGAGGAACGGGTGCGGGAACTGTCGGAGCTTCTTAAGCGGCATGTAAAGGATATACACATTGCGGTGTAAACTGAGAGAATAAACAGCAGACGGGTAGGTCTGCTGTTTATCGGCCTCCTATTCAGAACGCGGTTCTGAATAGGAGAATCGTCGTGCACATAATAGGCTATTCGTCTGCGAGGATGAAAAAATATTAGGGGGGACAGATCATGACGAAAAAAAGATTTGAGGGCAGAATCGCCGTCGTCACCGGCGGTGGAAGCGGGATTGGCGCAGCGGTGGCCCGCCGGCTTGCCGGAGAGGGGTGTGAGAAGGTCTTTATCCTGGGGAGAAGCCCCGGAAAGCTGGAGGCAGTAGCCGCGTCGATAGGAAACGGTTGCTGTGTGCCGATGGAGGTGGATGTGAGTGATGAGTTGCAGGTCGAGAAGGCTGTTGGGCGCATTGGAGAGTACTGTGGGAGGATCGATTTGCTGGCAAACATCGCAGGAATCCCCGGCCCCAGCGCCAGAGTGGAGGACTATTCCTTCACGGTCTTTCGGAAGGTGTATGAGATCAATGTATTTGGTACCTTCCTAATGATGAAGTACTGTCTTCCCTATATGCAACGGCAGGGGAACGGGGCGATTGTTAACACCTGCTCCTGCTCCGGCATGCGCGGATATCAGATGGAGATCGGATATGGATCAAGCAAGTTCGCTGTGCTGGGTATGACAATGAACGCGGCAAATGAGAACGGACGGAATGGCGTGCGCGTCAACTGCTTTTCTCCCGGCTGGGTAGATACCGGGATGCTTGATTCCATCCTTGCCCAATACGCACAGGAGACCGGAAGAAAAACAGAAAAAAATGAACTGAGGAACGGCACAATGGATCGCCCGGGAACAGCCGAGGAAATGGCGGAGGTTGCGTGCTTTCTTTTGTCCGATGCGGCGCGCTATGTGAACGGCGCCAACTTCGTCTGTGACGGAGGAAAAACACTGGGATGACATTTTGAACGAAAATCATCAAGTTAAATAAATAACATTATGCATATTAAACAAGCGGCGGCGGTTTTATTCGTGAAGGAAAACAAGTTGACGGGAAAGCGATAGAGGAATATTATACTAAATAACAGCAAACATAGAACGCAGTTCTGCTAAGCAGAACAACAAAAGAGGGCGCGGCAAAAGCGCTTATCTTTTTGGAGGTTATTTAGAACGCAGTTCTGAATAACAGAACGAGTGGCGCCGTCCATGGAAGAAATCAATAGGAGGATAGATCAATCATGGCAAAAGTGAAACTGAACACGGTGAAATGCAAGGGCTGCTGCATTTGCGTAAGCGTTTGCCCGAAGCAGGCGCTTTATGACTCAGGGAAGATTAACGAGAAGGGCTATAAGATTATTGCCCTTGACGAGAGCAAATGCATAGGCTGCGGGACCTGCTATCGTATGTGCCCTGACTATGTATTTGAACTTGTCGATTAAGGAGGGAAAACCATGGCAAAAGAATTAATGAAGGGCAATGAAGCCTTTGCGGAGGCGTGCCTCCGTGCGGGATGCCGTTTTTTCAGCGGCTATCCCATTACACCGCAGACCGAGATCCTTGAGTATATGTCCTGGCGGATGCAGGAGGTAGGCGGTCAGTTCATCCAGACCGAATCCGAGCTTGCGGGCGTGAATATGCTGTTTGGCGCAGCGGCCTGCGGCGTGCGCGGACTGTCCACATCCTCCGGCCCGGGCTTCTCTCTCAAGCAGGAGGGAATCTCCTATCTGTGTGCCTATGATGTGCCCGCTGTAATTGCCGATGTAATGCGAATTGGCTCGGGGCTTGGGGACATCTTCCAGGGGCAGGGGGATTATTGGCAGCTCACACGTGGCGGCGGACATGGCGACTATCGCACCATCGTTTTGGCCCCCGCCAGTGTGCAGGAGAATGCCGATATGGCGGAGCTGGCCTTCGCTCTTGCGGAGAAGTACACACATCCGGTTATCATCGGTTCCGACGCCGCTATCGGTCAGATGGTGGAGCCGGTGGAGCTCCCGGAAATGAAGGATCACGACGTTAACACCTATGACTGGGCCATTCGTGGCTGCAAAACGGGGGACGAGCCCCGCACCCTGGTGAACACCTACTATAAGATTGGCGCCGATACCTATACTACCTATCTTCGGGAAAAGTACGGCGCCATGGCCAGAGACGAGCAGCGTTGGGAGAGCATCGCCACCGATGACGCGGAGATCGTTCTGGTCGCCTACGGCATAAGCTCCCGGGTATCCAAGGCTGCCGTGAAGCTGGCACGTCAGCAGGGCATGAAGCTGGGGCTGATCCGTCCCATTACCCTGTGGCCCTTCCCGCAGAAGGCGTTTGACGCGCTGGGCGAGCAGGTTAAGGGCTTCCTGACTGTGGAAATGAACATTCTCGGCCAGATGGTAGACGATGTTGTTCTTGCCTGCGGAAATAAGCGTCCCGTGGAGTATTACGGAGAGTTTTCGAATGTGCCGTCCGAGAAAAAGATCATCGAGCGGGCGCAGGAGATGCTGAGGAGGAACTGAAATGAATTTGAAAGTACCTGCGAGTCTGAATCCCCAGCAGCGTGTGGGCTGGTGCCCCGGCTGCGGACACGGCATAGTGATGCACTGTCTTGCCGACGCCGTGCAGGAGTTGGGTCTTGACGAAAAGATGATCATCGTGGAAGATGTAGCCTGTGGCGAGCTGGCCCAGGGAATCTACCGCTGGGATAATATCGGCGCTGCACACGGACGCCCCATCATTGCCGCCGCCGGCGCGAAACGCGCCCGCCCGGACAGCATTGTGGTGGCCCATCCCGGCGACGGCTCCGCCTATTCCATCGGCATCGAGAGCACCATCCACTGCGCGCTGCGAAACGAGAATATTCTGGCGCTGGTGGTCAACAACTGCGTATTCGGCATGACCGGCGGTCAGATGTCGCCGGAGACGCTGCCGGGCCAAAAGACCACTTCCTCTCCCTACGGACGCGATGTGTCCGTGAACGGCGCGCCGTTTGACGCGATCAAGACCCTGCGGGAGTATGATATCGCGTATCTGGCCAGAGCGTCTGTAAGCACGCCGGCAAATGTAATTAAGACCCAGAAGATGATCAAGAAGGCGCTGCAAAAGCAGATGGATCACAAGGGATTCTGTCTGCTGGAGGTGCTCAGTCCGTGCCCGACCAACTGGGGTTTCCCCGATGACAATGCATATAAGGCGCTGGAGTTCATGCATGAGCATCAGGAGAAGTTCTACGAGCTGGGCGAGTTCATTGACAAGTGAGGGATGAAACGATGATGACAGAAATAATCTGCTCCGGTTTTGGCGGACAGGGGGTACTTACCGCCGGGCTCATGCTGGCCGATGCCGGCATGGAATCCGGCAAGCATGTTACGTGGTATCCCTCCTACGGCAGCGAGATGCGCGGCGGCACCGCAAACTGCAACGTGAAGATCAGCGATGAGGAGATCCCCAGTCCCTATTGCGGGGCGGGGGAGACAGACATCCTGTTCTCTCTGAACAACGCGGCTATCGATAAGTTTGAGAGTATGCTGCGCTCCGGTGGACTACTGCTGGTGAACAGCTCCCTTGTGGAGGATAGCCGCAAATACAGGGATGACATCACCGTCGTTAAGGTCCCCGCCAACGACATTGCCGCGGAGGAGGAGAACGTGCACGGCGTGAACATTGTGATGCTGGGTGCGCTGGCCTACGCGTCCGACAGGTTTGACGCAGAGGAAATGTGTGCCGCTGTGAACTATTACTTTTTCAAAAAGAAGCATAAACAATTCCCCAAAAATGAAGCCTGCTTCCGCCGCGGAGTGGAAGCCGCGAAGCGGCAACTTGGGTGATACCCGCGCAAACCTGCGAATTCATCTCCCGCGCCGTTTCCGCGGCGCGGGAGACAGAGAGAAGGGGAGAGCATATTGGGAAATCTAAGACTGATTGACGGAATAATTATTATCGTATATTTCTCGGTAATGGCGGCGTTGGGCGTTGTGGCCTTTAAACGGAATAAATCCAGCGAGGATTATTTTGTGGCCGGCAAAACGCTTGGCGTTTTTTCCCTAGCGGCAATGTGGCTTTCGTCCTGGATCGGCGGGTCATCCATTGTAGGCACGTCGACGGACGCCTATAATCTCGGCGTCAGCGGCGGTTGGTATGTATTCATTCTTTCTATAGGCTGTGTAATATTCGGAGTCACCTTTTCAAAGCCGGCAAAACGCGTGGGAGAAAAGCTGCAGAATATCACATACCCAGCCCTTATTACCAGCAGATACGATAAGCGTTCCGGTAACATTGTTATTATCTGTTGTTTTCTTGCGAATCTCGGCTTTGCTGCCAGCCAGTTCGTGGCCATGGGTAGCATGCTCACAACCATCACGGGCTGGGACTCTGCCACCTGCTATATCGTGAGCACCGTGGTGACGGTAATCTATTCCGCGATTGGCGGTCTACTGGCCATCACTTACACTACATGGATTCAGTTTATCCTGATTATTCTTGGAACTGTTGTTCTTGGCGTTCCGCTGGCCGCCAATGCCATGGGGGGCTTCGAGCAACTGAAAACGCTGCCTGTGGAATACTTTGACCTGAGCGCTTACGGTTGGTCCACCACCATCGCTCTGGCAGTCAGCTCTATCTTTTCCTTCTTTACCAGCATGGACAGCTATACACGCTGCTTTGCCGCGAAGTCAGAGCGGGCGGCAAAGCGAGGAGCCATCTGGGCCGGTGTGGGTGTACTGTTCATCGCCTTCAGCGCGACCTTTGTGGGTATGGCCGCCCGGGTGTTGATTCCCGAGCTGCCCGCTGGTAACAGTGCATTTGCCGCGTTGGTGGCGAAGTACTTCCCGCCGGGAATCTCAGGACTGGTCATGGTGGGCGTTTTTGCCGCAATCATGTCCACTGGTGTTGTGAGTATTAATGCCTGTGCCGCGAACATTGGAATGGATATCTATAAGGACCGGATTAAGCCAGACGCGCCGGATAAGACCATAAAGGTTATCGGTATTGTCAGTTCTCTGGCGGCGGGTGTGATTGCCGCGCTGCTGGCCTGGTGGAAGTACAACATTATCTCTCTGCTGCTGATGGCCTTCACCTTTGAAGCAGCCACACTGTTCTTCCCCACGGTGATGGGTATGTTTTGGAAACGGCCCACCCGTAAGGCGTCCTATTACAGTATGCTTCTGTCGCTTGCCGTGGTGGTGCTTTGGATGGTGGGAGACGGTGCCGGCTGGGGCCCCATCTTTAAGATCGACGCCCTTTGGCCGGGGCTTATCACCTCCTTCCTCACATACTTCGGCATAACGATGATTGACAAACCGTCGCAAGAGGAAATTAATCAGGCCGAGCTTTTCTGCAATTCCGTCAAGGGCTGACACTAAAAAATAAAGGAGCTTAATTATGAAACTTGTATACACTGAGACGCCTGCCACCGT
>CAZCDJ010000082.1:0-8756 GCA_964497655.1 uncultured Oscillospiraceae bacterium | reverse complement strand
AAGGTTGATGACCATGTCGATCTCGTCCGCGCCGGCAGCCACCGCGTCCGCCGCCTCAAAGGCCTTGACGGCGCCCGTGGAGTAGCCGTTGGGGAAGCCGATGACGGTGCAGACCTTCATCTCCTCGCCCACATAGCGCTTGGCCCCCGCCACATGGCAGGGCGGGATGCACACGCTGGCGCAGCCGTACCGGATGGCCTGATCGCAGAGGGTCTTGATCTCGGCGCTGGTGCAGTCCACCCGAAGAAGGGTATGGTCGCAGCGGGCGAGAATTTCTTTTATATCCATAATTTTGCCTCCGTTCGCAATGAGATTTGCAAGGGTCATTATACATGATGGGCCGGGAATATACAAGCAGTGCGCCGAATATGTTGTAGAGACAAATGACATGGAGGCGAAGGCATGGACGAGACCGTTACCAGAAATTACGCGATGCTGCGGGGCGTGCTGGCAGGCGCGCCGGTTTTTTCCCACGAGAGCCGGTTTGAACGGTTTTTCACTTTTCCCGTGGAGACCGCCAGGCTGTCCGGCGCGGTGGACACGCTGAACGTGGTGGCAAGGGAATCCCTGCTTGCCGCGCCGGGGCTGATGGACGCGCCCAACATACATATTACCGGCGAACTGCGCTCCTTCAACAACAAGCGGGGCGACGGGGCACGGCTGGTGATTACCCTGTTCGCCCGGACCATCGAGCTGGACGAGGGGGAGGACGCCAATCTGGTGCGCCTGCAGGGGGCGCTGTGCAAGCCCCCCAATCTGCGTACCACCCCCATGGGCCGGGACATCTGCGACCTGATGCTGGCGGTGGGCCGGCGCTACGGCAGGAGCGACTATCTACCCTGCATCTGCTGGGGACTGCGAGCCCGGGAGGCCGCGCTGTGGCAGGTGGGCGATCAGCTGCGGCTGCGTGGCCGCATCCAGAGCCGCAAATATCTGAAGCTCTCCGACGGCGCTGCGGAGGAGCACACCGCCTTTGAGGTATCGGTGATCGACATTGAGCGGCTGCCCACCGCAGCGCTCTGACGGGAAAGCCCCGGCGGGGACGTGTGAACGTCCCCGCCGGGGCTAATTCTATGCGAAGATGCGCTCCACCGCCCGCACATAGGCGGGCAGAGCCCCCTCAAAATCCACGCCGAAGCGCCGGGGCGTGCCCCGCGCCTCCGTGCGGCGGACGCTCTCCTCCGTCAGTCCCGCGGCGGCCTCCAGCGCCGATTCCACCCGCGCGCCGCGCACCAAAAGCGCCGAGAAGGCGCTGGCAAACAGATCGCCCGTGCCGTAGAACATCCCGTCCCGGGCGGCGCTGATGTGGAAGCACTCCCCCTCCCCGCTGCGAAGGGCATAGCCGATGCCGCCGGAGCGGGGGCGGACCCCGGTGACGGCTACGATGCGCGGCCCCAGCGCCGCAAGCCCCGCCAGCAGCTCCTCCAGATAGTCCCTGTCGTGAGGGGCCTCCCGGTAGGGCACGCCGGCAAGCAGCGCCGCCTCGGTGATGTTGGGGGTAATCACGTCCGCCCGGGCGCACAGATGCCGGTGGGCGGCGCACATGGCCGCGTCAAAGCCCGCGTAGTACGCGCCGTTGTCCGCCATGGCCGGGTCCACAATGACCATGGTGCTCTCCCCCGCGATGGTATCCATCACCTGCTCCACCAGCGCGCCCTGCTCCGGAGACGCCAGATAGCCGGTGTAGATTCCGTCAAAGGCCGCGCCCACGCTCTGCCAGTGGCGGGCAATGGGCAGCATCTCCCCGGAGAGATCCCGCCGCGTCCAGCCGCTGAACTCCCCCGTGTGGGTGGAGAGCAGCGCCGTGGGGATGCAGGCGCACTCCACCCCCGTGGCGGAGACCACCGGCAGCGCCACGGTGAGGGAGCACTTGCCCAGGGCGGAGATATCATGTATGGCGGCAATTCGTTTCAGCGGCTGCATCTGTTCCATTCGTCCTCCACGGTTCTTCCCAATTCATTTGCGGTGATTATACCACTTTTTTCTCTGCCGTACAACGGCGCTCCGGCGGATAATTTTGCCCCTGCACGCACAAATTCTTATTGATATTGCGCGGGGCGTTGTGTATAATAAGGGCATAACCGGCATATGCCGAATTCGGAGATGAGGATATGCCAAGACCCTGCAAAAGACGGCTGGTCTGCTCCATGCCCGACTGCCGGCGCTTTGCCCCGGAGGGAAAGGCGCAGGCCGGTGACGAGGGCGTCACCATGAGCGTGGACGAGTTCGAGTGCGTGCGTCTCATTGATCTGGAGGGACTCACCCAGGAGGAATGTGCCGAGCGCATGGATGTATCCCGCACCACCGCCCAGTCCATCATCTGCTCCGCCCGGGCCAAGATGGCGGAGTGTCTGGTGCTGGGACGGCAGCTTCGCATCGAGGGCGGCAGCTACCAGCTCTGCGACGGGGACGTGCGCCGCCGGGGCTGCGGCAAGTGCAATCGGTGACAATGTTACGGTGATCCTGCTCCAAAGGTATATTATGACACCATGAAAACAAAGAAAAATTGCGCGGAAACGCGCAACACTAAGGGAGGATATTTATTATGAAAGAATACGTGTGCGATCTCTGCGGCTTTGTGTACGACGAAGCGGCCGGCATCCCCGAGGACGGCATCGCCCCCGGCACCAAGTGGGAGGATCTGCCCGAAGATTGGGTCTGCCCTCTCTGCGGCGCCGGTAAGGATCAGTTTTCCGCCCAGTAAGCCCATCGCGGGGTCTGCCGTATCCGGCAGACCCCGATTTTTTATCACGGAGGCACTATGAAAAAGCAAAAATTCCGCGTCACGGGCATGACCTGCGCCGCGTGTCAGGCAAACATCACAAGGCGGGTTGCCGCCCTGCCCGGCGTGCAGGATGTGGACGTGAGCCTGCTGCAAAATCAGATGACCGTCTCCTACGACGAGACCGTCTCCGGCGCGGAGGCCATCACCGCCGCGGTGGAGGCCATCGGCTACGGCGCGCACCCGGCGGAGGGCGGCGGGGGTAAAAGCGAGAGCGGGGGCTTCCGCCGGGAGTGGGAGGCGCGGCAGAAAGCCGCCGAGGATGAGAGAAGGGCCATGAAAACACGGCTCATCGCCTCCGCCGCACTGCTCATTCCCCTCATGTATGTCTCCATGGGGCACATGCTCCACCTGCCCCTGCCCGGCTTTTTCATGGGCACGGAGAACTCCCTCATCGGCGCGCTGACCCAGCTTCTCATTACCCTGCCCATCCTGTACCTGAACCGGAAATTCTTTTTTTCCGGCTTCAAGGCGCTGTGGCACCGGGCGCCCAACATGGACTCTCTGGTGGCGGTGGGCAGCGCCGCGTCGGTGATTTACGCCATCTTCGCCATGTACCGCATGGCCTGGGGGCTGGGCCACGGGGACAGCGCCTTAACGGCGGCGTATGCCCATCAGCTGTATTTTGAGTCCGCCGCCATGATTCTCACGCTGGTCACCGTGGGCAAGTATCTGGAGAGCCGGTCGAAGGCCAAAACCGGCGACGCGCTGGGCCGTCTGGTGGATCTGACCCCCAAGACCGCCGCCGTGGTGCGGGAGGGCGCGGAGGTGGTCATCCCCGCCGAGCAGGTGCAAAAGGGGGACATTGTGGTGATCCGCCCCGGCGAGCGCATCCCCGCCGACGGGGAAATCGTCTCCGGCAGCGGTACGCTGGACCAGTCCGCCGTCACCGGCGAGAGCATCCCGGTGGACAAGGGCCCCGGGGACAGCGTGATCTCCGCCACCGTGAACCTGAACGGCTCCTTCCGCTTCCGCGCCTCCCGGGTGGGGGACGACACCACGCTGGCTCAGATGATCCGGCTGGTGGACGAGGCAGGCGCCTCCAAGGCTCCCATTGCGAGAGTCGCCGACAAGGTGGCCGGCGTGTTTGTGCCGGTGGTCATGGGCATCGCCCTTCTCACCGCCATCGTCTGGGGTCTCTCCGGGGCGGGCGGCGAGTTTGCCCTCTCCTCCGCCGTGGCGGTGCTGGTGATCTCCTGCCCCTGCGCGCTGGGGCTTGCCACCCCCGTGGCCATCATGGTGGGCACCGGCAAGGCCGCCGAGCTGGGCATTCTGGTGAAATCCGCCGAGAGTCTGGAGACGCTGCACAGCGTGGACACCATTGTGCTGGATAAGACCGGCACCCTCACCAGCGGCCGCCCGTCGGTGACGGACTGCGTGCCGGTGGCGGAGGGGTACTCCGCCGACCGGCTGCTGGCCGAGGCCGCATCGCTGGAAGCCGGCAGCGAGCACCCGCTGGCCCGTGCCGTGACGCGAGAAGCCGCTGACCGGGGGCTTTCCCTTGCGCCGGCAGAGGACTTCGCCGCACACACCGGTCGGGGCGTTCGCGCTCTGCTGGACGGGGAGGAAATTCTGGGCGGCAGCGCCGCGTTCTTCACGGAGCTGGGTCTGGACGCCGCCCCCGGCGCGAAGGAGGCCTTCGCCCGGGCGGAGGAGCTGAGCCAGGGCGGGAAAACACCCCTGCTCTTTGCCCGGGCCGGCCGCTTCACCGGCGTGGTGGCGGTGGCGGATACCCTGCGCGAGGACAGCGCCCAGGCCGTACAAAGCTTCCGTCGGCTGGGTCTGAAAGTTGTTATGTTAACCGGAGACAACCCCGCCGCCGCGGAGGCCATCCGGGCGAAGCTGGGCATCGACGAGGCCGTGGCCCAGGTGCTGCCCGCCGACAAGGAGGCGCGCATCCGCGCCCTGCAAAGCGAGGGCCGCAAGGTGGCCATGGTGGGCGACGGCATCAACGACGCGCCGGCGCTGAGCCGGGCGGACGTGGGTATCGCCATCGGCGCGGGCACGGACATCGCCATCGACAGCGCGGACGTGGTGCTCATGCGGGACAGCCTGCGGGACGCGGCCAGCGCCGTGGAGCTGAGCCGCAGCGTGCTGCGGAACATCCGGGAGAACCTGTTCTGGGCATTCTTCTACAACGTGCTGGGCATTCCCATTGCCGCCGGCGTGCTCTACCCCGCCTTTGGGCTGCACCTGAGCCCCATGCTGGGCGCGGCGGCCATGAGCCTCAGCAGCGTGTGCGTGGTATTGAACGCCCTGCGGCTGCGGGGCTTCCGCCCCAGAGGTATCGGTGAAAAAATCGAAATTGCAGGCGCCGAGGCTGCGTCCCCGGCGGAGAAAGGAACGGAAACCATGGAAAAAACACTGAAGATCGAGGGCATGATGTGCGACCACTGCCGCGCCCATGTGCAGAAGGCGCTGGAGGCTCTGCCCGGCGTGAGCGGGGCAAAGGTGGATGTGGCGGCAGGAACCGCCGTGGTGACGCTGGCAGCGTACGTGGACGACGCGGCCCTGATCGCCGCCGTCACCGACGCGGGCTACGAGGCGAAAATTTAAGATTCATACGAAAGCGGCCGTCCCAAAAGGGGCGGCCGCTTTTTCATTTGGGCGCGGGAGAGACGTCGCGGGAGTGCAAGGGACGCGGGCCGATGTGGGCATCGGCCCCTACGAACGGCTGAACGGACGGGGTCGCAGAGGCGAACACAGTTCGCCCCTACGGAATAAGGATGCGTGTAGGATGCTTGGCGATTACGCGGGGAAATGCACGGTCACGGTGGTGCCCGCGCCGGGGTGGCTGCGGAGCGTCACCTCCGCGTGGTGCCAGGCGGCGGCGTGCTTCACAATGGAGAGCCCCAGCCCGGTGCCGCCGATGGCGCGGCTGCGGCTCTTATCCACACGATAGAACCGCTCGAACACCCGCGACTGCTCCTCCGGCGGGATGCCGATGCCGTCGTCCGCCACGGAGAGGGTCACGCCGCCGGGCTGGGCGCCCACGCGCATGTCCACGCGCCCGCCCTCCCGGCCGTACTTCACCGCGTTATCACAGAGATTATAGACAATCTCCCGCAGCAGGGGTCGCGCGCCGGTGATCGTCCCGCCCTCCCCGTCCACGGCAAGGGTGATGTGCTTCTTTGCCGCCGTGGGGCGCAGCTCCTCCGCCACGGTCTGGCACAGGGCGCGCAGCTCCACCCGTTCGGTGGGGTACTCCCCGCCCTCGTCCAGCCGGGAGAGGCCGATGATATCGTCCACCAGCGTCACCAGATGCGCCGCCTCCGAATGAATGCGCTCCAAAAAGCGCCCCGCGTCCTCCTCCTTCACCAGCCCGGAGCTGAGCAGCTCGGCGCTGCCCATGATGGACTGGAGGGGGGTTTTCAGCTCGTGGGACACGTTGGCGGTGAACTCCCGCCGGGTTCGCTCCGCGCCCAGCTTCTCCGTCACGTCAAAGGCCAGCACCACGCTGCCCCGGCGCACCCCGTCGGAGAGCACCGGCGTGACCCGCAGCTGGTATTCCCTGCCCTGCCGCTCCAGCACCGTCTCGCCGCCCTGGGGCAGCGCCAGCAGCTCCCGCAGCGCCACGCTCCGGTCCACCGTGAGGATGTCTGTACCCACCGCGGACGGGCGCGCCCCGGCGATGCGTCCGGCGGCGCTGTTCATGCTGAGGATGACGCCTTTGGCGTCCAGCAAAATCAGTCCCTCGGACATATTCTCCGTCACCGCGCCGAACTCCTCGCCACGGCGGCGCAGCTCCGTCATCTGGTCGGCAATCTGCCGCTGCTGCAGCTCCACCCGGCGGAGCAGGGGCGTCAGCTCCTCGTACACGTCGTTTTCCAGCGGGTGCTCCAAATCCACCGCGCACAGCGGGTCAACCACGCGCTTTGCAACGCGCCCCGCCAGCAGCGCCGCAAGACCCGCCGCCACCGCCACCACCATGAGCAGCGGCACCGCGATGCCCATGAGCAGCGTGGGGATGGTGTAGTGGGTGGCACTGACCCGCAGCACCGTGCCGTCCGTCAGCCTGCGGGCGGCATACACCGTGCGCTCGCTTAAGGTGGCGCTCACCCGGGAGCTGTCCCCCTGACCGGTGGTCTCCGCCTCCACAAACTCCTCCCGGTCGGCGTGGTTTTCCATGCCGGCCGGATCGGTCTGGGTGTCAAACAGCACCGTGCCGTCGGCGGCAATCCAAGTGAGCCTCAGCCCCGGCACGGACAGGGACTTCAGATATGTAGCACCGTTTTCCTCCACGCCCCGGGCGGTCAGCGCGGCCTGTGTGCGGAGCTGGGCAAGCTGCAGCCCTGTGAAATACTCGTACAGCACGCCCATGATGAGCACAAGGCAGCACAGCAGAACAATGAGCGCCACAAGGAAAATGGAACGGAATATTTTCTTTGTCATCGGCTCTCCTCCATCCGGTAGCCCACTCCGCGCACCGTGGCCACCAGCTCGCCGCAGCGCCCCAGCTTCTGGCGCAGGGACTTTACATGGGCGTCCACCGTGCGGGTCTCCCCGTCGTAGTCCGTGCCCCACACCCGGCTGAGCAGCATCTCCCGGGTGTGCACCGTGTCAGGTCGCTCCATCAGCTGCTGGAGCAGGCGAAATTCCTTCAGCGTCAGCAAAACGCCCTCCCCGTCGGCGGTGACGGTGTGGGCAAGGGGATCCAGCCGGATGCCCCCCAGCACAAGGGGCGAATCCACCGTTTCCCGGGAAAAACGGCGCAGCACCGCCTTCACCCGGCTCACCATTTCCAGCATCCCGAAGGGCTTCACCAGATAGTCGTCCGCGCCGCCGTCCAGCGCCGTCACCTTGTCGTATTCCTCGCCCCGCGCCGTGGCCATAATCACCGGCAGTCCCCGCAGCGCGCCGCTTGCGCGCACCGCGCGGAGCACCGAGAGACCGTCCTCGCCGGGGAGCATCACGTCCAGCAGCAGCAGCTCCGGCTTTTCCGTGCGGGCATAGGCCAAAAATTCCCCGCCTGTCTCGAAGCCCCTGACCTGAAAGCCGCCGGCGGTGAGGGCGTACAGCTCCAGCTCCCGGATGGCGGCGTCGTCCTCCACCACGCAGATCATATGACCTCTCCCCCCTTGTAGACACCGGTGATGGAGAATTCCACCCACTCGGCAATGTTGGTGGCGTGGTCGCCGATGCGCTCAAAGTACTTGGCCACCATCAGCATATCCAGGGCGAACTCCCCCAGCTCCGGATCACGGTGCAGCGTGTCAATCAGATCCCGCTTCACCTGCGCGAACAGGGCGTCCACCCGGTCATCCCGATCCATCACCCCATGGGCGGCAGTCACGTCGCCGCTGACAAAGGCGTCCACGCTGTCCGTGACCATGGAGATCACCACCCGGGCCATCTCCCCCACCGCGCCGCCGCTGCCGCCGCCATGGCCGCGAAGATACTCCAGCATCTCCGTTATGTCAACCGCTTGATCGCCGATGCGCTCCATGTCCGTGATCATTTTCAGCGCGGCGGACACCAGCCGCAGATCCCGCGCCACCGGCTGCTGCTGCAGCAGGAGACGCAGACACAGCGCCTCGATGTCCCGCTCCGCCCGGTCGATCTCCTCCTCCAGCGGTTTCACCCGGGCCTCCGCCGCCGTATCTCCCTCCAGCAGCGCCCGGGCCGCCGCCGCGATGACCTCCTCGCACAGTCCGCCCATGGTCACCAGCTCCCGGTTCAGCGAGGCAAGCTGCTCGTCAAAACGCGATCTCATCATCCAAACCTCCCCGTGATGTAATCCTCGGTGCGCCTGTCGGTGGGAGAAGCAAACAGCTTTTCCGTGTCCGACGCCTCCACCGCCTCACCCAGCAGGAAAAACACCGTTTTATCGCTGATGCGTACCGCCTGCTGCATATTGTGGGTGACGATAACAATAGTATAACTCTTTTTCAGCTCCTCCGCCAGCTCTTCTATGCGGGCGGTGGAGATGGGGTCCAGCGCGGAGGTGGGCTCGTCCATCAGCAGCACCTCCGGC
>CAZCDJ010000081.1:5217-8961 GCA_964497655.1 uncultured Oscillospiraceae bacterium | reverse complement strand
GGAGGCGCGGGTGCCCTTCGGCGATCTGGCGTTTGTGAAGTACGTCATGTCCCTGCGCCCGGAGCTGAAGATGAACACCCACGGCATGGGCAAGTACCTGCTGCGGAAGGCGTTCGCCGCCGACGGCCTGCTGCCGGAGCACATCCTGTGGCGGGAGAAGGCGGCCTTCAGCGACGCGGTGGGCCATTCCATGGTGGACGACCTGAAGGAGTACGCGGAGAGCCTGTACACCGACGGGGAGCTGGAAGAAAAGCGGGTGAGGTACGCCCACGGGATGCCCTTCACCAAGGAGAGCCTGCTGTACCGGGAGATCTTCGAGAAATACTACCCCGGTCAGGGGGAGATGATTCAGGATTTCTGGATGCCCAACCGGGAGTGGCAGGGCTGCGCCGTCACCGACCCCAGCGCCCGCGCCCTCTCCAACTACGGCAAAAGCGGACAATAACGCAACAAAGCGCCGCCGACCTGTGCTTCAGGCCGGCGGCGCGCTTATAGTTGTCTACATTTTATTTGTCCGGCGCGAAGGTGATGCCGGTAGCGTACTTGCGGTTGTTCAGTGCCTCCTTGGCGGGGATCACCTGCTCCAGATCCACGCCGTAGCAGTTGGCCAGCGCCAGAACGTAGTACATCACGTCCCACAGCTCCTCGTCGATGGTCTCCTTCAGAGGGGAGGCCTCCGTGGGGCGCTGATCCTTCCGCATGGCGCGGGCCAGCTCGCCCACCTCCTCGGAGAGCTTCAGGTAGTAAAGCGTCGCGTCCTCCGGGCGGTAGTCCTTGGAGCGGATGTAGTCTTGCAGGTGCTTTACGGTGATTCTGCCCCCGTCCATGCCTTAGCTCCTGAACACGTCGGCGTTCTTCACGAAGTACTCCACGCCGCTGTACACGGTGGTGACGAAGATCACGGCCCAGCAGGCGGTGTTGAGCCAGCCGGGGATGGGCAGCAGCATCAGGCACAGCCCCACCATGGTGCAGGCGGTCTTGATTTTGCCGCTCCAGGCGGCGGCGATCACCTTGCCGCCCTCCACCGCCAGCAGGCGCAGTCCGGTGACGGCGAATTCCCGCACCAGCACCACAATCAGCACCCACGCGGGGAGCTGCCCCCAGGCGGAGAGCACGCACATCACGGAAATCACCAGCATCTTATCCGCCAGCGGGTCCAGAAACTTGCCGAAGGTGGACACCTGGTTGTAGTGCCGGGCAATGTAGCCGTCCACAAAATCGCTGGCGGAGGCCACGATAAATACCCCCAGCGCCCAGTACAGATGCCCCGGGAAGGTGAGGTACATAAGGACAATGACCACGGGGATCAGAGCGACGCGGAACAGGGTAATCTTGCTTGCGGTGGTTAGTTTCATAGCTTCTCTCCTCTGAGTTCGCCGTCCTCGGCGGAAATGACGCGCACGTTTACAATATCGCCGGGGGCGCAGTCGCCGGTGAAGGCCATGCGTCCGTCGATGCCGGGGGAGTCAAAATAGGCCCGACCCACCCAGACCCGGCGCTTTTTGTCCCGGGCCTCGCAGATGGCGGGGACGACCCTGCCCACAAGGGAGGCCTCCCACTGGTCCATGATGCCGCTTTGCAGCTCCATCACCTGCTGGGCACGCTGCCGGCGGTGTCCTCGTCCACATGGGGCATGGCGGCGGCGGGGGTGCCCTCCTCCGGGGAGAAGGGGAACACGCCGGCCCGCTCAATTTTGGTCTCCCGCAGGAAGGCACAAAGCTCCTCAAACTCCGCCTCCCCCTCGTAGGGCAGGCCGGTGATGAGACTGGTGCGAAGCACCACGCCGGGGATGCGCTGCCGCAGCTTGGAAAACAGGGCGCGGATCTCGTCGCCCCTGTCCCGGCGGGCCATCTTTTTCAGAATCAGGTCGTTGATGTGCTGGATGGGGATGTCCAGATACTTTACAATCTTGTCCTGGGCGGCGATTACCTCAATCAGCTCGTCGTCCAGCTCGTGGGGGTACAGGTAGTGCAGCCGCAGCCACGCGATGCCGTCAATTTTGCACAGCTCCCGGCACAGGTCGGCAAGACGGCGCTTTCCGTACAGGTCGAAGCCGTAGTGGGTCAGATCCTGAGCCACAAGAATAATCTCCTTGTACCCGGCGGCGGCAAGGCTTTGGGCCTCGCCCAGAATGGCCTCCATGGGGCGGGAGCGGAAGGGGCCGCGAATTTTTGGGATGACGCAGTAGGAGCAGCGGTTGTCGCAGCCCTCGGCAATCAGCAGGTAGGCCCAGTTTTCACCGGTGCTCACCACCCGGGGCGTCTCGCACAGCGCCCCGTTGTTGGGGCCGATGAGACAGGGGTTGCCGCCGGCGAAGGTCTCCTCCAGCACGGAGACAATCTCGTCGTAGCTGCCCACGCCCACCACCGCGTCCACCTCCGGCAGCTCCTGACGGATCTGATCGGTGAACAGCTGAGCAAGGCAGCCGGTGACAATGAGCTTCTGGAGCTTTGCGCTCTCCTTCAGCCCGGCGGTCTCCAATATGGTGTTGATGGCCTCCTGCTTGGCGTCCTCGATGAAGCCACAGGTATTGATGATGATGGCGTCAGCCTGGGTCTCATCGGTGACGATGGTGTGTCCGGCCTCCCGAAGCCGGTAGAGCATCTGCTCGCTGGCCACCTGATTTTTCGGGCAGCCAAGGGAAATCAGTCCAACGTTCAAGTCAAGTACCGTTCCTTTCGGAGTTGAATCTGTCTATGGCCGCGCGGGTCTCCTCCCAGGAGTAGCCTCTGCGGCGCACCGCGTCGGCGGCCCGGCGCAGCTCGTCGGGGGTGGGATCGGCGCTTTTCAGCTTGGCGCGCAGCACCGCCAGAGCGGCCTCGTCGCCGCCGTCAAGCTGGGAAAGGGCGTCCTCCCACAGCTCCCGGGGAAGGTATCTCCGGCGCAGCTCCTCGCGGATGCGCGCCGCGCCGAAGCCCTTGGCGGCGTAGTGCCGCACCACCATGGCGGCGTAGTTCTCGTCGCACACAAGGCGCAGCTCCACCAGCCGGTCCACGGCCTCCACGGCCTCCTGCTGGTCGAAGCCCTTCTCCGTCAGCTTGCGGAGTAGCTCCCCCCGGGAGTAGTCCCGCTTGTTCAGCAGAGCCAGTGCCTTTGATTTTGCGGTAGTTTCAGCCATTCCATTCCTCGCGTTTTAATTAGTCGTCTCTCGTCCCTCGTCCAAAGCGGGAGGAGGTTCTCAAGGGGGGAACACGCCGTTTCTTTTGCGTCCGTGTCGGGCTTTGCCTGACACGGACACCTTATCCCGCGCCGGCGCGGCGCGGACGCTCCGCTGTGCGGAGCGGGGGGAGGCTCGGAGGGGGACTTCGTCCCCCTCCGAGGAGTCTTATCCTTCGAAGTCGTCGGCGGAGATGTCCACCGCGCGGCCGGCGGCGATGGCGGCCTTCCTTGCCTGGGGGGTCATCAGCTTGTGGGCGTTATCCCGGATCTGCTGCTCCAGCGAGGCCATGACCTCCGGGTTCTGCTCCAGATACTCCCGCACGCCGTCCCGGCCCTGGATGCGGGTGTCGCCCACGGTGTACCAGGCGCCGCCCTTGTCAATCAGCTCCAGCTTGGTGGCAAGGTCGATGATCTCGCCCACCTTGGAGATGCCCTGTCCGTAAATGATGTCGAACTCCGCCTCCTTGAAGGGGGGAGCCACCTTGTTCTTGATGACCTTGGCGCGGGTGCGGTTGCCCACCGCCTCCGAGCCGCTTTTCAGGCCCTCCAACCGCCGCACGTCAATCCGGACGCTGGCAAAATACT
>CAZCDJ010000081.1:0-5207 GCA_964497655.1 uncultured Oscillospiraceae bacterium | reverse complement strand
GGGGGTGGTCTCCGGGTTGCCGTACATCACGCCGATCTTTTCCCGGAGCTGGTTGATGAACACCACGATGCAGCCGGTCTTGCTGACCACGCCGGCCAGCTTCCGCAGCGCCTGGGACATAAGCCGGGCCACCACGCCCACGCTGGAATCGCCCATCTCGCCCTCCAGCTCGCTGCGGGGCAGCAGGGCGGCAACGGAGTCGATGACCACCACGTCCAGCGCGCCGGAGCGCACCAGCTGCTCGGTGATCTCCAGCGCCTGCTCGCCGGTATCCGGCTGGGAAATCAGCAGGTTGTCAATGTCCACGCCCAGCGCCCGGGCGTAAGCCGGCTCCAGCGCGTGCTCCACGTCGATGTAGGCGGCCTCGCCGCCGTTTTTCTGGGCGGAGGCCACGATGTGCAGAGCCAGGGTGGTCTTACCGGAGGACTCCGGGCCGTAGATCTCCACAATGCGTCCTTTGGGCACGCCGCCGATGCCCAGCGCCAGGTCAAGGCTCAGGGAGCCGGTGGACACGGCCTCCACATTCACGGGGATATCGTCTCCCAGCCGCATGATGGCGCCCTTGCCGTAGGTTTTTTCAATCTGTGCGATGGCGGTTTCCAGCGCTTTTTTCTTGCCTTCGCCCTCCGCGGGAGCGGGAGTGGGCACGGCGGTCTTTTTCTTCTCAGCCATTTCAGCACCTCATATTTGATAAAGTGTTTGTATTCAAAGTCTCGCGGTGACCACCCGGTCAACGCCCCGGGTGTCCCTCACGGCCTCCGCGTCGTGGAAGCCGCCCAGGCGCATCAGATCCTTCACCCGCTCCGCCTGCTCCTCGCCCACCTCGAACATCAGCGCGCCGCCGCTGCGAACCACGCCGCGCCAGTTTTTCGTGATGATTCGGTAGAAGTCCAGCCCGTCCTCTCCGCCGTCCAGCGCCCAGACGGGCTCGTAGTCCCGCACGGAGGGGTCAAGGGTCAGAATTTCGATGGTGGGGATGTAGGGCGGGTTGCTCACCACCAGATCAAAGGAGCCGATCATCAGCGGCGGCGGGGCGGTCACATCCGCCTCCAGATAGCTCACCCGGCCCTGCAGGCCGTTGCGCTCCACGTTGCGCCGGGCAAGGACCATGGCCTCCGGGGAGATGTCGCACAGCGTCACCCGGCTCTGGGGCAGGGCGGCGGCGATGGCGCAGCCGATGCAGCCCGAGCCGGAGCACAGATCCAGCACCCGCGCGTCCATCTTCCGACCGGTGAGATAGTCAATGGCGGTCTGGGCCAGCGTCTCGGTGTCGATGCGGGGGATGAGCACGGCGGGGCTTACCTCCATGGGCAGGCCCATGAATTCCCACTCGCCGGTGATGTAGGCCACCGGCTCGCCCCGCAGCCGTCTGCCCAGCAGGTGGGAAACCCGCTGGGCCAGCTCGTCGGTGACGTACAGCCGGAAGTCCCGCACCAGCTTCTCCGTGGTTTTGCCGGCGGCGGCGGCCACAAGGATGCGCGCCTCCGCCGCGGGGAAGGGGGAACCGTCCTCCCGCAGCGCGTTGCGAACGTCAATATACAGGTCGTTGTAGGTCTTTGGCATTTACGTCACCCTCCCTGATTCGATGGGGTCGCGCGTTACCACTGATCCGTGCCTTTTTCCTGGGGGATTACCAGCTCCATGGCCCGGATGGCGCACTCGATCATGTCGTCGTCCGGCTCCTTGGTGGTCAGATGCTGCACCCATTTGCCGGGCGCGGAGAGCACGCGGGTGAGGGCGTTGTCGTGCCCGCCCACCCAGCGGTTCAGCTCATAGGTGATGCCCACCAGCACGGGCAGCAGCAGCAGGCGCAGCCCGATGCGGACAAGCGTGTTGTCCGCGTGGATGAGAAAGCCCAGAAGGATGCCAAGAATAATGACCACGAACAGGAAGCTTGTGCCGCAGCGGGGATGGAAGCGGCTTTGAATCCGCACGTTCTCCACGGTGAGGGGCAGGCCCTTCTCGTAGCAGAAGATGGTCTTGTGCTCCGCGCCGTGGTAGGCGAACAGCCGGGAGACCTCCTTCACGTTGGTACACAGCCACAGATAGAGGAAGAAAATCACCAGCTTTGTCGCGCCCTCCAGCAGGGAGCGCAGCTCCGTGTGACCCTTGATATTGGGGATGAGGCCCACCAGGAAGGTGGGCAGCAGAATGAAAAGCGCGATGGAAAGGGCGATGCCCAGCACCACGGCGGTGCCGATGAAGATTTTCTGGGCCTTCTCGCTGCCGAACTTCTTTTCCACCCACAGGTCGAACTTGCCCGGCTCCTCCTGCTGATCCTCGGGGAGCTGGTCGGCGGAGAAGGTCAGCGCCTTCATGCCGTTTGCCATGGAGGAGAGAAAAACCGCCACACCCCGCAGGAAGGGCCAGCCCAGCACGGGATGCTTCTCCTTCAGGGGAGTAAAGTCCTCCACCTTTTCCACAAGACCCTCCGCGCCCCGGCACACAATCGCCTGTCTGCGGGGGCCGCGCATCAGGATGCCCTCAATCAGAGCCTGCCCGCCGATCATGGTGCGGAAACAGACCTGTTCTTTTTTTTCGTTGTTCTTTATGATTACCAGTCCTTTCGCGTTGCCGGGGAATGCTCTCTCATTGGGTCCTCACCGGCAGGGACACCGTTACCAGCGCGCCGCCGCCCGGGGCGTTGCCCACGGTAAGCGTGCCGCCGTGCTTGGTGATGATCTCGTCGCACACGGCAAGGCCGATGCCGTTGCCCCGTTCCCGGGCGTTGCCCTTGTAGAACCGCTCCTTCACATGGGGCAGATCCTTCTCGGCAATGCCGGGGCCGTGATCCCGCACGGTGAGCAGCACATATTCGCCGCTTTGCTTCACGCCAATATCAATTTCGCCCCCGCCCCGGCTGTACTTGGAGGCGTTGTCCAGAATGTTGAGGATCACCTGCTTCAGCCGCATGGGGTCGCCGGTGATGGGCAGCACGTTTTCCTCCGGGGGCAGGTAGTTCAGATGGGTGTTCTCATGGCTCAGCAGGTCGCCGTAGGTGAACATCACTTCCTCCAGCTCGGCACAGAGATCCACGGTCTCCATGTTCAGGGTAAAGCGCCCGCCCTGCATCCGGGTGAATTCCAGCAGCTCGCCCACCATGATGGTCAGGCGGTTGGCCTCCTTGGAGATGATCTCCACGCCCCTGCGGGAGTCCCCCTGGATGGCCTCGTCATAAAGCAGGGTCTCCCCCCAGCCGGTGATGGCGGTGAGCGGGGTACGCAGCTCGTGGGAGACGGAGGAGATGAATTCGGTCTGGGTTCTGGCGGCGGCGCCGATCTTCACGGACATATCGTTGATGGCGTCGGTCAGCGCGCCGATCTCGTTGTCGGCGTCCTTGGTGTACAGGGTGCCGTAGCTGCCGCCGGCGATGCGCTTTGCCGTGTCGCCCAGACCCAGGATGGGGTCGGCCACCCGGGAGCGAAACCAGAAGTTGGAGCCCAAAAAGAGGCCCGCAGCCGCAACGGACAGCACCACGGCCCAGGCCGAATGCCCCGTGAGACCTAACAGCGCCGCGAGACCCACGCACAGCGCGCCGCCGCAGGAGAGAATGAGCCAGGTGCCCTTCAGTCCCCGCAGCGCGGCGGGCACGCCCTCCCGCAGCCGGGCGAGCGCGGCAATCAGCTTGTCAGTCCAGTCGTCCACCGGTCAAAACCCCCATTTGTAGCCATAGCCCCAGATTGTGGTGATATAGGCCGGAAGGGTGGGAGAGTCCTCAATCTTCATCCGCAGACGGCGGATGTTCACATCCACGATTTTCAGCTCGCCGCTGTACTCTGTGCCCCACACGCTGGTGAGGATATCCTCCCGGGAGAGAGCCTTGCCGGGGCTCTCCATAAACAGCTTCATGATGGAATACTCGGTTTGGGTCAGGCGGATGCGGACGCCGTTTTTGTCCAGCGTGCGGTTGCGGGGGTTAAGCAGGAAGGGACCGCTTTGCAGCTCGGCCTCCTCCGGCTCCTCGTCGCCGCCCACCCGGCGGTACAGCGCGTCCACCCGGGCCAGCAGCTCGGCGGGGGAGAAGGGCTTGGTCACATAGTCGTCCGCGCCGGTCATCAGTCCGGTCACCTTGTCCATCTCCTGACTCAGCGCGGTGAGCATGATAATGCCCATTTTGCTGCCGGTGGCGCGGATGCGCCGGCAGACCTCAAAGCCATCTATATCCGGGAGCATCACATCAAGGAGAGCAACGCCGATATCCGGGTTTTCGGCAAGTCGCCGGAGGGCCTCGTCGCCGGTGGCGGCCTCGATGGGCTCATAGCCGCTGCGGCGGAGGTTGATGACAACGAAGCTGCGGATGCCGGATTCATCTTCAAGCACCAGTACCTTTTTCATCACTGCTACCTCTTTCTGAAATGTAAGCGTAACTTAACTTATACAGTATAGCATATAATTTGTCATAATGGTAGCGCGAGATTACAAAATGTAGTATGATATTTACGAAAATCAGTGAGGTGAGCACATGAAGCTGTATTGCTTGGAAATCCGGGGGCTGTCCGGGGCGGAGCCGCCCGCGGGGGGGCGCAGCGGGGGCGCGGGCAGTGCCTGGGCCTGGGCGCTGCTGCGCTTCGGCGCGCGGGAGTGTTGGGGCATGGATGTGCTGCCTCGGGTGGCGGGGGAGCGGTGGGAAAAGCCCTGTTTTCCGGAGCGACCCGACTGCTGCTTTTCCCTGAGCCACACCTCCACCCATGTGCTGGCGCTGCTGTCGGATACGCCGGTGGGGGCAGATATTGAGGCGCTGCGCGCTCCCCCGGAGCGGCTTTTGCGCACAGCCACGGACGAGGAGCTCTCGGCCTTTGGCTTCTTCGGGCTGTGGACGCTGCGGGAGAGCGTGTATAAGCTCACCGGGCGGGGCGACCTGCGCTCCATGGGCTTTTCCCTGCGGGAGGGGCAGATCGTGCCGCCCTTCGCCGGTGTGCGCTGCCGGCTGTATGGGGATGTGCCCGGCTGCGCCGTGGCGGCGGCCTGTGGGGCGGGGGAACTGCCGGAGCGGGTCATTATGGTGGACGCGGCAGAAATCCGCTCTTGAAAAGCGCTCGCTGCTGTTATATAATCACAAGCGTATGTGCCGGTGTGATGGAATTGGCAGACGTGCCGGACTCAAAATCCGGTGGGCTAATACCCCGTGCGGGTTCGACCCCCGCCACCGGCACCATATAAGAACGCTAATTTTGATACGGTGAGTATCGAGGTTAGCGTTCTTGTTT
>CAZCDJ010000080.1:6880-9016 GCA_964497655.1 uncultured Oscillospiraceae bacterium | reverse complement strand
TGCACCATGACCGACAAGGTATACGGCGTCCCCGCCGGCGGCACCATGGCCCACGCCTGGGTGCAGATGTTCCCCACCCAGCTGGAGGCCTTCAAGGCCTACTGCCGCATCTATCCCACCAACGCCGTGCTGCTGGTGGACACCTATGACACCCTGCGCTCCGGCGTGCCCGACGCCATCCGCGCCTTTAACGAGGTGCTAAAGCCCATGGGCATTACCCAGTGCGGCATCCGGCTGGACAGCGGCGACATGGCCTATCTGACCAAGAAGGCCCGCCAGCTGCTGGACGACGCAGGCTGGACCGACTGCCGCATCACCTGCTCCAACTCCCTGGACGAGCACCTGGTCTCCGAGCTGCTGCGTCAGGGCGCCTGCATCGACGCCTTCGGCGTGGGCGAGCGGCTGATCACCAGCAAGACCTCCCCTGTGTTCGACGGGGTGTACAAGCTGTGCGCCGTGGAGGACGGGGAGGGCAACATCATCCCCAAAATCAAAATCAGCGAGAACGTGGGCAAGATCACAAACCCCGGCTTCAAGCACGTCTACCGCTTCTTCGGACGGGAAACCGGCATGGCCGAGGCAGATTACATCTGCCTCCACGACGAGATTGTGGACGACACCGCCCCCCTGACCATCCGGGACCCGGAGGCCCACTGGAAGCAAAAGACCCTGACAAACTTCACCGCGAAGGAGCTGCTGGTGCCCATCTTCCGCGGCGGTGAGCTGGTGTATGAGACCCCCTCCCTGCCGGAGATTCAGCGCTACTGCCGGGAGCAGGTGGAGACCCTGTGGCCGGAGGTGCGCCGTTTCGATTACCCCCACAACTACTACGTTGACCTGAGCGACGCTCTGATGAGCCTGAAGCTTCAGCTGCTCAACGCCCGGAACTGAGGCTGCGCCATGGACGCGGAAGGCAGAAGAAAGGCCATAAGCGAAATCCTGCGTTCCTCCGGCGCGCCGGTATCCGCCGCCGCTCTGGGCGAGCGGCTGGGCGTTTCCCGCCAGGTGATCGTGGGCGACGTGGCGCTGCTGCGCGCCGCGGGCACCGATATCTACGCCACCCCACGGGGATACCTGCTGCAAAGCGCCGGGGGTGGACTGGTACGCACGCTGGCCTGTATCCACAGCTACGAGGATATGGAGCGGGAGCTGCTCATCATGGTGGACAACGGCTGCACCGTGCTGGACGTGGTGGTGGAGCACCCGGTGTACGGGCAACTCACCGGCGAGCTGCACCAGCAAAGCCGCTACGACGTGCGCCAGTTTGTGGAGAAGCTCTCCGCCGAGAAGGCCGCCCCCCTCTCCGCCCTCACCGGCGGCATCCACCTGCACCATCTGCTCTGCCCGGACGAGGAGACCTTCGCCCGCACCCGGGACGCGCTGGATGCGGCCGGGCTGCTGCTGCGCTGCGGGGATTGACAAACAAAAGTTTATCATTGACAGAAGCTCCGCGAGCATCTAATATAGCATTACAGGTGTCAAGACACCTGTAATGCTATATTTTGTTATCAGGCGGTGGTCTATTTGAACGGCTTCAAAGCCTTCCTCAAACGCAAGGACATCGAGATCTCCCTCAAGCGCTACGGCATTGACGCGCTGAGCGCCATGGCGCAGGGACTGTTCTGCTCCCTGCTCATCGGCACCATTCTCAACACGCTGGGGCAGCAGCTCCACATCGGATTTCTCAACCAGATTCTCTTTGAACTGGGCAAGGACCCCAACCGGGTGGGCTACACCATCGGCGGCTGCGCCAGTCTGATGGTGGGGCCGGCCATGGCGGTGGCCATCGGCTACGCCCTGCACGCCCCGGCCATGGTGCTGTTCTCTCTGGTCACGGTGGGCTTCGCCACCAACCAGATGGGCGGCGCGGGCGGCCCCTTCGCCGTGCTGGTCACCGCCGTGGTGGCCTCCGAATTCGGCAAGGCCGTGTCCAAGGAGACCAAGGTGGATATTCTGGTGACTCCTATTGTCACCATCATTGTGGGCGTGGGCCTTTCCATGCTGGTGGCAGAGCCCATCGGCGTGGCCGCCGGCTGGGTGGGCGACCTGATCATGTGGGCCACCGTGCAGCGTCCCTTCGTCATGGGCGTGATCGTGTCCGTGGTGGTGGGCATCGCCCTGACCCTGCCCATCTCC
>CAZCDJ010000080.1:0-6863 GCA_964497655.1 uncultured Oscillospiraceae bacterium | reverse complement strand
ACGGGACTTGCCGGCGGCGCGGCGCTGGCCGGCTGCTGCGCCAACATGGTGGGCTTTGCCGTACTGTCCTTCCGGGAAAACCGCTGGGGCGGGCTGGTAAGTCAGGGGCTTGGCACCAGCATGCTGCAAATGGGCAACATCGTGCGAAACCCCAAGGTCTGGCTGCCCGCCATCGTCACCAGCGCCATCACCGGCCCCATCGCCACCTGCGTGTTCAAGCTGGAGATGAACGGCGCGGCGGTGAACTCCGGCATGGGCACCTGCGGCCTGTGCGGCCCGCTGGGCGTGTGGACCGGCTGGCTGGCTCCCAGCGAAAAGGCCATTGCCAACGGCGCCGTCGCCATCACGCCGGGCTTTATGGACTGGCTGGGCCTGATTCTGGTCTGCTTTGTGCTGCCCGCCGTGATCTGCTGGGCGCTGGGGCTTGTGTGCCGCCGTCTGGGCTGGATAAAGGACGGAGATTTGAAACTGGACTGAACTCCATAAATATTCATTCACGGCCCGCCGCACCCTTGGGGAGCGGCGGGCCTTCGCCTTATTCATTACAATATTATGTTAATGCTGTAACTATTTGTGGCTGAATCTTTCCTTGAATTGAGGGAAGATATAACATAATATATACTTACACTTTGATTATGTAACCCAAATTACAAAAACTTGACGAAGGACGTGCGCAGAGATGAAAAATGGAACCGCTCGCATATTGCTCTGGGTATTCATTGCCGTCATGTGCCTCACCGTCGTCTCCATGCCGATTTTTGCCGCAAACACCGGAGGGGCCTCCATGGATGCGGTCACCGGCTCCCGGGGCACGGTGCATCAGCTTCTCAGTTCCAGCCACGGCAGCGTCAACAACATCTATGTGAGTACCGGCACAGGCGGCACCGCCTACGCCAGCGCCACCAGCAGTACCTCCGGCAAAACCGTCACGGTGAGCGTCCGGCCCGACGGCGGCTACGCCATGGCCTCCATCGTGGTCATCACCGCCAGCGGCGCGGAGGTGCAGGTTCTCCCCACGGAGGATACGTTCACCTTTGTCATGCCCGGCGAGGCCGTGGTGGTGGACATCACCTTCCAGTATGTGAAAATGTAATAACGAAAGGCTCCCGGTGAACACCGGGAGCTTTTTTTATGTGCAAATATCTTGAGAAACCCGTCGATTCCGGGTATAATGAAGAAAAAAACTGGAAAGTAGCGGTGAATCCATTGCACTCACACATAACCGGCAACATCTATCAGATTGACGTACCCCTCCCCAAAAGTCCCCTGCGGAACCTGAACGCCTACCTGATCCGGGGCAAGGACAGGAACCTGCTCATTGACACCGGCTACCGCAGGCCGGAGTGCCGCGCGGCGCTGGAGGAGGGGCTGCGGGAGCTGAACGTCTCCATGGACGACACGGACATCTTCCTCACCCATATGCACTCCGACCACTCGGGTCTGGTGACGGACATAGCCGGGCGGGACAGCCGCATCTTCGTCAGCCGGGAGGATGGAGAGCGCCTTCGCACCTTATACACCATCGCCAGCCGGGATTTGCAGCGGCTCACCCTGTATCAGGGCGGCGTGCCGGAGCCCACCGCCAAGCTGGTGATGGCCTCCCCCCTCATCGACTACGGCTGCAAGAACTTCACCGACTATGTCCCCGTGGAGCCCGGCGACAAGCTGGAATACGGCGGACACAGCTTCACCGCGTTATCCGTGCCCGGCCACTCCCCCGGTCAGCTCTGCCTGTACGAGGAGCGCCGCGCCGCCATGGTGCTGGGCGACCATGTGCTGTTTGACATCACCCCCAACATCACCTGCTGGAACGACTATGAGGACGCGCTGGGCGCTTACGTCCGCTCGCTGATCTATATTCAGGGCTTCGACGTGGACATCCCCATGCCCGGCCACCGGGGCGTGACCTGCGGCATGGTGGAGCGCATCGACACCATCATTGAGCACCACGCCTCCCGCATCCGGGAGGTGCTGGCTCTCATGTCCGGCTGCCCGCCCACCACCGCCTACGACCTTGCCGGGCGCATGAGCTGGAATATGCGGGGCGGCTGGGATCGATTTCCCCCCTCCCAGAAGTGGTTTGCCACCGGCGAGACCATCGCCCATCTGGACTACCTGATCGCCCGGGACGAGGTGGAGCGCACCTGCCGGGACGGTGTGTACTACTACGAGCGCCGGCCCCTGTGACCCACGGCTGAGAATCAGATCAAAACCGGGCATCGACGCAAAAAGCGGCGATGCCCGGCATTCGCTTATCAAAGCAGTCCTCAGACTTCTTTGAGACACCAACGCGGGGACACTCAAGCCTGAGTGTCCCCGCGAATTTCATGCCGTGCGGTAGAGCACGGTGCACAGGATTTTGGCCATCTGGGCGCGGGTCAGCTCGCCCGTGGGGCTCAGCGCCCCGCCGTTGCCCTGGAGAACGCCCATGCCCACCAGTGTGGCGGCGCTTTGGGCGGCCCAGTCCGCAAGGCTCGCCTTGTCCGTGAACTGCTCCAGCAGCGCCAGATCCCCTTCGGTGTACTTCACCCCCAGGGCGGCAAGCGCCCTGTGGACGAAGGCAAAGCCCTCCTGCCGGGTGAGGGTACCCTCCGGGCGGAACGCCCCGTCCCCGTCGCCCTTGGCGATGCCGCTCTGGGCGGCCCAGTTGATGGCGGCGGCGTAGTAGAGGTCGGCCTTCACGTCCGTGAAGGGGGACTCCCCGGTGACGGCGGGCTTTCCCACCGCCCGGTAGAGCATCTCCATAAAGTCGCCCCGCTTCATGCTGCCCTCCGGCGCAAAGGTGGTGGGGGTGGCCCCGTTCACCACGCCGGCCTGATAGAGCTTACGCACATATTCCTCCGCCCAGTGACCCTTCATGTCGGAAAACTCAAAGGCCACCTTCACCTGCACGTCGTAGGTAAGTCCGGCAGCGGAGACGGTGAGCTTGCCCTCCGCGCCCGGCGTGCCGGAGGCGGTGAACACGCCCTCTGGCGTGACCGTGCCAATGTCGCCGGTGACGGCGTAGCTCACCGCGGCGGCGTCCATGGCAACGCTGCGCAGCAGGTATTTCACCGCAGCGGTAAGGGAGAGGGTCTCCCCCTGCTCCAGCGTGACGGAGCTGACCGCCTTGCCGGTGGATGCGTTGGTGACGGAGATGGCGTCGGCTCTGGAGATCACATGGATGGTACCGCTGCCGGTGACGCCGGCGGCGGAGAGGGTGACGGTATCCGTGCCCGTGGCCTGACCCGCCGTGTACACCCCGTTTGTCACCGTGCCAAGCTGCGCCGAGACGCCCAGCCCGGCGGGGACGGCGGCGGTCTTAAGGGCGCTGTCCGTGGCCAGATAGTCAAGCCGGAGAGAGGAGCCGGTGAGCACGATGGCGCCGTCCTGCTTCAGATGAAGGCCGGCTGCCACGCCGGTGGAGGGGCTGTCCGTGACCAGCATCAGATAGGACGCCACCCGCCGGGGCGAGCCGTCGGAGGGACTGTTCACCATGGTGCAGTAGTTGCTGCCGGGCAGCAGCACATCCATCACCGAGCTGCCGCCGCCGTCCATGTTCACAGCGGTAACACAGCCCTGCGAAATGAGATCGGCGGCCAGCTCCGCGAGAGTTGCCCCCCGGGAGGCGCTGGTGCGCCCGTCCATCACCTGAAGCACCACGGTGCCGTCGGCCTTCACGCCCACGGCGGTGCGGGGATTGGCGGCGGAGACGGCGCTGTCCCACCACTCGCTGCGGTAGACCTGCCCATCGGACACCAGAATGTTGCCGCAGCCGGTGACCCACCCTGCGGCGGCCAGACGCTCATCGCTGCATTTTGTGGTGATTGTCACCGTGTCGCCCACGGCAAAGCTCTCATAGACGCTGTGCAGCTCCGATGCGGTGGCGGCGGTGAGCACCAGATAGCCCTCGCCGATCTTCGATGCGTCCTTGCCCTCGTACACGTCCGTGACCTGAGCCTTCACCGTGCCGGAGACACGCATGGCGCCCTCCGTCACCTTCATCCGCACGGCCCAGCCGTCGGTGGTGGTGCGGGTGGAGACCGTGGAGAAGTGCTGGCTGTACAGGTACAGGCCGCCCTTTTCCGTGCGTGTCTTGTTGAAGTGGGTGAGCTGGGCGGTACCGCCGTCCCCGTCCTTGGTTATCGTTATGTCAACCTTCGGCGCTTCCGATACGGCGGCGGTGCCGTTGCCGAAGGCCACGGCGTTGCAGCCCTCCGGAGAGGATTTATAGACGCCGTTTTCCACCACCATGCCCGTGGGCACCTTGGTGTCCGTATAGAAAAAGTCGCCGTTCACCGCGCCCACCACGTTGTAGCCCAGTCCCCGGGCATAGCTGATGGCCTCGGAGACGGTCATGCCGCCGTAGATGGTGTCGCAGGCCAGCACGATGGGATGGACGCTGCTGCCGGGGGCGGTCTCCATGGTGTAGGTCTCCACGCGCCGCCCGGCGGCGGTATAGGAGATGGCGTTATCGTATGTAAAGCCGGGGGCGAGGGTGGCGCGGTTCAGGTAGACCGCCGCGCCCGTGCCGCCGCCGGCAGCCAGAGCGGGAGTGAGCAGCAGGGTGAGCGCCAGAAGCAGGAAGAGAATTCTTTTCATTGGTTTTCCTTTCGGGTAACGGGGTCAGACATGACCGCAGAGCAGCAGTCCGACGCAGTACGAGAGTGTGTTCGCGGCGAGGGTCAGGAGAAAAAGGCGCTTGGACGGACCCAGCAGCGCGGCGTAAGCGCCGTACTCCGCGGCGACCACCGCGGCCTCCAGCGCATAGATGAACCACGTTATGTCAACCATTGCCGACAGCGGACCCAGAAGCAGATTCAGCGTCAGGTTGGTGGCGGCGTTGGCGCAGACGCACACCGCCAGAAAGGGCAGCGTCCGCAAGCCGCAGACAGCCAGAAAGGCTGTCTCCAGCGCAACCGTCAGGCCGCAGGCCGCCCACAGGCTCATTTGTCGTCGTCCCGCCGGTGGGCGTTTTTACGCTTCACGGCCTTCACAATGAGTACAATGACAATCACCGCTACCGCGATTACGGCCAGCGGCACGCCGATGACCACCGCGTACAGGGGGCCGGTGGCCACGTCCGCCAGGGCACAGCCCATGAGCGCGGCGGAGAACAGCGCGGCAAGCAACAGCGTATGAACGGTTTTCCTCATTTCTTTTTCCCCTTTCTGCGGATGGAGGCGGCGATCACCACGGCAGCCAGCACCAGCGCCACGCCCACGCCGATCATCGGCCACATACGACAGACCGGAGCCACCGGCTCCACGGCAGGCTCCACGGCGATGTCTGCCAGCGCGGGCAGCGCCAGCGCAAGAGCCACACAAAGGCTGAGCAGCAGGGTGGAAATCTGTTTCATCGGGATACCTCCTTCAATTTTCCGGAAGAATAGACCATGGCCCAAAGGCCGAAGCCGAAGCAGCCAAGCACCAGCAGCCAACGGGCCGCCCCGGCGAGGGAGATCAGCTGACCCAGCAGCGTGCCCGGCCAAAGGGCGCTGGCGGCGAGGCCAAAGCTCAGTCCCGGCGCGTCCGGCATGGCCCGGTAGAGCAGCCACAGCGTCACCGGCATGGTTAGATTCAGCAGAAGCTGCCCCGCAAGGCCGGGCAGCAGCCACGCGGAGGCGAAGGCGATGAGCGCGGCAGCGGCGGGGACGGTGAGCAGCGCCGTTTTCCCCGCACCCAGTCTGTCACAGACGAAGCCGCCCGCTGTTTTCCCGGCACATACCGCAAGGGTCATGAGCAGGGTGAGCCCCGCGCCGGTCTTCCAGGGATAGCTCACCGCGCTGCCGCCCACCGCCCGCACCGCCACAGCCAGCAGCAGCGCGCCCACGGCAAGCCAGGGAATCGGTCGGCTCCCGCCCCGGGTCAGGGCGCTCTCCCCGGTGAGCAGCCACAGCGCCGCCGAGAGAGCAAGGGCAAGAATCGCGAAACAGGCGCCCAGATGGGGATAGAGCGTGCCCAGCGTGAGGCCCATGGCTCCGGGGGCCACAAAGACGCCCAGCGGCGCTGCTCTGCCCCCGGCGTTTTTCAGCGTCACCGTGCCGCCGGCAACATGAAACACGCTGTTGCCAAGCCCCAAAAGCGTCACCCTCCCCCACCATGGCAGGGGCAGCAGCAGCGCCAGAGCGCAAAGAGCCAGAGCCGCGGCTGCCAGTCTCTGGTGCCGGGGCAGCAAATCCGTCAGCAGGCCCACCACGCATTGGGTAGAAAATGCCAGCGTATTATAGAGGGCCAGCGCCATGCCCATGTCCGCGCCGGAGGCCGCCACCGTGCCGAAAAGCGCCGACGCGCACACCGCGTCGGTGAGAAAATGGCCCGCACTGTTAAGGAAAAGCGCTATATCCATATCATCACACCGTTTTTTTCCGGAATTCTACTGAATCCACTATACCATAAAGACGGGATTTATGATAGAATGTTTCGACTAATACGTTACGGGAGATTGACCAAATGATAACTGTTGAAGATCTCAGCCTGCAATACGGCGGACAGGTGCTGTTTTCCAGGGCCGACCTGCAGTTCGTCGCCGGAAACTGCTATGGCATCATCGGCGCAAACGGCGCCGGAAAATCCACCTTCTTGAAAATACTCTCCGGAGAGATCGACTCCACCTCCGGACACGTCCATGTGGACCCCAAGGCGCGGATGTCCGTGCTGAAGCAGAACCAGAGCCTGTATGACGACTACCCGGTGCTGGAGACCGTCATCATGGGCAACCAGAAGCTCTACGACATCGGCCGGGAGAAGGACGCCATCTACATGAAGGACGAGATGACGGACGAGGACGGTCTGCGCGCCAGCGAGCTGGAGGAGCAGTACGCCGAGATGGGCGGCTGGGAGGCGGAGTCCGATGCGTCCCGCATTCTGCAGGGGCTGGGCGTC
>CAZCDJ010000079.1:0-9049 GCA_964497655.1 uncultured Oscillospiraceae bacterium | reverse complement strand
CAGCAGGAGCTGGAATTTTTGCTGCGGCTGCGGGAGAACTCCTACCTGTCCGTCCTGGCGGATATTACAGACTGGCGGATGGATCGCATCATCCAAGGCCCCTGCTGGGGAGACCACCCCCCGCTGAAACCGGGCAATCTGGATGATTTCCTGCAAAACGCCGCCGACCGGGTCACCGAGGACGACGACGTACGCGCCTTCTTCTCCGACTTTTCCATGGAAAATGCCATTGCCATGTTCGAGCGGGGCAAGCGCGGCTTCGACCTGGAATACCGGCGAAATCTTTCGGATCGCACCTCCCACTGGGTACGGGAGGAGGCCAAATTCATCCTTGACCCCACCAACGGACACCTGATGCTTGCCCTCACTTTGCAGGATATTGACGCGGAGACCCGGCTGCGGGACGAGCTGGTGGCTGCCGCCGAGCACGACGCCCTCACCGGGCTGCTGAACCGGGGCACCACCATGAAGCGCATCGAGCGTTATCTGCACAATGAGGGCGCCACCGGCACCCACGCCCTGTTCATGCTGGATCTGGACAATTTCAAAAACGTGAACGACACCTACGGCCACCGGGCCGGAGACCGGGTGATTTCCCGCGCCGCCGCCGCCATCCGCAGCACCTTCCGGGAGGCGGACGTGGTGGGGCGCATCGGCGGGGACGAGTTTTTCATCCTGATGAAAAACACCGAGCGGGCGTGGATTGTACGGAAAAAGGCAAAGGACCTGCTGGACGCCCTGCGTCTGGCCTGCTCCAGCACCGACGAGGGCGTGGAGCTGACGTGCAGCGTGGGCATCAGCCTGTACCGGGCGGACCACAAGTCGCTGGAGACCCTGTACGCCGAGGCGGACGCCGCCCTCTACCGGGCAAAGGCCGCCGGGAAAGACCGCTTCGCCTACTCCGACACCGCCGAGACGGACTAACCAGTCAATAGAGCACCCCCGCGAACCTTCAAGGCTCGCGGGGGCGCTCTTTGCGTCGTTACAGGAATGCGTAGAAATGGCGGATGTACATATCCTTCAGACTGTCCTCGCCGTGGGTGCCGAACAGGCCGAACTTGTAGTGGCAGCCGTGGTCCGGGGCGAAGGCCAGCGCCGTGCGGTGCCCCGTCCACCGGGTCTGGATGGCGTCATAAAGCTGGCACCAGGTCTCTATGTTCTCCCCCAGCGCCCACAGAGCGGGTCTGCCCTCCGGTCCGAAGCGGTGCATCCAGTGGTCGTAGTCCCCGTTGTAGAGGGCGATCAGGTCGTGCTCGTCCCGCTCAATCAGCTCCATGGCCTTGGCGTTGCACTCCAGCAGCGTGTCGTAGATGAAGTAGTCCACGTTCCGGCCGCCGAAAATCAGGGACATGCTGTCGTCGGTGGTGGACACGATGGCCGCCCGGCGACCGCTCTCCGGCAGGTCGTCGAACACCGTGGGGCACTGAAGCACCGGCTTTTCATAGCTGCGGATGCCGTGGCACTCCGGCTGCAGGCCGGAATACATGGAGGCAAAGCACACCGGCGTCACCGGCGGAACCACGCTGCGCAGCGCCAGCGAGAGCGCGGCCCGTTCCTCCACGGGCGCGAATTTGTCCTTATACTTCTCATAAATCCACAGGGCGATGGCGTCCGGGTTATACAGAAACACCCGGTCGCAGCGGGCCTCGCCAAAGGCGGCGGCAGCCCCCTCCAGCACCCGGGAGAGGGCCGGGGCCATCTCCGGCCGGGGCCGAATGCCCAGCAGCTCCTCCACGGTGGCGGCGGTATCGGTGATGCACAGTTCTCTTTCCATGATGCTCCCCCCTTTATACAATGCGTACCAGCGAGCCGACCGTAGCCAGCACGGAGGAAAGCGCAATGATGATCTGGAATGGCAGCGCGCCGAAGCGGCCGATGATGGGGCTCGCCCCCGCCGTCCTCCGGGAACGGTTGTAGGCCAGAATGATGCCCAGCCCGGTGAGCACCTGGATCACGCTGGCCAGCCGGGCCAGCGCCACAAAGCTGGCAACTCCCAGCAGAGCCACCACGAGGCTGGGCAGACTGGCCGCCGCCCAGCTTTTCTTTTCGCCCCAGCGGGTCTGCTCGTTCACCACGTCCCGCAGGTTCAGGGTGTTGGCCCAGAAGCTGGTAGCCAGCGCCAGCAGCGTAAAGATATAGCCCACGGCGCCCGCCCAGCCGCCCAGATGGGCGGAGAGATCCACCAGCGCGCCGTTCTGGCTGATGTCCTTCCCCGCGCCCAGCAGGGTGATGACGGTGATTACCGCAATCAGCAGCACATTCACGCCGGTGCCCAGCGCGATGGAGGCGCGGATGCGCCGCACGTCCCCGCCCAGCCCCTTCACCACCTGGGGCGTGCTCATCACGGCGGAGAGGGCGAAGGAGATCATGGAAAACAGCGCCAGCGTGTTCTTGCACGAAACAAAGCTGATGCCCACCGGCGACGTGCCGGCGGCGAAGGTGGCCACGGCCAGCAGGGCGATCACGCCGAACATCCCCATCACCGCCACCTTTTCGCACACGCCCACGGCCTTCATGCCCAGAAACACCACCGCCGCGGCCGCTGCATAGAACAGCAGCTCCGCCGCGATCATGGGCAGGCCAAACCAGCTTACCAGCACCGCGCCCGCGCCGGTGACGAAGCTGCTCACGTTCATCAGCACGCTGAGGCCCAGAAAGAAAAACACCGCCCAAGTGGCGGCCGCCTTCATTTTGCCGCCGAACAGCTCCAGCTCAAAGCACTTGACGAACTGGGCGCCGCCGTTATTGTAGCTCAGCTCCGCAATCATCAGGTGCAGCAGCAGGTTGATGCAGTAGACCAGGGCGATCAGCCCCACAAATTCCGCCCAGCCGCCCCGGGACGCCAGATAGGGGATGGCAAGAATACCGCTGCCCACCCCGTGACCCACGATAATGCTGGTAGCCTCCCCAAAGGTCAGCCGGGCCTCGCTCTCAAAGGTTTTCATCGCTGCTCATTCCTTTCTCTCTTTCCGGCACGGGACGGACGCTCACCTCACCGAAGCGCAGGGTCTCCCTGCCGCCGCTGCCGTCCACCACAAGGCCGAAATCCTCGTCCACCGACCGGGCAAGACCGGTGCGGGTCTCGCCCAACGTGAGATAGCTCACCTGCCGCCCCGTCGTGACGCACAGCCGGCGGTAATCCGCCAGATACCCCGCCTTTTCCCGGGGAAACGCCGTCTCCAGCGCCAACAGCTCCCGGAGCACGGCCTCCGCCGCCCGTGGCACGGGGATGTGCCTGCCCGTCTCCCGGAGCACGGAGGTGGCGATGGGGGCAAGCTCCGCCGGAAAGCTCTCCTGCAGCAGATCAAGACCCACGCCCACCACCACCGGACAGACCCCGTCCCGGGGCGGCAGCAGCTCCGTGAGGATGCCGCCCAGCTTGCGCCCGCCCAGCGCGAGGTCGTTCACCCACTTGATTCCCGCGTCCACGCCGAGACCGCCCAGCGCCCGGCACACAGCCACGCCCGCCCAGGCGGTGAGCTGGGGCAGCGCCTCCACGGGCGCGGCGGGGCAGAGCAGCACCGAGAGGTACAGTCCCTCCCCCGGCGGGGAATAAAAGCCGTGCTCCCCCCTGCCTCGCCCGGCGGTCTGCCCGTCTGCCAGCACTGCGGTGCCCGGCGCCGCGCCGGTGAGCGCCAGCGCCTTCAAGAAATTGTTGGTGGAATCCACGCTTTCCAGATGGATCAATGCTCCCATGCTCTCATCTCCGTTTCGATGATAGCATGGGACGGGGAAAAAGTAAATTCACTTTGCGGGGGAAATGCGCCGCATGATTACGGATATGCATCCACCGGCATAGCCGGTGGTATTCAGCTCGCCGAATTGTTCACATAGCATCGTGCTACGCTTTCCCTTCAAAAATCCATTTTAGAAAAGGGAGTTTTCATTTCTCCATATCGCCATAGACTCCCTTGAACCACAGGCTAAGCCAGTGGTTTCCACGGCAAATGAGCAGAAAGGGAGGCTGCACATGAAAACGATACGGGGACCGTAAAATTGTTGGGGAATGCTTGATTATCCCACAAAAAGGTGATATATTGCAAACCAAGCAGATATGATCCAGTACCATGGCGAAGCCGCCGAAAGGCGGTGACGCAAAGCTATCAGGGCCTGTTCCGATGATTTGGATGGCACCAGCTACTATGGGCGGAATGTGGGCTCCGGCAGTTTTGCCGGGGTCTTTTTGCATATTTTGAAGTCAAAGAAGGTGCTATATGATAGCTCACATCCGCAAGGCGGACGGAAAAGCACAGCCGGCCCAGGAGCACTGCGGCAACGTGTCGCTGCTGGCAGGCAGAAACGCCAAGTCGGCCGGACTCTCACATCTGGCGGAGCTTATCGGTCTCCTGCACGACATGGGTAAGCTTACGATCAATTTCAAAGCCTATTTACTCGGAGGCGCGGCCGTGCATCACAGCCCCACCGGCGCTATTTATGCTTATGAGCGCTGGTACATGAAAAGCGGCGATATCTTTACCCGCATCACTGCCCAGATCGTCTCCATGGTAATCCGCGCCCATCACGGCGGCCTTCTGGACTGCGCCAGTCCGGATGAAAAATCACCGTACCTAAGCAGTATCTCCCGGGACAAAAGCGAGCTCTGTTATGACGAAGCGGTTGAGAACTTCCATACCCTATGCCGCCCTCCCCAGGAACTGGACAGGCTCTTTGCCCTGGCCTGCGACGAGGTACGGGCCATGCTGGGGGGTGTGGAGTCCCGATACTTTGAGGCCGGAATGATCGCCCGTCTGGCGCTTAGCTGCGTGGTGGACGCCGACCGCTGGGACACCGCCTGCTTCAACGCGGGCGAGGACCCCTTTCCCCAGGAGGCGCCGCCCTGCTGGAAGTCGCTCATCCCCACTCTGGAAGCAAAGCTCGCCGGATTCAGCCGCAGCACGCCCATCGGCGCTCTGCGCGGCGAGATATCCGACCGCTGCCTTCAGGCCGCAGGGCTGAAGCCCGGGATCTACACGCTCACCGTGCCCACCGGCGGAGGCAAAACCCTGTCCAGCCTGCGCTATGCTTTGAGCCATGCGGACATATTCGGTATGGAGCGCATTTTCTACGTCATCCCATACAACACCATACTGGAGCAGAACGCCGGGGAGATCCGCGACGCGCTGGGCAGCTACGAGGGTATTCTTGAGCATTACGGCACCTTTACCTCAGAAAAAGAGGGGTACGACGGCGAGCTTGAGGAGAGTGAGCATCTGCTGCTCACGGAGCGCTGGGACGCAAGGCTCATCCTCACCTCCATGGTGCAGCTTCTGGACTGCGCCTACAAGGGCGCCAACACCGCCGCACGTCGCTTCTGTCGGCTTTCAAGATCCGTAATCGTGTTCGATGAGATACAGGCGCTGCCCAAAAAGTGCACGACCCTGTTCGAGCGGCTGATTAGGTTCCTCGTTGGGCAAATGGGCTGCACGGTGCTGCTATGCACCGCCACACAGCCCTGCCTTGCGCTTGAGTCCACGCCCCTTCTGCCGGACGGTTTTGTGATGGAGCTCAATGCCGACCTGCGCAGGGTGGAGGTCGTTGACCGCACCGACGCGCCATTGGACAACCCGGAGGCCGCCGCGGAGCTGGCAGAGCGCTGCAGGAGCGACGGCGCCGCGCTGGCGGTGGTCAACACAAAAAAGTCGGCACGGGAGATATTCACGCTGACCGCCCCCGCACTTCCGGAGGACTGCCTCAAGGTACATCTGAGCACCGCCATGTGTCCCGCGCACAGGCTGGATCAGCTCAACGAGATGCGGGCCGCTCTGGACGCCCGTGAAGCAGTGGTCTGTGTCTCCACAATGCTGATCGAGGCCGGGGTCAACATTAGCTTCCCCTTTGCCGCCCGCTCCCTCACAGGACTCCCCAGCGTGATGCAGACGGCGGGACGCTGCAACCGGCACATGGAGCTCTCCCCCGCCCTGGGCCGCGTTGAGATATGGAGGCTCTCCCAGGAGAATCTGGGCAGCCTTGCGGACATAGCCAGAGGTCAGAAATGCACGGGACAGATTCGCTCCATGCCCGATATTTCCGGGCTTGACACGCCGGAGGCCATGGAGCGCTACTTCGCTCTGGAGCGGGATATGCTGGGGCGCGACAATGTGCTTAAGTATCCGTATCCCAGACGCACGGATCTCAGTCTGGCGCTCATGCTGGGCAAGAATACCGCTCTTGCCGGGGTCTGCCGCCCGCTGAGGGAAAACCCGGGCGCCCTTTGTATGTATCAGGCCTTTGACACGGTTGGAAAAGAATTTGAAGTCATCGATCAGGACACCGTAAACGTACTCGTGCCGTATAAAAAAGGCGAAACGCTCATCGCGCAGCTTCCCGGTGAGCGAGATTTGAGAAAGCGCATTCGTATGCTCAGGGAAGCGCAGAAGTATTCGGTGGGCGTGTTCCGCAGTAGTCTTTTACGCATGGAGCAAAAGGAGATGCTGTACCCCCTTGGAGAGACGGGGCTTCTTGCCCTGAGAAAGGAGTATTACAACGATGGGTTAGGTCTCGTTTTTGAGCCCTCCGCGATGGAACTGCTTGATTTTTAGGAGGTGAAATCCTTGCGAAACCAGATCGAGTACAAGCTTTGCGGCCCCTACGCGCTGTTCACAGACCCCATTACGCGGGTGGGGGGTGAAAAATGCACCGTTCAAATCCCCACCTATCAGGCCTTGAAGGGCATAACCGAGAGCATTTACTGGAAGCCAACCATAATTTGGTATATAGACGAGGTGCGCGTCATGAACCCGATACGCACGGAGTCCAAAAACATCAGACCCATCAACTTTGGCATTGCGGGCGGCGATAAAACCGGCAACACGCTGTCCATCTACACCTACCTTCGTGATGTGGAGTACCGCGTGCGGGCGCATTTCGAGTTCAACCTGAACCGTCCCGAAATGGAGGGCGACAGAAACGAAAACAAACACCACAACATAGCCAAACGAATGGTGGAGCTTGGCGGACGGCGGGACATCTTCCTCGGCACCCGCGAGTGTCAGGGCTATGTGGAGCCCTGTGCCTTCGACGATGGAACCGGCTTCTATGACGATTACGGCGAGCTGTCCATGGGCTTCCAGTTCCACGGCTTCAACTATCCTGACGAAACAGGCCGGGAGCAGCTTGGCGTTCGCCTGTGGAATGCCCGAATGGAGAACGGGATCATACGTTTCCCCCGTCCGGAGCTGTTCAAGGAGGGCGACCCCGCATATCCCCTGCGCATCGTGCGGGAGGGTGTGAAGCCCAAGCTCTTTGTCCGGGGCGAAAACGCCGCCTTCCTCGAGGACGAGCCGGAGCTTGAAGCTCTGGGGACAGAGGAGGACGGCATATGAGCTGGATGCAGATGCTCTGCGACACCTATGATTACGCCCTCTCCTGCGGGGCTGCGCGCCGGCAGCCAAACCCGCTGCCGGAGATTGGGTTCGTGGTGGAGCGGGCGGCAATCGAAGTGTGGCTGGACAAGGATGGCCTATTTCAAGACGCCATTTCCCCTTCTCCGGAGGATTGCTATACCATGGTGCCGTGCACGCCGGAATCCGGCGTAGCCAGAGGCGCGCCGGTGAAGCCGCACCCGATTTTTGACAAAGCGAAATATTTGGGCACTCCTGAGCAGCTGGAGCTGCTGTGCCAATGGTGCAACGAGCCGGACACCCCAGCGCCGGTGCAGCTGGTATACACCTATCTCAAAACCGGCACGCTGCTTGCGGATCTCGGCGAATGTCTGACGAAAAAAGATGTGAAATGGTCGGAGGGCGACCTTGTGCGGTTTTGCGTGACTGACGGCAGCCTTGAAAGCCCGAACCTCTGGCAGCGCGAGGATGTACTTGAAAGCTGGAGGCAACGTTTTCGCAGGCTCTGCGCTCTGCTGGAGTCCGGCGAATGCTACGTCACCGGAAAGACGGGGGCTCTTGCCGCAAAGCACCCCTTTGGCACAGGCACAGCCATGCTGATCTCAATGATGAACCAGAACTGCGCCGGCCGTTTTGAGTCCAGCGCAGGCGAGGCCGTGGCCGTTGGGCTTGAAAGCACCATGAAGGCCCACAGTGCCCGCAAGTGGCTGATGAGCCGGCAGGGAACAAATGTGTTCGGGCTGGAATTTCTTGCTTGGGACACGAGGGGCTTTGCCGCTCCCAACCCGCTGGAGTACGACCCGGATGAGGATGTCATCGCAGACACCGGAGCGACCGACGGCGGCGCTCTGGCGGCCGGCACATGGGGACGGTGGAGCGGGCCTCTGGGCAGAGTCATGGACGCCCGGTCCGATATGCGCTCGACGGTCGTCATACTGTCCGTGGACTGCGCCACCCCCGGACGAGCCTCCATCGTCTATTATCAGGAATTTGAGCCAAAGGATTACATCGAAAACCTTTCCAGCTGGTACGACAGCTGTAAGTGGATCAAGTCCGTCAAGGGAGACGACGGACAGCGGCGCGAACGTGCCTTTACCCCCAAGCCCCGAGACATAGAAGATCTGCTCTACGGCCCCGGCGGCGCTGAGGGACAGAAAAAACTGAAAAAGCAGCTTGTGAAGGAGCTGCTGCCCTGCATCTCTGCCCGACGCCCGCTTCCCGCCCCCCTTGTCATGGCCGCGTTCCGCAAGACCGTCAATGCGCTGTCATTTAAGGACAGGAACGGGCGCTGGGACGAATGGGCCTGGAGAAACGCGCTGTCCATCACCTGCGCTCTATCGCGCAAGTATGCTATTGATAAAGGAGATGAACGCCCCATGTCACTGTGTGAGACCGAACGAGACCGGGATTACCTTTTCGGCCGGCTTCTGGCCGTTGCAGACGAGATCGAGCAGAAGGCATTGAAGCAAGGGGAAAGCAGCAGGACCACCAATGCAACGCGCTATATGAACCGTTTCCAGCAGCGCCCAGGCGAAACATGGACCATGCTCCGCTGCCAGAAGCTCCAGCCGTATATTGACAAGCTGCCCCCAAGCGCACGCTCCTGGTATCAGGGACGGCTATTGTCGCTCCCCACACGGGGAGCGTGGATTGAAATAAATGGTCAAGATAGAACCAGCGAACACCCGGGATGTCGCTCCCCACACGGG
>CAZCDJ010000078.1:0-9076 GCA_964497655.1 uncultured Oscillospiraceae bacterium | reverse complement strand
GTGAACGCGCTGGAATACGTCATGATCCCCGACCTGACCGAGAAGATCAAGTACATCACCATGAAGCTGGCGGAGAACGAAAACTCCACCAAGGTGAGACTGATGAAGGTCAAGGAAATGGTGCTGCAGGAAGCCCATCACTACCAGAGCTAAGAAAAATGAGGCGGAGAAACAAAAGTTTCTCCGCCTCTTAATTTTGTATGCTTTTACTTGCCGAACTTTTCCATGAACTCCTTGCGGGCCTTGTCGGCCTTGGCCACGGCCTCGGCGGCCTCGTCGGCGGCCTCCCGGGCGATGTCGATCATATTCGCGGCGTATTTCTCCATGGTCTGGGTGAAGGCCTCGGCAGCGGACTTGTCGCTGTCGTCGCTGGCCTTCTTCAGCTTGTCCTCCACGCCGTCCACGTCAATCTGCGCCTGGATAAGATTCTCCCGCAGCCAGCCCTTGCCCCGGCACACGGCGCGCTTGGCGCTGTCCATGGCGCAGTCTGCCGCGGTGCGAACCGCGTCGATCTCGTCGCTGTGCTCATCCAGCGCGGCGTTTGCCTTGCGCTTCAGAGTTTCCAGATTGTCGCAGAGCTTGTCCACGGCAACATGCATATCTTCTCTATTCAAAGTAAATTCCTCCTTCAAACGTCTATCCAAATACTACTATGCTGGGATGATTCGATATTATACATATCATGGGCCGTTTTTCAAGTAGTTCCGTGTAAAGACTGATGCGCCCGTGGAAAATTTTGCACAGGCAGAGGGTACGGCCCCGTCAGATGGGCCGGTCGGACATGGTCTCGCTGCGGATGCGGCGGATGACCACGCCGTACATGATGCCCACAAAGGCCAGAAACACCATGGACGCGGCGGAGGTGCCCAGCATGGCGCAGGTGTCGTAGAAGCCGTGGAGCACCACGGCCATCAGATAGCCCAGCCATAGATTCAGCTTTTTGCCCCGCGTATCGCCGTAGGCCTCGCAGACCTTGGCCCGGCCGTAGAAGGAGCCCATGAACACCGCAAAGCCCATGTGCCCGGGAATGGCCAGCAGCGCCCGGGACACCGCCACGCCCAGCCCGTAGCCCAGCACATAGCCCACGTTTTCGATGGCGGCAAAGCCCAGAGACACGAACACCGCGTACACCACGCCGTCGAACCGGTAGTTGAAGTTGGGGTTGCGCCAGGTACGCAGCTTCAGGAAAAAGAGCTTGCTGCCCTCCTCCACCGCCGCCACCACCACAAAGGCCAGAATCAGCGTGTAAACCGGGCTGTCCTTGGAGACCACCCGGGCCAAAACGTTCTCCCCCAGAGACTCCAGCACGATGGACACCGCCGCCGCGCAAAGCCCCATGACCAGAAGGCTGATCAGCAGCCCCGCCGGCTCCTTCTCGATGGTGTCCTTCTTATAAATATACCGCAGCAAAAATACCGCCGGCAAAATCGCCGCCGCCAGATAGATCACCATGACCAGTGTGCCGCCTGTCTCCATTTGTGCCCCGCCCTCCGCTCTTTTTCTGCATTATATAACATCCCGCCCCCGTCCACAATACGCCTTCCCAAACTTTTCTCTTTGCCAAGCAGGCGGCGGCGTGCTATACTGAGTCGATTATTTGAAAAAAGAGGCTTTCCTATGGATTTCGACCGTATGCTGCGCTACTGCGCGGCGCTGGAGCAACATAACGACCGGGGCTGGTTCCACGAGCACCACGGCCAGTACGAGGAGGCCCGGCGGGACTTTATTGAGCTATGCGAGCTCACCTGCTTCGCCATCATGGACAGCGCCCCCGCCCTCTCGGACGACCTGATGTACTCCCACCCCAAGGACTGGATGTACCGCATCGCCCGGGATATGCGCTACTATAAAAATCAGCCGCCCTACATTCCCGCCTTCCGGGCCTACCTGTCCGCGGATAAGAAGTCCTGGCTGCCCATCGGCTACTACCTGCGCATCGGCAGGGACAGCAGCTGCTTTGGCACCGGGCTCTGGTGCCAGGACACCGCCTCCACCAATCTGGCCCGGGACGCCATCATGGCCAATTACGAGGAATTCGGGGAGGTGCTCTCCCGCTGCGGCGTGCCCCTCACCGGCGACAAACTGAAGCGGATGCCCCGGGGCTACCCGGAGGGTCACCCGGCAGCGGACTGGGTGAAGCACAAGAACTGGATGGTGGTGGAGGACATTCCCGACGAAGCCCTCACCTCCTTTGACCACTTCACCGCGCTGGTGCGGGATCGGGTGAAACGCATGGAGCCGGTGCGGCTGTTCCTGCTCTCCGCCGCCCGGGGCGAGAAGTCCCGAAAACGGATTCTGGAGGAATTCTACGGCGCGTAAGCGCGGGAAACAGCACGCCCCGCCCCGCTGTTTGCCTGTCATCCTCTGGGCGGAGCGACGGCTCTGCCGCTTCGGCCAAGATTCTTCGTCGCTGCGCTCCTCAGAATGACAGGGAGGGCTGCGCTCCTCAGAATGACGGGGAGGGCTGCGCTTTAATAGCTGAAAGGTCGTCGCCGCAAATGCGGCAACGACCTTATTCTATCGGTTTTAGTTGCCGCACTCAATGCTGATGGCGGTAAAGAGGCTGAGCACGTCCGGCACCGTGAGGGCGGACTTCTCCGCGCCGGACACGTCCAGCACCGCCTGCCCCTTATCCATCATCAGCAGCCGGCTGCCGTACTCCACCGCGTAGCGCAGGTTGTGGGTGACCATGATGGCGGTCAGACCCTTCTCCTTCACCACCGCGTCGGTGAGTTCCATGATAATATCCGCTGTCTTGGGGTCAAGGGCGGCGGTGTGCTCGTCAAGAATGAGGAAGTCAATGGGCGTCATGGTGGCCATCAGCAGCGCCACGGCCTGCCGCTGTCCGCCGGAGAGGGCCCCCATCTTCACATCCAGCTTTTCCTCCAGCCCCAGCCCCAAGGTGGCAAGCTGAGCCCGGTAATAGTCCCGGCGGGATTTGTCCACGCCCCGGGCCAGACCAAAGCGCCGCCCCTTGTTGTCCGCCAGAGCCATATTCTCCTCCATGGTCAGGTTGGGGCAGGTGCCCGCGGAGGGATTCTGGTACACCCGGCCGATGCGGCGGTAGCGGGAAAACTCCTTCTCCCGGACGATGCTGCGCCCGCCGATGCGGATGTCCCCCTGGTCGATGGGGATGCTGCCGCAGACGATGTTCAGCATGGAGGTCTTGCCGCTGCCGTTGCTGCCCACCACGGAGACAAATTCCCCGTCCCCCACGGTGAGGGAGAAGTCCCGGAACACGCACACCTCGGTAATCTCGCCGGGGTTATACACTTTAGTAATCTTTTGCAGCTCAAGCATGGTGCGCCGCCCCCTTCTTCCGCTTTCCCGCCGCGCCGAAGGCCAGAATCGCCAGCAGCAGCGCCGCCGTCACCAGCTTCAGCAGGCTGGGGGGCAGTCCCAGGCTGATGGCAGCCTGAATGCAGAGCTTGTAGAGAATGCTGCCCACAATGGCGGCGGTGGTGCCCTTCACGAAGCCCAGCTTCTTGAAGATGGTGCCGCCGATGATCACCGCGGTGAGGCCGAATACCACCTGCCCCGTGCCCATGGTGGCGGAGAAGCTGCGCTGCTCCTGAGCCACAATGCAGCCGGAGAGGGCCACAAGGGAGTTGGCGATGACAAGACCCATGATCTTGGAGCTGCCGTGGTCCACGGCCAGCGTGGTGACCAGCGTGGAGTTATCCCCCACCGCCCGCAGCAGCAGCCCGCTCTTGGTGCGGAAAAACGCGTCCAGCAGCAGCTTCACCACAAGGCACAGCACAAGGGCCACCAGGAGCTTTCGGTACAGCAGCGGCATATCCCCCATAAGAGCCGACACCGGCGCGGCGGTGAAGATGGTGTCCGTGCCCCGCTCCACCACCAGATTGGCTCCGCCGATCTGCAGGTTGATGGAGAAAAGCGCCGTCATGGTGATGATGCCGGCAAGCAGATCCCGCACATGCAGCCGCACATAGATGAGCCCCGTGGCAAGTCCGGACAGCGCGCCCACCGCCATGGCGGCGGGCAGGGTCAGCCAGGGACTCACCCCCCGGGTGAGCAGCAGCGCCGTGACGGCAGCCCCCAGCGGGAAGCTGCCGTCCACGGTAAGATCCGGGAAGTCCAGTATTTTATAGGTAATGTAAACGCCACAGGCCAGCAGGCCGTAGATCAGGCCCTGGGTGAGTGTGCCGGCCAGAAGCTCTAAAAGCGCCATGATGTCACTCCTTTGCGTTTGTGATTGGTGCGGAGGCAGGGGCGGATATGGAATCCGCCCCTGCGAGGTACGCGGTGGGGTTACGCCGCGCTGGCCTCCACGGCCCGGTCAGATACGCTCTCGGGCAGGGTGAGGTTCATCTCGTTCAGCGCGGCGCTGTTCACATAGATGCCGTACTCGGTGACGGTCTCAAAGGGCAGCTCAGCGCATTTGGCCTCGCCCTTCAGCACCTTGGCGGCCATCTGCCCGGCCTGACGGCCCAGCTCCACATAGTCGATGCCCGCGCTGGCCACGCAGCCGTCCTTCACCTGTTCCACCTCGCTGCCGTACACCGGGATGCCCGCCGCGTTGGTCTTTTCCAGAATGGAGGACAGCACGCCCACCACGGTGTTGTCGGTGAGGTTACTAAAGCAGTCCACACCCTTGGCGATCAGGTGATCCACCGCCAGCGTCACCTCGCTCTGGGCGGTGACGCCCACGGACTCGATGGTGAAGCCGTAGTCCGGGGCGGAGGCCTCATACTCCCCGATGGTGGACACGGAGTTGGGCTCGCTGGTGGTGTAGATAATGCCAATGGTCTTGGCCTCCGGCTGGAGGGAGCGGATCAGATCCAGCTGCGCCGCCACAGGCAGCGCGTCGCTGACGCCGGTGACGTTGCCGCTGTCCAGATGGGCCTTTACCGGATCGGAGATGGCGTTGAAGATCACCGGGATGTCCTTGTCCTCGGCGGCGGAGAAGCAGGCGGTGGCGCTGTTGGTGGCGATGCCGCACATAAGCGCCACGTTCTCGGCAGAGAAGGCGGTGGCAATCTGTCCCGCCACGGTGTCGTCAAAGCCGGCGTTCTGGTAGTCCACGGTGAAGTCCTTCCCCTCGGTGAGCCCCGCGTCCGCAAGGCCCAGCAGGAAACCCTCCCGGCAGTTATCCAGCGAGGGGTGCTCCCCGTACTGGCTGATGCCGATGATGGGCACGGCGCTTTTGCCGCAGCCGGCAAGGCAGAGGGCAAGGGACACGGCAAGGATGAGAGCAAAAATTTGATAAGTGCGTTTCATATTGAAAACCTCTTAATCATCATAGTTTTTGTGGAAAGCGGGAACCTATCCGGCTTCGCCATCGTTTGCCCGGCTTTAACATCGCTGTGCCCTCCCTGACATAAAAGCATAAAAAAATAGCCCCGTCCCAAAACTGGGACAAGACTTTACATCCTGCGGTACCACCCAGGTTGACGCAAAAGCGCCCTCCTCGTTCACGCACTGTCATGCGCGCCGAAACTGATAACGGGCTCGGTTCCCCGTCGGCTATTGCGCCGCCCTCAGGAGTCCATTCGCCGTCCGCCCGCTGCCGCGCTCACACCTCCCGCGGCTCTCTGAAAGCTGGTCATAACGGTTACTTCTCTCCGTCACTGGTTTTTGATTTTACTTATCTTAACCCACCGCTCCCCCCTTGTCAAGCCCCTCCCGCAGAAATTCTTTTTCCCCTCGCATCCCCACGCCCGCAGAAAAAAGCTGCAAAGGCAGGCGAAAAATGTTGAATTGCACGGAAGAATGTGGTATTCTTTGTTATATTTTTTCAAGACAGGGGGCACGAAAATGCAGATCAAATTTTCTCAGCGGATGATGCAGCCGGACTTTCAGGGGGAGTTTACCGCGTCCATTTTGAAGGCGGCGGCCACCCCGGATCTCATTTCCTTCGGCGGCGGTCTGCCAAACCCCATCTCCTTCCCGGTGAAGCAGATGGAGACGGCGGTGCAGAAGGTTCTGGAGCAGAACGGCGTGAAGGCTCTGCAATACTCCACCACGGAAGGCTACGGCCCCTTGCGCGAGTATATCGCAAAAAGGTATTCCCGGTGGGGCGTGGATGATGTGACCGCCGACGATATCCTCATCACCAACGGCAGTCAGCAGGCTCTGGATATGTTCTCCGGCGTGCTGCTGGATCCGGGTGACAGCATTGTGGTGGAGGACCCCACCTATCTGGCCGCGCTGCAGACCTTCCATCTGTACGCGCCGGAGGTACTGCCCGTGAGCCTCCGCGCCGACGGCATTGACTGCGAGGCGCTTGCAAAGACCCTCGCCGCAAACAAGCCCCAGTTCCTGTACCTGATTCCCAACTTCCAGAACCCCACCGGCCTTACTTACAGCGTGGCTGTGCGGGAGAAGGCCGCGGAGATCATCCGTGCCTCCGGCGCGCTGGTGATCGAGGACAACCCCTACGGCGAGCTGCGCTTCCGGGGGGAGGGCGGCAACAGCTTCGGCGCTTATCTGGGCGAGCAGTGCTGCATGATGGGCACCTTCTCCAAGGTGGTCTCCCCGGGAATGCGAATCGGCTGGATTTGCTGCCGCAACGCCGCGCTGCGGGCCAAGCTGACGGCCTATAAGATGGCCATGGACCTGCACACCAACATTTTCTGCCAGATGGTGCTATCGGAGTACCTGGCGGAGAACGATCTGGACACCCACATCGAGAAGATCAAAAACCTGTACCAGAGCAAGGCCGACCTGATGATGGCCTGCATGGAAAAGTATTTCCCTCAGGGCGTCACCTTCACCAAGCCGGAGGGCGGTATGTTCATCTGGGCCACCATGCCCGAGGGCATCCGGGGCGTGGACGTGCAGCACGCGGCGATGAAAAAGGGCGTTGTGGTCTGCGCCGGCGACCCCTTCTATGAGAAGCAGCGGGGCGTGCGTACCATGCGAATCAACTACTCCAACAGCAGCGACGAGGCCATTGACAAGGGCATCCGGCTGCTGGGCGAGGCCATCCGGGAGCTGATGGCCTGAGCATAGCAATAGCTTCTTGTGGGGCCTGCCTCCCGGCGGGCCCCTTGTCCCGCAGTACATGAAGATTTGGAGCGAGAGACTTGAAGAAACGACTCACCGCGCTTTTGGCGATTCTTTTGTGCATTTCCCTGACCACCGGCGCGCTGGCCGCCGGGGCGGACGTGGGCTACACCACCTTTGAGCGGTACGCCGCGTACAGCCTGAAGGCCATGGGCCTGATGAGCGGCGTCAGCGACAGCAACATGGCGCTGTCCTCCCCCCTGACTCGACAGGAGGCGCTGGTGATGCTCATCCGCCTGCTGGGCGTGGAGGGCGAGGCGAAGAAGGCCGGCAAGACCCACCCCTTCTCGGATGTGGATCCATGGGCGGACCCCTATGTATCCTACGGCTGGGAGCACGGCCTTGTGAACGGCGTCAGCGCCACACGGTTCGACGCCCACGCTTCCACCGGCTGCGCCACCTTCCTGACCCTTGTGCTGCGGGCGCTGGGGTACAGCGACAAGGACGGCGCGGACTTCACCTGGGACGCGCCCTTCCAGTGCGCCATCAAGGCCGGCATTCTGCCCTCCCGGGTGGATCGAACCAGCTTCCTGCGGGGCGACGCGGCGGTGATCTGCTATGCCGCGCTGAAGGCCGGGCTGAAAACCGGCGGCGTCCCCCTTGCGGACACGCTGATTTCCGCCGGCGCGCTCTCTCGGGAGAACTACGGCAAATACTACGACCCCAAGGCCATTTCCAACGGACTTTTCTCAGACCAGGTGGCAACGGCGCTCACCTCCGTTGCCCGCAGCTCCGACGTGGGCGACGGCATCAACACCGCCCTGCACAGCGTGCAGTGGCACGGCAACGTGGTGCAGGTGGACGACGGGGGCTACGAGACCTACGGCTTCTATCAGGGCGGAGCCAAACGGGTGGCGGAGAAGGTGAAGGCCGCGGCGGAGGCCCTCAGCGGCAAGTCGAGGGTGTTCTATGTGATCGCCCCCAACTCTCTGGGCGCCATGGTATCCGACGCCTCCTTCAACGCCCTGATGGGCAGCGGCAAAACCGGCGAGGGGGAGGGCATTGCCTACTCCTACGCCTGCGCCGGGGACAAGGTAATCGGCGTGGACGCCTTTGGCGCGCTGCGCAGCCACAACAGCGAGTACATCTATCTGCGCACCGACCACCACTGGAACGGGCTGGGCGCTTACTACGCCTACGCGGAGTGGGCGGCGGACGCGGGCTTCACCCCCCTCGCCCTCAGCGATTACGACACCATGGTGATGCCCGGCTGTCTGGGCTCCTACTACTACTCCTACTGCGGCAAGCCCGCCGTGATGAAGAAAAACCCGGACGTGCTCACCGCCTATATCCCCCGGGACAATCTGACCGTCACCTACACCCAAAGCGGCAAGACCTACCCCGGCGCGCTGGTGTACGACTACACCGGCCCCACCTACGACCAGAAATACGCCGCGTATCTGGGCGGCGACCACCCGCTGACCACCATCGTGAACAACGACATCGCCGGCGACCGCTCCTGCGTGGTCATTAAGGACAGCTACGGCAACGCCTTCTCCACCTATCTGGCCAGCTATTATAAGACCGTGTATGTGCTGGATGTGCGCTCCTATGTGTCCCAGCGAGACCACCTGACCCTCACCGGCTTTGCCGACCAGCTGGGCGTGGACGACGTGATTGTGATGCTGAGCATGGTGTTCTCTCAGTCCGACGCCACGGTTTCCCTGCTGTCGGGACTATGCAAATAAATAAAGGGGGGAACTGCGTTCCCCCCTTTCCCATCTGATCGCATAAAAATATTGGGGTCGAGCTTTGCCCGACCCCAATACCTTATTTTGCGCCGTCGCGGCGCAAACGCCTCGCCGTGGGAGGCGAGAGGGAATCTAAAGGGGGGAGCGAAGCTCCCCTCTTTATTCTATATCACGGATACGATCCAGCCCCGGGTGTCGGGCAGAACGCCCCACTGGATGCCGGTGAGCTCGTCGTACAGGCGCTGGGTCAGCGCGCCGATCTTGCCGCCGGCGATGACATGCTCCTTGTCCTGATAGGCCAGCAGGCCGATGGGCGAGATGACGGCGGCGGTGCCGCAGCCCCAGGCCTCCTCCAG
>CAZCDJ010000077.1:0-9087 GCA_964497655.1 uncultured Oscillospiraceae bacterium | reverse complement strand
AATGACATTGTTAGTACGGATCCGCGTCCAGTGCTCAAAGGGAAAATCCGCGTAGTGAAAGAGATTATGCAAGAGCTTGACAAGCTGTCAAGTAAGCGTCCGTTAGAAATAGTTAAGAGCAAAAAGACCGGCAAGCAGGTGGTGGAGTATTTCGGAGACTACATACCTGAGCCGTGGATCGTCGCTGCCGGTATGACGCCTTATCTTATCTGCAGAGGCGGAGACCCCCAGCCGCCTGAGGCTACCCTGGACTATATGCTTCGTTTTATGAACCCTCTGGCCGCCACCATGGTGGGCTCCTATCTGATGAACCTGGACCCGGTCATGCCCGTTGCCGACTGTGTTGCCATTCAGCAGTCCGACTGCCACTATGGCCGGATGTCCGAGATTCTGGAGTACAAGGGTGTTCCCGTATATAAGGTTGGCGTTCCCGCCGACAACGTTATCGGCATTTCTCAGCAGTATTACCGCAGCGAGCTTCGTCAGTTCCGGGAAAAGCTGGAGGAGGTATGCGGTCACAAGATTAGCGATGAGGCGATTCGCGAAGCCTATGCCAAGTTCAACAAGATTAATGAGCTGCTGCGGAAGATCGACGAGCTGCGCAAGCAGGACAATCCCCCCATCACCTTCAGCGACTTCATTAAACTCAATCACTATACTTACCGCATGAATTACGATGACAGCATCAGTGCGCTTGAGAAGGTGTATGCCGAGCTCAAGGACGCCCCCGGCGCCCATAGCGCCGATGCTCCCCGCATTCTCATTATGGGCCGTGCTGTGGCGCTGGGCGACTACATGGTTCCCAACATCATTGAGTCTGCCGGCGGCTCCATCGTGTGCGAGTTCCTGGATGAGGCCATCCGCACCTTCAACTGCGATATTTCCACGGAGGGCGACGTGGTGGAAGCCTTTGCCGAGGCCATCTATGACAAGAAGGTTCCCATTACGATCTTCCAGCCCGCATGGGATAGCCGCTTTGAGCATCTGAAGAAGCTCATCAGCGATTACAGGATCGACGGCGTTCTCTGGTATCAGCTGGCGTTCGACGAGATCTACGATATGGAGTTTACTGTGCTTCGTGCCAAGCTGGCGGAGATGGGAATTCCCGTCATGAAGCTTGAGTCTTCTTATGAGTATTCCCGCGAGGCGATGGCCCCTCTGACCACCAGACTCGAGAGCTTTGTTGAAAGCATTAAGGAGGCAAAATAATGGAAAGAGATATTAACCGCGAGCTCCTTGAGCTTGCCGCTTTTGAGGGCGAAGAGCTTGAAAAGTTCTACCCCATCTGGCTTAAGACCGCCGAGAAGCTGTACCTGACCGACGAGATCGTCACCTTCTCCGTAGATACCTACATTCCCCAGAACTGGGATATCAAATACGTTGGTGTCCGCAAGATGATCGGCGCTTATCTGCGTGAGATCGCGGAGGTTGTCTCCACCCCCGAGCTGAAGGCCAAGGGTGTTAAGATTGTATACGGTATTCTGCCCGCGATTGCCAACTATTACTACGCTGTTAAGGATGCCGGCGGAGACAAGGTGTTCATCGGTTTCCCCGACCTGATGATGGTCAACGTGCTCAACGCCTTCTTCCATAACGCCGCCCCCTTCCTCAATGAGGCTGAGAAGCAGGGCTTCACCTATGGCTGCCGTCACTGCCCGCTGAACAAGATGCGCGTGGCGGCCTACACCACCGGCACCATTGCCGCGCCCGACATCATCTGGAGCTGGGGCTTCAACTGCGACGAGGGCCCCAAGACCGATGAGCTTATCCAGGGCATCACCGGCAAACAGTGGCATTACCATGTCTCCCGCGTTCCTCACGACGGCCGCTTTGACGAGGATGAGGATCAGATCGAGGAGCGCGTCAGGTTCATGAGCGAGCAGATGAAGCTTGGCGTCCGTGAGATTGAGAAGGCCACCGGCATCACCGTAACCGACGAAAACCTGGCCAACGCCAATAACAAGGCCGGCGCCATGGGCTTCAAGGTCGGTATGCTTACCCAGCTGGCCACCACATCCAACCCCCCTGTGCTGGGCGGAGAGTCTCTGACCCTGCTCCAGCAGTGCCTGACCGTTCCGTTCAATACCGGCTTCCAGTACATGGAGGAGGCCATTGACATTCTTATCAAGGAAGTTCGCAAGGCCATAAGAACGGGGAGGGCGTAATGCCCAAGGATACCGCGGTCACTTTTTTGTGCAGCAGCTCGGAGAAAATCTGTGCTATGGCGTCATTGTTCGCCACGCCGCCGGAAAAGACGACGGGCTCCTCGTAGGGGATTTGTGCGGCACGTCCCATGGCAAGAACGCGCTTTGCGATGGAACGTCCCGTACCTGCGGCAATATCCGCCAGCGCGACCTTTTGCGAGAGGTAGGAGATAATCTCCGATTCCGCGAAGATAGTGCACATACTGCTGATGCTGCACGGCTCGGTGGACTGTTTCATCAGGTCAGAGAGTTGATCCATTTCTATCCCCAGCAGCCTGTGGGTGAGCACCTCGAAAAACCGGCCTGTGCCGGCGGCGCACTTGTCATTCATCTCAAACTTGGTCACGGTGCCGCTGCTGTCAATTTCAATGACCTTGCTATCCTGGCCACCAATGTCGATGATGGTTCTGGCTTCCGGGAACACATGGTGCGTTCCTGTGCCGTGCGCGATGATCTCCGGTATGTTCATGTTGGCGCGCTTAAATGCTTTTCGGCCGTAGCCCGTTGAGACAATGTACTTCACGCAGTTCTCGTCGGCGCCTATTTCCCTGAGCGCGCCGGAAAGGGCTTTCTCTCCGCTTTGGTCCCGGTCAAATTCCGTGTAATCACGAAAGAAGACCTTTACATCCTTGTTTTCGTCAATGAGAACACATTTGGATGTGGTTGAGCCGATATCCACTCCGGCAAACAGATCCATTCCTAAACTACCTCGCTTTTTTATTTACCTGCCAGCATCTGTTCGGCCGACGAAAGCTGATCCACCACGAATTCGGACTCAAGGAATTCCGCGCCGCAGACGGGGCAGCGCAGGCCCTCCGCCTCGGGCAGGTTCATGTCGCCAAAGTTGATCTGAATATCGTCAGCTTCTTCCATGTCTACATTGCAGACGTTACATTTCCAGTTATTCATTTTCCGCTTTCCTTTCTTATTCTTCGCCCTGGAAGGTGACAATATGGCTGTATACGTTCAGCAGCTTGACACTGCCGTCTTCAATAACGTATTCCACATAAGCGGAGAACTTCTTCATGCGCTTTCTGGCAAGAAAATGCTGTTCACCCTCTATATAGAGCTTTTTTCCGGTCTCCTCGGCATAAGCGATGACCTCGCGTACATCATCTTCCCGGATGCCCCGTTCCTCCATAATGGCTGCGAGCTCGTCGCTGATTGCGATGCTGACGGTCTTAAAGTCCACTGTTTCTACCTCCAAATTTTTGTATGTAATGCACGATGCAAAACATCTATTTGTATTAACGGCCCTTCAGGCCGAGAATAAAACGGTTTATCTGGATTTTCCGCGCCGCGGTTTTGTCATGAGAGTAATCGAAATCCGTCTCAAGCTTCAACGCGGGTATTTTCATCTGGCTGAGCCAGCGGGAAACACAGGTGAATTCCATGTCATATACCTCGTCGCAGGCCAGTTGATACCAGAGCACACCGTCGACATGGTATTCCTGAATCAGGCTGCGGACGTGCTGGAAGCGCTCCTTCCAGGAGGGGTGGAATGTGCTTATGGGCAGTGTATTCAGATATCTTTGCCGGGCGAAGCTCTCCAGCAGGTCACCATCAAGCGGAATTTCGCTGCCTGCAGCGCAGGCGCATTCGTCAAAGACCTCGGCCACCACCGGACAGCCGCTCTCGTCAAAAAGGCGCATAACCTCATAATCCCCGGAGGCTGCGGCGCGCGCAATGACAAGCAGACGGGGAGCGCCCTTGTCGAACAGGGCGGGGGAGGAGGAGAGCGACTGGATAAAGCGTTCACACTCGCGCACCTGACTCTCTTGGGTAAGCAGAGGGGCAATGGCGTGCAGACGCATAACCGATTCAATGCCGATGGGTATGGAATCGCCCCGGCGCAACTCGTTCACCCGTGCCATACAGGCCTTTACGCGGTTTGAAAGGGCAAAGTGTTCTCTTGCCAGGCTCATATCCACCGGGTGACCGGTCATGTGCTCCACCGTTCGAAGCAAATTGTGAAGCGAATCAAGATAATAATCAAAAGAGCTCTTTTCCTGCCAGTCCAACGGTATTCCAATTTTAAAGACCTGAATGCCGTTGTGTTCCAAAAGCTCGCTCATTCGGCACATGTGGCTGTCTGAGTTGGCGGTGACAACCAGATCCGCCATGCTGGCAAGATCGTCCAAGCCGTTAATCAGGTAGCCCGCGCTGGCTCTTGCCAACGGGTTAATGCATTCCAGTGTGTATTCCAGAGCGGCGTTAGCAGGCGCGGCATCCCCGCCCCGGCAGAGCAGGTAGGTATTCGCGCCGGACGCCCTGATGAGCTCCGCCGGAATAAAGCTGCTGCAATACACGACGAGCGGCTTTCCGGCCCGTTTTTCCGCGGCCATCCCCGCTGTATTTGCGGCGGCAATCTCCTCGAGTTTTTGTAACATTTTGTCCACTGTGTACAGCTCCCATCCGTTTTTTCGTATGGTCGTGTGTGGGCGTTTGCCGTGGGAGAAAATAAATATACACTGTAAATTTTCAAATATAATAGTACACCATTGTCAATCAAATGTCAATAGTGTATCAGAGATTATTCAATTGGTCGGGGGGAGCAAAGAGATGCCGTTGCCGTCACGAAATGCACTTTTTCAGATAGTAATCAATATACTCGCTGTATTCCTTCTCGGTCAGTGATCTTACGCCGGTGGCAAACTGATAGGTAACAGAGAAAATAAGGATTTCCAGCAGTTTGTAGCCCTGCTCATTGGTGGCGTAGGATTTCTGCGTCGACTTAGCGCGCTGTGTCAGCTTTGAGATGAAGTCATAGAACGGCTTCACCTCGGCGTCGTTGCTGAACATGGCGCAGCCGTCAGAAAACATGAACGCGAACATATTCTTGTTCTCCGCCGAAAACTTATATACCGACATGGCGACAGTCTTGCAGAACACGGTCTTGTCCACCGGCATAGTCAGCTTGTTGAGTTCGGAGTAGACAAGTTCATACAGCCTGTCAAACGCGGTAATAAGCACGCGCTTCTTGATTGCCTGCAGGTTTTCCACATAGTTATAGATGGTCATGGGGGAAACGCCCAGCGCCTTCGCGATGGCTCGCATGGAGAGATCCGCCATACCTGCCTGCTCCACAATGTCTATGGCGACCCGGAAAATTTCTTCTTTTCCGCATAGTATTTTTTCTCTTGGCATACCGATACTACCTTAAATATATTTTGATCCAAGTACTTTGCCCGGAGCCGCGTGGGGACTGGTTATATCTTGGAAATCTTCAGGCAACTGCATATGCCTCGAATGACGGAGATGCGATCCTCGGTGGAATACTTGTTGCCTGCCCAGAAGTCGCCCTCCAAATAAAAATGTGGTATCTCCGTTGCTTCCTCCACCAGGCGCATTTCGGTTTTTTGCAGTGCGCCAATCCACCGGTCAAAGTCATAAAAGCCAAGCAGCGCCGCGTCTATGGGATAACGGCCCAGCAGGTCTGCCACGATTCTTGCCGCGTCCTTCATGTTCACGGTGTCCGGACACATGAGGCACTGCCGCGCCGCGGCCATATAGGGGGTATCCGCCCCCAGTTTTTCTTCCATCATACTGGCCAGGGGGAAAACACGGCCGATGGAGAGATTGACACCATTGTTCCGGAACAGACGATCTACCCAGGGTACGTTAAGCGGTACAAAATAGCAGGCCAGCTTGGGCGCGCCCTTGGGCAGCGGGCCGATGCCGGCGGCAATGCGCGCCTTGATCTCCTCAATGGCAATATCCAGTGCTTCGTTCACGGCGTCCATTCCGGTGTCGAAGCACACCTGCATACATACGCCGAACAGGGCCAGCTCGTTGCCGGAGATGGGCTGAGGATCCGCGTTTACCACAAGGTCTGTTATTTCTTCTACCCGGTGCATATAGGACATATACTCCGTAATGGCGGTTTTCATGTGGGACTCCGTGACCTCCACGCCGGTATAGCCGCTTATTCTGAGCTGGCCGTCCCGAATCTTGCTTGCCAGGTAGGCGACTCGCGCGTCGTTGTCGGCCTCCACCTCACCAAGCGCGGCGTCGTGGGGGATATATACGAGAACACTCTTGGTGTCCGTGCGGTTTTGCAGGCAGCCGATAAGCTCCTCGGTCTTTGGGGCCTCGTCGCAGTGCATTCCCCAGTTCCAGGTGACGGTGGGATCCGGAATGTGTCCGTCCACGCGGCCGTTGGCTCTGGTGCAGTTCAGCGCGCAATGACCGCAGCCGAAGCTCAGGCTGGGCCCGTCTGACGTGTGCTCGGCAGACTTGCCGAAAAAAGCCTGCCACATGGTGGACATGATAAAATCGGGATACACCACATGCAGATGATCTCCGCCCGCCAGCTTGTTTGCGTACAGGCAGATGAAGGAGCCGGTGTTGTTGCTTGAAAGAATCATGTGGCCCTGCTTTTTATAGCTGCCCATCTTCGCAAGCTCTGCGGCCTCCTTCACCATGGCGGCGATCATCTTATGAACACTCAGAAGTGAGATGTCCCAGTATTTCGGCAGCCATTCGTTGACCGAATAGGAAATGTCCTTTTCGGTGAGCCGCATAAACTTTGCGGCGTTCTCCCAATCGGGAAGAAACTGTTCCAGCTCGCGTCCTTCCCAGCCGAGAAGCTTTAAAAACTGAATGTTCGCATCGCCGCCCATATATCCGATCTCCTTTGAATGAAATCACGTTATTTTACAATTATATCAAAATAATCCTTTCATTTCAATATATTATAATTCTCATGTGATTTGTGGCGTGGAGATAGCACCCGGGACACCGGGAGGCTGTGTGTGCAGAAACGGAGCTTTGATGATTCTGCGCTGCTTTGCTGGTGGGACATATGGAGCGCCCGGGGTACCTTTCGAATAGAAAAAGTATTAAATTCTTCACCTATCCTGGTGTTTTGTGTTGAAAGCATACAAATATCTCTATATAATATGTCTCATATCGACACGCGGGCTTGGAAATGCGGCCCGGCCATCTAAGGAGCCTTCGAAAACACTTGCCGGGCGGGGGAAATCCCCCGGCTGCACATACGAAATTTGCGCAAATTGCGTGAAAAAAGGGGAAGTTGCCAGTGTATGAACTGATTCAGGTGGCGGAGAACAGCTACTATATTCAAAGTCCGGCGAAGATTGGGCTGGTGAAGCTCAGTGACCGGGAGGTCTGTCTGATTGACAGCGGAAACGACAAGGACGCCGGCCGAAAGCTGCGGCAGCTTCTGGATGCCAACAGCTGGAAATTGACGGCGATCTATAACACCCACGCCAACGCCGACCACATCGGCGGGAACCAGTATCTGCAAAAACAGACCGGATGCCGGATCTACGCCCCCGGCGTGGACTGCGAATTTACACGCCACCCCGTTCTGGAGCCGGCCTTCCTTTACGGCGGCTTCCCGCCGGCGGAGCTGCGGCACAAATTTCTCATGGCACAGGAGAGCGACGCGCAGCCGCTGACCGGGGAGACGCTTCCCCGGGGGATGAGCCTTATCCCGCTGCCGGGACACTTTTTCGATATGGTGGGCTTCCGCAGCGGGGACGATGTGGTGTATCTGGCGGACTGTCTCTCCAGCCGGGAGACCCTTGAAAAATACCGGATCGGCTTTATTTACGACGTGGCCGCCTATCTGGACACCCTTGAGCGGGTGGAGAAGCTGGAGGCGAGACTTTTTATACCGGCCCACGCGGAGGCCACGGAGGAGATCGCGCCGCTGGCCCGGTACAATATCGACAAGGTGCATGAGGTTGCGGAAAAGATTGTGTCCCTCTGCGCGGAGCCCATCTGCTTTGAGTCGCTGCTGCAAAAGCTCTTTTTGGACTATGGGCTCCAGATGAATTTTGAGCAGTATGTGCTGGTGGGCAGCACGGTGCGCTCCTATCTCTCCTGGCTGAAGGACAGCGGAAGGGTGGAGGCCTGCTTTGAAAACGCCACGCTGCTGTGGCGCGCGCTGTGAGGCGCGGACGGAACGCCCGTGGACGGGAAGGGGAGAGCGCGGCCACGGTGCAGTATTTTGATATTCAGCGCAAGATTGTCGCCGCCAAAACCGGAGAGGGCTGGCGCAATGTGCCCCATGTGTCTTATGTGTTCGAGCCGGAGGTGACTGCCTTTCTGGCGCGGGTGGAGGAGATTAACCGCGGGCGGACGAAGGATACGCGGCTTACCCTGAACACCGCCCTGCTCTGCGCCATTGTGGACGCGCTGAAGGCCGCCCCCCGGATGAACTCCCATCTGCATTTCCGGGAGCGGTTCCTGTACGGACGGCTGGAGACCTTTCGGAGCATCCACATCTCCCTGCCCCTGATTTTACCCAACGGGAAGATGATGACGGTGAATCTGCGGAACATGGAGTCCCGCACGCCGGAGGACATGGCCCGCTATGTGCGGGACATACAGGCCCGGGCCGGGGAGACGCAGCTGGACGAGCTGCTCTATCAGACCGGCGTGAAAAATACGCTGGCGGTGCTGGGAAAAGGGCATCTGGCGGAGGCGGCGGGAAAGCTGTTGGGGGCGGGGCTGGGCCCGTGCCGGGTGAAGGGCCTGAGGGGAAGGGAGAAGCGGGACTACTACGCGATCCCCGCCACTCGCCGGCTGACCTGCGAGGATATTGACGGCGGAACCATCACCGTGTCCAACATCGGCTCGCTGGATCGGGCGCTTAGCGGCTGTATGCCCCTTCTGGAGATCATTCCACCCCAGGTGTGCGCGATTTCTCTGGGCCCGGTGCAGGAGCGGCCCGTGGTCGTGCGGCCTGAGGGGACGGGGGAGCCCCGGGTGGCGGTGGGAAAGGTGCTGCCTGTCGGGGTGGTGTTTGATCACCGGGCGCTGGATTTTGGCGACGTGGCCCCCTTTGTCCTTCGTCTGCAGAAGCTGCTGCGCGACCCCGCGCCGCTGTTTTCCGGGATGTAAAAGAGCTGTC
>CAZCDJ010000076.1:0-9367 GCA_964497655.1 uncultured Oscillospiraceae bacterium | reverse complement strand
TCATCATTCTGGACGAGGCACAGAACACCTCCCGGGAGCAGATGAAGATGTTCCTCACCCGCATCGGCTTCGGCAGCAAGGTGGTCATCACCGGCGACGTGACCCAGATCGACCTGCCCACCGACAAGGTGAGCGGTCTGAAGGAGGCCGTGCGCGTGCTGCGGGACATTGACGACATCGCCATCTGCTCGCTTACCGGCGCGGACGTGGTGCGTCACCGGCTGGTGCAGAAAATAATTGAAGCCTACGAAAAATATGATAAACCGGAACAGCCCGTCCGCACGCCGCCCCCGGCGAGACGGCCCGGCAGGAGGAACACCAAATGACCATGGAAGAAGCGAGAAAAGCGCTCAGTGAGCTGCAGCTGCACGAATTTGCCTATACCCAGGCCATGAGCACGCTGTACTACGACAGCGTGACCGTTGCCCCCGCCGAGACCTGGGCGCCCCGGGGCAAGACCCTTGCCATCCTCACGGAGGAGGCCTACAAGCTCTCCACCGGCGGGGAGGCCGTGGCGCTGCTGGACTTCTTATCCTACCACGAGAGCGAGCTGACCCAGGCGGAGCGGCGCATTGTGGAGCTGAAGCAGAAATCCCTGCGGGAGCTGCGCCGCATTCCCGTGGAGGAATATGTGGCGTACAGCGAGCTGCTCAACCAGGCACAGAACGTGTGGCGCAAGGCCAAGGAGGCCTCAAACTACGCCATGTTCGAGCCGTATCTCTCCCGCATCGTGGCGGCAAACCGCCGCTTTGCCGCGCTGGTGGAGCCGGACAAGCCCCCCTATGACTATCTGCTGGATAAGTACGAGGAGGGGCTCACGGAGGAAAAGTGCGACGCGTTCTTTGACGCGCTCCGCGCCCGGCTGGTGCCGCTGCTGGCAAAGGCGCGCAGCGCCCCTCAGCCGGACACCGCCGTGCTGGAGGTGCGCTTCCCGCTGGAGCGGCAGAAGGAGCTCTCCGACTATGTGATGGGCGTCATGGGCATCGACCGGGGCCACTGCGGTCTGGGCACCACGGAGCACCCCTTTACCATGGGCTTTTCCAAGCACGACGTGCGGATTACCACCCACTACCACGAGGGGGATTTCGCCTCCTCCCTGTACAGTGTGATTCACGAGGGGGGACACGCCCTCTATGAGCTGCACACGGCGGACGAGTTCGCCTATACCGAGCTGGGCGCGGGGGTCTCCATGGGCATCCATGAGTCTCAGTCCCGGTTTTTCGAGAACATTCTGGGTCGCAGCAAGGAGTTCATCAACTTCCTGTATCCGGAGCTTGTGCGTCTCTGCCCGGCCATTGGCGACCACACTGCCGACGAGCTGTACCGGGCGGTGAACCGGGCGCAGCCCTCCCTCATCCGCACCGAGGCGGATGAGCTGACCTATTACCTGCACATTATGGTGCGCTACCAGCTGGAGAAGGGCCTTATTTCCGGGGAAATCTCCACCCGCGACCTGCCGGAGAAATGGAACGCCCTCTACAAGGAGTATCTGGGCATCGACGTGCCGGACGACGCCAGAGGCGTGCTGCAGGATTCCCACTGGTCCGGCGGCCAGATCGGCTACTTCCCGTCCTACGCGCTGGGCAGCGCCTACGGGGCGCAGCTGCTTGCCAAAATGAAGCACACCGTGGGGGTAAACATCTGTATGTCCAAGGGCAACTTTGCGCCGGTGAACGCCTGGCTGGAGGACAGAATCTGGAAGTACGGACGGCTCCCTACCCCCACCGAGCTGCTGGAAAAGGCCGTGGGCGAGCCCTTTGATCCCCTGTACTACATCGAGTATCTGGAGAGCAAAATAAAGGACGTGTACGGCGTATGAAGCACACGGTAACCGTCTCCCGCCGCCGGCGGGATCTGGGACACCCGGACGCCTATCTGCTGATTCGCCGCGCCGTGGAGGCCGCGCTCACCGCCGAGGGCGTTAAAGAGCGCTGCGAGGTGAATGTGCTGCTCACAAATGACGAGGGCATCCGCGCCATCAATCAGGCGGAGCGGGGCGTGGACAGCGCCACCGATGTGCTGTCCTTCCCCTGGAACGAGCTGACCCCGGGGGAGTTTGACCCGGCGGCCTGCGAGCTGGACCCGGAGACAGAGGAGCTGTATCTGGGGGATATGGTGCTGGACGTGCCCCGCTGCGCGCAGCAGGGAGAGGAGTTCGGCCACGGCTTCGACCATGAGCTGTCCTATCTGGCGGTGCACAGCACGCTGCATCTGCTGGGCTACGACCACATGGACGAGGGCGAGCAAAAAAAACGGATGCGCGCCAGAGAAAAAGAGATAATGGAGAAATTAGGCATATGACAAATAAAAACGCCATGATAACCATAGCGGGCCGGCCCAATGTGGGCAAGAGCACGCTGACCAACGCGCTGGTGGGGGAGAAGGTGGCCATCGTCTCCAATAAGCCCCAGACCACCCGCAGCCGTGTCACCGGCATCGTCACCCGGGGGGATACCCAGTTTGTCTTTATGGACACGCCGGGCTTCCACCGGGCCCGTACCCGTCTGGGCGAATACATGGACGACGTGGTGCGCGAGAGCGTTGCGGATGTGGACGCGGTGGTGCTGGTGGTGGAGCCCATCCCCTCCGTGGGCCCCCAGGAGCAGGAGCTGATTGCCCGCATCAAGACAAACAAGGTGCCCGCGATTCTCGCTGTAAACAAGATTGACACGGTGGAGAAGGGCGTGCTGCTGGAGGTCATCGCGGCGTACAGCGCGGCGTACGAGTTTGCGTCCATCGTGCCGGTCTCCGCCAAGAAGGGCGACGGACTGAAGGAGCTGATGGACGAGCTGGACAAGTTTGCCCAGGAGGGCCACCCCCTGTTCCCGGAGGATATGTACACCGACCAGCCGGAAAAGCAGCTCTGCGCCGAGATGGTGCGGGAAAAGCTGCTGTGGTGTCTGGATAAGGAGGTGCCCCACGGCACCGCCGTGGAGGTTACGGGCTTCCACGAGCGGGAGGACGGCGTGATTGAGATGGACGTGACCATCTACTGCGAGAAGGCCTCTCACAAGGGCATCATCATCGGGAAAAACGGCGTCATGCTGAAAAAGATCGGCGAGATGGCCCGCAAGGATATGGAGAGCTTTTTGGATGCTAAGGTCTATCTCCGCACCTGGGTAAAGGTGAAGGAGAACTGGCGGGACAGCGCGCCGCTCCTTCGCAATTTCGGCTTTCTGGACAAATGATAGTTCCCGGGCATATAAAATTACCAAGCTAAAAGAAGCGAAAACGCACAAAATATCGCTGAGGTGATTTTTGTGTCGTCCGACGGATTTTGGCAGGTATTCACAGACACGGGCGACCCGCTGTGCTGGCTCCTGACCCGAGACAGCGCCGACGGGCCCCGCGGTGCGGCGAATCAGGCCGTGCCGGAGGAAACAAACAACGCTTCGGACGGCGGAGAGCCGTCCGGATGACACTGAGGTACATAAAGTGTTTATGACAACGCGCGGTCTGGTGCTCCGCGAGGTGCGCTATAAGGAAGCAGACCGGATTTTGACCATCCTCACGGAGGATGAAGGGAAAATCTCCGCCAGAGCAAGGGGCGCGCTGCGCTCCAAGAGCAAGGTGGCCGCGGCCACCCAGCTTCTTACCTTTTCGGAATTGACCATGTTCGGCAACAAGGGCAAGTGGTCCATCAACGAGGCGTCGCCGGTGGAGCAGTTTCTGGGGCTTAGGGGAGATATTGAGCGTCTGGCGCTGGGCAGCTATTTTGCCGAGGTGCTGGAGGCCGTGTCCGATGAGGACTGTCCCAATCCCGAGGTGCTGCGGCTGGGGCTGAACAGCCTGTACGCCCTGTCCGGCGGCCTGTGCCCCATGGAGCAGGTGAAGGCCGTGTTTGAGCTGCGGCTCATGTGCCTCAGCGGCTACGAGCCGGATCTGTCCCAATGCCACGGCTGTGGCGCGACGGAGCCGGAGAGTGCCTTCCTGTGGCCGGAAAGCGGCGAGCTGTACTGCGAGAGCTGCGCCCGGCCGGGAATGCTGCCCGTGGGCGGCGCCGCGCTGCGGGCCATGCGTCACATCATCGGCGTGGAGCCCAAACGGATTTTCTCCTTTACACTCAGCGAGGAGGGCCTTGGGGAGCTTGTCCGGGTGTGCGAGTGCTACGCGCTCTATCAGCTGGATCGCCCCTTCGCCGGGCTTGATTACTACAAAAAGCTAAGGAAGTTCACATGACACAGTACGAAAAATCGATGAATACGCTGGAGCTGCCGCTGGTGCTGGAGATGCTCTCCGCCCAGGCGGTGAGCGACAGCGCCCGGCAGCGGGCGGCGGCGCTGCTGCCCAGCACGGACACGGCGGAGGTCAAAAAGCGGCAGGCCGAGACCAGCGCCGCCCGGAAAATGATGGTCACACGGGGCAGCCCCTCCTTCTCCGGCGTGCGGGATGTGCGGCCCTCCCTCCAGCGGGCGGACATGGGCGGCAGCCTGAACACCCGGGAGCTGATGGACATCGCCGGAGTGCTCAGCGCCGCCCGACTGGTGCGCGCCTACGGGGAGAGCGACAGCAAGGGAGAGCACAGCTGCATCGACTACCTGTTCTTCGCCCTGAAGGCCAACCGCTTTCTGGAGGAGAAGATTACCTCCTCCATCGCCGGGGAGGACGAGCTGTCCGACAGCGCCTCTGTGGCTCTTGCGGACATCCGCCGTCACATCCGCGCCGCCAGCGCCTCCGTGCGGGAGGCGCTGCAAAAGATCATCTCCTCGCCCACCTACGCCAAGGCCCTGCAGGACAACATCATCACCACCAGAAGCGATCGCTTCGTGGTGCCGGTGAAGGCGGAGTGCAAGGGCAGCGTGCCGGGACTTGTCCACGACGTGTCCGCCAGCGGAGCCACCCTGTTCATCGAGCCCATGGCCGCCGTGAAGGCCAACAACGAGCTGCGGGAGCTGCGGGCCAAGGAGAAGGCGGAGATTGAGCGCATTTTGGCCGAACTCAGCGCCGACTGCGCCGAGTTTGCCGACGATATCGGCAGCGACTTCACGCTGCTCACCTCGTTGGATTTGATTTTCGCCAAGGCCCGGCTCAGCTACAAGCTGGACTGCGTGGAGCCGGAGCTCACCGCCCATGAGGTGCGGCTGCGCCGGGCCCGCCACCCGCTGCTGGATCAGGCCAAGGCCGTGCCCATCGACCTGACGCTGGGGGACGATTACGACACTCTGGTCATCACCGGCCCCAACACCGGCGGCAAGACCGTCACCCTTAAGACCATCGGTCTGCTGTGCGTCATGGCGGCCTGCGGGCTGCATATCCCCGCCGCAGACGGCAGCGCCGTGCCGGTGCTCCGCAGCGTGATGGCGGACATCGGCGATGAGCAGAGCATCGAGCAGAGCCTTTCCACCTTCTCCTCACACATGACCAACATTGTGCGTATTCTGGAAGAGTGCGGCCCCGGCGCGCTGATCCTCTTTGACGAGCTGGGCGCGGGCACCGACCCCACGGAGGGCGCGGCACTGGCCATCGCGGTGATTGAGTACGCCCGCAAATGCGGCGCCATCATCGCCGCCACCACCCACTACGCGGAGCTGAAGGTTTACGCCACCAACGAGCCGGGGGTGATGAACGCCTCCTGCGAGTTCGACGTGCAGACCCTGCGCCCCACCTACCGGCTGCTGGTGGGCATTCCCGGCAAGAGCAACGCCTTTGCCATCTCCCAGCGGCTGGGTCTGCCCGAGGGCATCATCAACGACGCCAAGTCCCGTGTGGGTGAATCCAGCGCCAGCTTTGAGGCCACCATAGAGAAGCTGGAGCAGGTGCGGCAGGAGCTGGAGCGGGATCGGTCGGAGGCGGAGAGCAAGCTGCGGGAGGCGGAGCGAAACCGCAAGGAATCCGCCGATCTCCGCATTGAGCTGAGTATGCGGCTGGACAAGGCGGGGGAGAAGGCCCGGCGGGACGCGGAGCGCCTGATTGCCGACGCCAGAGCCACCGCGGAGGCCACCTTCGCGGAGCTGGACGAGATGCGAAAGCGGATGGACGATGAGGAGGATCACCGCTCCGCCAACGAGGCGCGGGCGGAGCTGCGCCGCCGCCTGAACGAGGCAGAGGAGAAGTACAGCGAGAAGGCGCAGGTGCCGCAGGAAAAGAAGAAGCCGGGCCGGCCCGCCGTGGCGGGGGACACGGTGGAGATCATCTCCATGGGCATGAAGGCTCAGGTGGAGGAGGTGGCCCGGGACGGCAGCCTTACCCTCCGCTGCGGGGCCATGCGTCTGCAGCAAAAGCAGAGCGAGGTCTGCGTCTTGGAATCCGCGCCGAAGAAGGCCGCGATAGCGGCGGTATCTCTGGGCAGCGCCCTGCGCGCGGCGCCGGTGCCCATTGAACTGGACCTGCGGGGCATGGAGTCGCTGGAGGCCATTGCCGTGCTGGATCGCTATCTGGACAGCGCCGTGATGGCAAAACTGGAGACTGTTACCATCATCCACGGCAAGGGCACCGGCGCGCTGCGTAAGGCGGTGCAGGAGGAGCTGAAGCGGACAAAAGCCGTGAAAAGCTTTCGCATGGGACGCTATGGAGAGGGCGAGATGGGCGTAACCGTTGTTGAACTGAAATAAAACTGTTCAGGGGCGGGGGCAAACACTGTGCAAAAACACAAAATGGGTAAAATCGGTTGACGTTTTGTGCGAAATTTGTTATGGTATACAATGCACATAGGGTTGTGGAAGGAGTGGCTTCATTGATATCTAAAGAGGTAATCATCAATAATCAGGTCGGTCTCCATGCGAGACCCGCAACATTCTTTATCCAGAAAGCCAACGAATTTAAGAGCAGCATCTGGATCGAGAAAGACGACCGTCGTGTCAACGCCAAGAGCCTTTTGGGCGTCCTTTCACTGGGCATCGTAAAGGGCACGTCCGTCAACATCGTAGCCGACGGCGTTGATGAGGACGAGGCCATCAAGACGCTGGCTGAGCTCATCGATTCCGATTTCTCCGAATAACAGCGAAGCATCCGGCGGGGGCGTGTATAAGCACGCCCCCGTTTTTTAAGGTCGTAGATCGTATGGTGGAAACAAGAAAAACCAAAGCCATGCTGGGCGTTGTGCTCTGCGCTGCCATGTGGAGCATTGCCGGCATTTTTATCAAGCTGCTGCCCTGGAACGCCTTTGTTATCGCGGGCATTCGCTCGCTTTTGGCGGGCGGCGTGGCCTTCGCTTACCTCCGCATCAGCGGACAGCGACTGACCGTGAACCGGCGTACCCTGTCCGCAGGCGTGGCGCTGTGCCTCACCATGACATTTTTTGTGCTCTCCAATAAGCTCACCACCGCGGCCAACGCCATCGTGCTGCAATTCACCGCGCCGGTGTTCATCATGGTCATCTCCGTGCTGTTTCTGGGCAAGCGCTTCACGGCGGCGGACGTGATAGCCGTGGTCATCACGCTGGGGGGCATCTCCCTGTTCTTTTTTGACAAACTGGAAAGCGGCGGTATGCTGGGCAACTTTGTGGCCCTGGGTGCCGGCGCCGCTTTTGCGTGCTATTATATCAGTCTGGGCTCCAGCAACGGGGGCGAGCGCTTAAGCGCCATCGTCATCGCCAATGCTCTCACCTTCGTGGTGTCGATCCCCTTCCTGTTCCTTGCCCCGCCCCGGCTCACCGGCAGCTCCGTATTGTGCATCCTGATTCTGGGCATCGTACAGCTGGGGATACCTTATGTCATTCTGGCCCGGGCGGCGGAGTACTGCCCGCCGCTGGCCTGCTCGCTGCTGGGGGCGGTGGAGCCGCTGCTGAACCCGGTGTGGGTGTTCCTGTTTGACGGGGAGGCCCCCGGCGTGTGGGCGCTGCTGGGCGGCGGAGTGGTGATTGTCACCATCTCGGCCTGGTGCGTCTATAACGACCGGAAGGAAAAGGCCGCCCGGCGGACGGCGGAGGCCGTGCAGGTATGAGCGACGTGGGCGCGCTGCGGGAAAAAGCCAACCGGCTGCCTTTGCTGCCGGGGGTCTATATCATGAAGGACGCTTTGGGAGAGGTCATCTACGTGGGCAAGGCCAAGGCCCTGAAAAACCGCGTCACCAGCTATTTCCGGGGGGAGCACCTGCCCAAGGTGGCCGCCATGGTGGAGAAGGTGGCGGATTTCGATGTGATTGTTGCCGCCAGCGAGTTTGAGGCGCTGGTGCTGGAAAACTCCCTGATTAAGCGCCACAAGCCCCACTACAACATTTTGCTGAAGGACGACAAGGGCTACCCCTTCCTCCGGCTGGACGAGAAGGCCGAGTACCCGGCGCTCACCATCGTGAGCCACACCGCCCGGGACGGAGCCCGCTACTTTGGCCCCTACGGCGGACGGGGAATGAGCAAGGACATTATCGACACGGTGAGCAAGGCGCTGCTGCTGCCCACCTGCAGCCGCAGATTTCCCCGGGACATCGGCAGGGCGAGGCCGTGCCTGAACTACCACATGGGGGAGTGCGCAGGCTGGTGCGCGAACCGTCAGAGCGGGGAGGAATACCGCGCCGCCATGCGTCAGGCCGCCATGATTCTGGGCGGGGAGACAAAGGCGCTGGTGACCGAGCTGACGGAGAAGATGGAGTCCGCCGCAGAGGACATGAATTTTGAGCTGGCTGCCAAATACCGGGACCGGATTCGCGCCATCCAGGGGCTGGGCAACCGTCAGCGGGTGATCTCCGCCGTGTACGCGGACACCGACGCGGTGGGCTTTTGCCGGGCGGCGAAAAGCTGCTTTAGCGTGCTGCATTTCGTGGACGGCGACCTGAGCGGCAAGGACTTCGAGCTGATGGAGGAGCCGCTGGAGGAGGACGCGGAGGCGCTCTCCGACCTGACACGCCAGTATTACGCCCAGCGGGGCACATGGCCCAAGGTGATTTTGCTGCCGCTGGAGACGGAGGATCAGCAGGAGCTGAGCCGGATGTTCACCGAAGCCGCAGGCCATAAGGTGAGCGTGGAGACTCCCCAGCGGGGCGACCGGGTGCGGCTTTCCGAGGCCGCCCAGCGCAACGCCCGGGAGGAGAGCGAGCGGGCCGCCACCGCGTACCAGAAGGCGCTCAAGACGCTGGAATGGCTGCAGCGCGCGCTGGAGCTGCCGGCCCAGCCGGATCGGATTGAGGCCTTTGACATCTCCAATCTGGGCAACGACGGCATTGTGGCCGCCATGACCGTGTTCGTGAAGGGACGCCCTTTGAAGCGGGACTACCGCAGGTTCCGCATGAAGGAGGTGGCTTCCCAGGACGACTACGCCTCCATGCGTGAGGCGGTCACCCGCCGCTTCCGCCATTATCTGGAGGGGGACGAGAAGTTTTCGGAGCTGCCCGGGCTGCTGCTCATTGACGGCGGCGCGGAGCACGCCGGCGTGGCGCTGGGCGTGCTGGGGGAGCTGAGGGTGGACGTGCCCGTGTTCGGCATGGTGAAGGACGA
>CAZCDJ010000075.1:7122-9429 GCA_964497655.1 uncultured Oscillospiraceae bacterium | reverse complement strand
CGTCCCGCACGTCGGGCAGGGCCCGGCCCACGATGACGGACATGGCGTAGTCGATGTAGGAGCGCTGCATTTCGCTGACCAGCTCGCTGGTGACGATGTGCTGCTCCGGGAACATGATATCTTCAGGCTTATAGTCTTTCGCCAATAGAACTCATTCCTTTCGGTTTGTGCTTGGGTCGCTGCGGGGGAAAAGGGATGTCCGCCCCTTTCATTCTATGCCATTTGTTTCCCTGTCCTGTGGCTTTTCTCATTCTCCGGTCCTGCGGATTTCTCCGTTTTCCGGTCCTGTGGATTTCTCCGTTTTCCGGTCATTCTGAGGAGCATTGCTCCGAAGAATCTTTTCTTCGTCTGCGGGGACAAGATCCTTCGCTGCGCTCAGGATGACAAAAAGAAAAGGTCTCAGGATGACAACCGGCCTCCGGATGATTACCGGCTTTCGCGGCGGCGGAAGGGGGAATCCACCCGCGCTCACGGTCAAGGGAAACGCTGTAAATGAGGCACCATCAAATGTCCAGATTCACCACATATTTGGCGTTTTTCTCGATAAACTCCTTGCGGGGCTCCACCTTTTCGCCCATGAGGATGGTGAAGATCTCGTCCGCGGCCACGGCGTCCTCCAGCTCAATGCGCTTGAGGGTGCGCTTTTCCGGGTCCATGGTGGTCTCCCACAGCTCGTGGGGGTCCATCTCGCCAAGGCCCTTGAAGCGGGAGATGTCAATCTTCACGTTGGGGTTGCCGCCACGCAGCTCGCCGCTGATCTGATCCCGCTCCTCGTCGGAGTAGGCCACCCGGGAGGTCTTGCCCCGGGTGAGCTTATAGAGGGGCGGCACGGCGGCGTACACATAGCCCTGCTCAATGAGGGGGCGCATATAGCGGAAGAAGAAGGTGAGCAGCAGCGTCCTGATATGGGCGCCGTCCACGTCCGCATCCGCCATGATAACAATTTTGTGGTAGCGCAGCTTGGACAGGTCAAACTCGTCGCCCAGTCCCGCGCCCAGAGCGGTGATCACCGGGCTTAGCTTATCGTTGCCGTAGACCTTTTCCTCCCGCACCTTCTCCACGTTGAGCATCTTGCCCCACAGGGGCAGGATGGCCTGGAACCGGCTGTCTCTGCCGCCCTTGGCGCTGCCGCCGGCGCTGTCGCCCTCCACGATGTACAGCTCGGTGAGGCTGGGGTCCCGCTCGTTGCAGTCGGAGAGCTTGCCGGGCAGGGTGCTGCCCTCCAGCGCGGTTTTGCGCCGCACGTTCTCTCTGGCCTTGCGGGCGGCCTCCCGGGCCCGGCTGGCGGTCATGGCCTTGTCCAGAATGGTACGGCCGATGGCGGGATTTTCCTCCAGGAACTGCTCCAGCCGGTCGGACACCACGCTGTCCACCAGCGTACGCATGTCGCTGTTGCCCAGCTTGGCCTTGGTCTGGCCCTCGAACTGGGGATTGGTCAGCTTCACGCTGATGACGGCGGTGAGTCCCTCCCGGCAGTCGTCGCCGGAGAGGGTGTCCCCCTCCTTGATGGCGTTGGTCTTTCTGCCGTAGGCGTTCAGCACCCGGGTGAGCGCGGCCTTAAAGCCGGTCTCGTGCATTCCGCCCTCCGGGGTGTGGATATTGTTGGCGAAGGACACCAGAATTTCGTTATAGCCGTCGTTATACTGCATGGCGATCTCGCACTCGCTGTCCGTCCGCTCGCCGGAGACATAGATCACCTCGTTGTGGAGGGGGCTCTTGTTCCGGTTGATGTAGCTGACAAACTCCCGAATGCCGCCCTCGTAGCACATATCGTCCCGCTGCTCCTTCCCGGGGCGCTTGTCCTCGGTGGAGATACGCAGTCCCGCGTTCAGGAAGGCCTGCTCCCGCATCCGCACGTGCAGGGTCTCATAATCATACACGGTGTCGTCGAACATGGTGGGGTCCGGGTGGAAGCGCACCACGGTGCCGGTGTGGTCGGTCTCGCCCACAACGGACATGGTCTCGGTGATCTCGCCCCGGGAGAACTTCATGCGGTACTGCTTGCCGTCCCGGTGGACGGTGACCTCCAGCCAGTCGCTGAGGGCGTTGACCACGCTGGCGCCCACGCCGTGGAGGCCGCCGGACACCTTGTAGCCGCCGCCGCCGAACTTGCCGCCGGCATGGAGCACGGTGTACACCACCTCCAGCGCGGGCTTGCCGGTCTGGGTCTGAATGTCCACGGGGATGCCCCGGCCGTCGTCGCTGACGCAGATCACGTCCCCCGGCTCGATGACCACCTCGATGTGGCTGCAATAGCCGGCAAGGGACTCGTCAATGGCGTTATCCACGATCTCGTACACCAGATGG